>JADLED010000026.1 GCA_020846335.1 Bacteroidia bacterium
TACCAAAAATAATTTTTTTATTTATGTCGGTGGTAAAGTTGGCATAGTATTCGTTTTTATGAATAGGAAAATTATAATACATGTTTTTTTTCGCATCCTGAACCAATTGGTTGTTGCCAAGGCTGCCCAAACCAAACACATATACTGATTTTGCCTGCCCTTTAGCCATTTTAAGATAGCTGTCGTTAATGTTTAATAATGGACCGCTGCTTACACTCCCCGAATGAAAAACCACACATGATGGAAGTAAAACAACAATGAAGAGAATGGGTAAAAATTGTTTCATAAACGGTTTTAGGAATTGAGTTTTAAAAAATAAAAAAAGCCCTTGTGCAAGGGCCTCAAAATTTTAAGAAGTATGATTAACGCTTTTTTTGTCGTTTATCTCCGCCATCGCGGTCGCCGTCGCCTGAGGCCACAACTTCTGTGATTGTAGTGCCTTTAGTTGGTTCTTCGGTAACTTCGCCTGAGCGTGCAGAAACGTTGTTGTTTAGTTCTTCACTTAGTGCAGGCGTTTCCGCAGTTACATTGGTTGATGGCTGAATGCATGCCTTTCTGCAACTAACAGTTGTAATTGCAGGAACTAAAAGCAATAAAAATATTTTTAAGAATTTCATTTGAAACCTCCTCTGATTCTTGATTAAAGGTACGTAATAACTTGTTAATAACCTAAATTTTAACATTTAATTTATAATTAATTCCACTCTGGTTCCCAACACCTCGTTTTCGGCATTCTTAACATCAAAAGGGCCCTTAATAGAAATATTGATGTTGTTCATGGCCCCAAGCAACTGAATTCTTTGTGCCGTAATGGATGTGCCACGCGACACGTGCGGATTTTTTTTGTCGTTTTTTTTAGCCTTGCTTGCTTCAATACCAATGCCATTGTCCTGAATACTAAACACAATGTGTTGCTCGCTGTTATGTTCCACCCGAATATCGATGCGGCCACTTTTGTTGCCAGGTAAAATGCCATGCAGGATGCTGTTTTCAACGTAGGGCTGTAAAAGCATGGGCGGTATTTCGATGGACTCGGTATCAATGTCGTCGGCAATACTAATGGTGTAATCAAATTTATCTTCAAAACGCATGAGTTCTATTTGCAGATAAAGGTCGAGCCTGGTAATTTCTTCCGAAACAGGAACCAGGTTGCTCATCGAGCTATCGAGGTTCATGCGTATGAGTTTTGCAAAGCGCGACAAATATTTGTGTGCCGAAAGCTTATCCTCTTTGTTCATGTAATACTGAATGGAGTTAAGCGCGTTAAAAATAAAATGGCGGTTCATGCTGGAATTTAAACTTTGATGTTCCAACACCATGAGTTTGGATTTGAATTCGAGCTGCTGTGTTTGGTGTTTCTTACGGAGCTCGTTTACTCTCAGGTAGTATATTCCCCAAAGAATAAACAGACCGGCCAAAACACAAATTAAAACAAACCACCAGCGGGTCCAAAAGGGAGGCAATATCTCAAAGCTAAAAGTGGCAGGTATTTTATTCCAATGTCCCACCACATCGCCGGCAATAACCTTAAAAGTGTATTTGCCACTTGGCAGATTAGAATAGGTGGCAAAGCTGGCATCGGTGGTGGCCGACCAGTTTTCGTCAAAGCCTTCGAGCATGTATTTGTAACGAACCGATGAGGGGTTGCTGAGTTTTATGCCAATGTAATCAAAAGTAAAATGTTTGGTTTGATAATTAACCGTTAAATTTTTAGGTAACAGGCTAACCGAGTCAAAGTCTTTAGTAACATGGGCCCAGTTGGTGTCTTTTAAAAAGAGACGTACGCCCGAAATGTGTGTAATGGGTTCAAATTTGTCGGCATGAAAATCGCGGATGTTTGGATCGTATTTAATAACTCCCTCTGAAGTGCCCATCCATATATTGCCCAAATGATCTCTGAAGGCCGCATTTTGGTTGCACTCCATGCCGGGCAAACCATCAAAAACAGTGTAGTGGCGGAAATTTATTTTTTTGGATTGGCGGTATTCCTTTACATCCAAAACAAACACGCCACTGTTGGTGCCAATCCACAACGATTCTTTTTTATCGAAAATTAAAAACCAGATGTTGTTCGAATTAAAAATATCGTCAATCAGAATTTTTGAAAATGTTTTTCCGTCAAAATAATTTATGCCTGCTCTTGTGCCTATCCATAAATTATTACTGTTATCTACCGCCAGCGAATACAGGTTATTGTTGCACAAACCATTGGCGGTGGTGTATTTGGTAAAGGTGTTATTTTCAAATTTATAAAGACCATTTGTAGTCGCAAACCATAGGCACTTGTTATTGTCTTCCACTATGCACTTCACATCTCTGCCAATGTTGACACTATCCGAAGTGTAATTTTTAAAGTCTTTGCCATCAAATACCGAAACACCCTCCTCAGTACCAAACCACAGATTACCATTGTAATCTTCGCATACCGCAAAAACCGATTTTGTTTTTAAACCATTATCAACGCCATAGTTTTTAAATTTTTTTCCATCAAAGCGGCTTACACCATCGGCTGTGCAAAACCACAAATTATTATTCCTGTCTTTAATGCTGGCCCAAATGGTGTTGTTGTTTAGCCCTTCGCCCGAGGTGTATTTAATTGTTTTGTTTTTTTCTTTTTTGGTAATTCCTTTTCCAAAAGTTGAGAACCAGAGGTTTTGATCTTTGTCTTCGACCACTGATAACACGATGTTACTGCTCAGATTATCGTTGGTGGTTAAATAGGTAAAGGTTTCGCCTAAAAATTTACACAGGCCTTTGCCATCAGAGCCAATCCAGATGTTACGTTCCTTGTCTTCAAAAACAATGTTGGAATTATCTACCGGCAAACCTTCGGCTTCGGTAAATTTCATAAAGGTTTTGCCGTCAAACTTGCAAAGGCCAAATTTAGAGGCAAACCACATATTGCCTTCCGAATCCTCGATGGCAGAGCGAATCCAATTACTTATAAGACCGGTGGTTTCGTTATAATTTTTAAATGTGCGGCCATCGTATTGATAAACGCCTTCGCCAAAAGTGCTAAACCATAAACGCTTGTTTTTGTCTAAAAAAATGTGGCTCACATTGTGTGGTTGCACAAGGCTGGTATCGGGTTTTATAAAATTTTTTCCATCGTAGTAACAAATACCGTTTTTGGTTCCAAACCAAACCCTGCCATTGTTATCTAGGCAAACCGTTCTGACATAGTCGTTTGCAAGGCCGTTTTTTTCGGTAAAGTAGCTAAACGTTTTTCCGTTAAACCTGCATGCACCTGCCCCGTCGGTGGCCAACCACAAATTACCCTGAGTGTCATGCGCCAGAGCTGTAACCATGTTTTCGGCCATGCTGCTTTTAAAGGGGTAAGATTGAAATTTTTCGCCATTAAAATAATTGAGACCGCCGGTTGTTCCTATCCAAACGCCGGTTAATTTGTCGGCAACCAGAGAAGAAATCTGATTATCAATGAGTCCGTTTTGAATGGAGTAGTTTACAAATTTTTTACCGTCGTAGCGCGTTAAACCTGCCAGTGTGCCCAGCCACAGGTAGCCGTTTTTGTCTTGTGCAATGGAACGTATTTGCGATTGAGCCAGGCCCGATTCGGTGGAGTAGCTGATAAAATTGTAGTGTTGGGCATGTGTTAAATGAACAAAGCTGAAGGCGGCCAAAAGAATAATAAGTTTGTGTATAAACCTTTTGGCCATAGTTGTTTAAGTTGGTTTGATTTAACGGGATTCTATAACGAATATAGCATCGTTTTTAAGCGGGAAGGGGTTAAATGCACAGAATGCGGATTAGGCTGTATAAAATGCGATTGTGGTTGATTAAAAGGAACTCAGGATTTTTTACCTTGTTTAAAGAAGTCTAAAAACTGGGGCACTCTTAAGCGCGATATGGCCAGCTTGCTGTTGTCTTTCATTATTACAAAATGCCCGTCGTTATTGATAAACTCTTTTACACACATCACGTTAACAATGTGCGATTTGTGAATTCTGAAAAAGCGCTGAGGATCCAGTATTTCTTCGTAAACCCCAATGGATTTGGTATCAACGTACTTGCTGCCATCTAAAAAAATAATGGAAGTATAATTGCCTTCGCCGGCCAGATACATAAAGTCATTCGGGTCAACTATTTTAAAACCTTTGGCGTGATTAATGGTAATGCGGGGAACGGCTGCACTCGGTAAAAGGGCTTTTGAAAGATTTTCGAGCGATTTCATATAATTAATCAATTGCTCGCTATTTTCGGTAAACAATTGGTTGGTGCTTACCAGTTTTTTTACGGCAAGTTTTAAATCGTCAACATCAACCGGTTTTAAAAGGTAATGAATGGCGTTGGCGTTGAGGGCACGGATGGCGTAGTCTTTAAAGGCGGTTACAAACACCACCTGAAATTTTTTTTCAGGAAGCGCGTCTAAAAAATCAAAACCTTCGGTGCCGGATGGCATGCAAATATCAAGAAAAACAACTTGGGGTTTAAGGGATTCAACACCCTGACGGGCCTCGGCTTCGTTGGCGGCCATGCCCACCACTTCAATTTCGGGGCAATAGTTTTCTATCAGGTACTTTAAATTTTCTCTGGCATGAATTTCGTCGTCAACGATTAAAGACCTTAGCTTCATTCACGTAAAGATGAAATAATTTTCTGAACAAAAAAAGAAGAGGAATTGATAAAGCTACCTACGCTATTTACCCATTAGCCTTGCCACGTATTTGCCAATAATATCAAACTCAAGGTTAACTGTTGTGCCGGGAACGATGCTTTTAAAATTAGTATGTTCGTAGGTGTAAGGAATAATACAAACTGAAAACGTGGTGTTGGTTGATTTTACTACGGTTAAACTTACCCCGTTAATGGTAATGCTGCCTTTTTCAACTGTCATGTAATTTTGTTGCTGCTGGTGTTCGAAAACAAATTCCCAACTGCCGTTGAGGTTATTCACTTCGGTGCAAATGGCGGTTGTATCAATGTGTCCCTGCACAATGTGCCCGTCGAATCTGCCGGATGCGGGCATGCAACGCTCGAGGTTTACAACGTTTCCTTTTTTTAATGCTCCAAGGTTGGTGCGGTTAAGCGTTTCCTCAATGGCGGTAACCGTGTAGTTGTTTGCGTTTATTTTTACTACGGTTAAGCAAACGCCATTGTGAGCCACACTTTGGTCTATTTTTAACTCACCGGTAATGTTGCTTGAAAATGTGTAATGAACGTTGGAGTTTTCCTGTTCAATGTTTTCGACTGTTGCCAGTGTTTCTATGATGCCTGTAAACATTATTCCTGTAATAATTTATTTATGAGCGCTTCGGTACTGTTTTTAAAAAGAATGTATTCGTTTCCGGTGGCAGGGCCACTAAAACCGGTATGAACTTTTATTACCTGGTGTTGTTTGTTGAGGAACAGTGTGGTTGGAAAGGCTGTAATTTTATTTAACATGGGCAACACTTCCTGCGCTTTGTCTTTACCGGTTTGTTGCGTTATCAGTATTTGGTAATTAATTCCGAAACGTTTTTGAAGGCGGTTTAAGAGTTGTTTTGATTTTTCAAGGTCGGTGGTTTTTTCAAATGCCAGTGCAATAATTTCGAGTCCCTGATTTTTGTATTGCTTGTAAAGTTCGGCATAGTAGGCACTTTCGTCCATACAATTGGGGCACCAACTGCCCATTACCTGAATTATTACCGGCTTGTTTTGGTATTGTTTGTCGTTTAACGAAATTAGGTTACCGCTTAATGCCGGGAACGAAAAATTAAAGGCTGCGTTTTTGTCTTTTACCAGGGCAATGTCTTCGGGGTTGGCGAGTTGAAAGTCGTTATTACGTTGCCCAATCCAGTTTTCCTGCCAGGAAGCGCCGCTGTAGAACTTCCCGTTTATGAGTTTGTTCTCAGAAAATTCGGCAGTAAACAAAAAGGCATGGCTACCGTCAAAACACGAAAGGTAAAGCTTATTGCCGTTTTTCATTCCTTCCAAAAAGCGGTAATCGCCGGTTTCGGTTAAAAAGGTACCGGTAACAAAATCGGTTTGTTCGAGGTGATGGAAAAGGCCAATTGCTTTTGATGCGTCTTTGGTACCGGGAGAAAAATCAACTTCCCACTTGCCTTCAAAAACAGGCTCAGGTTTTCCTGCTTCAAACAAAAAGCGCTTGGCTTGATTGTATTCGGCTTTAAACGAAAGAATGTTTTTTGAGGTTTTGTAATGATTGATCCAAACCCCTTCAAGGTTATCGCCAACACGTTTGGTTCTAAATTCGGTATCAAACACCGGCATTTTAAAATTTACCGAATCGCCGGTAATTTTTATTTCATCCACCTGAATGCGCTCTTCGCCATTGTGGATAATAAGAACGGTTTTTTTGCCTTTGGATTTAACTTCAAAATTAAATGGGAGCTCTGTGCCTTCGCCCTGATTGAGGGATATTGCACCGCGGTAAATGCCTTCTTTTAGTTTTTTAGACTGCATAATGCTGCTCATTAAAATTAAAAATATTAAAACGTTATAGCGCATTTATTTTCCATTACTTAGCATCACCATGTTGGCAATGCGGTACAACAAACGCGCGGCCACGTTGGCATCCCATTCACTTCCATCTTTTCCAGGACTTACTTCGTTTATGTCAAAAGCTATTATTTTACGACCACTCTTTACCACTTTTTCAAGCAAAAATAAAACCTGTTCAGTATCAAATCCACCAGCTACAGGTGTGCCTGTGTTAGGACACAATTTAGGGTCAAGGGCATCAATGTCAAAGCTCAGGTAAATTTTTTGAGGCAATTCGTTAACTATGCGGTTGCAAACCCTGTCCCAGCTGTCACCATTGTATTGCGTGTATTTTATATCACGGTCGAAGAATGTTTTTACACGACCATTGCTATTGTTAATCAAATTAAATTCTTCTTCGCAATAATCGCGAATGCCAACCTGCACCAGTTTGCTCACTTCCTTAATTTTTAGGGCATTAAACATGATGGAGGCATGCGAAAACTCAAAGCCCTCGTAGGCGTTTCTTAAATCGGCATGGGCATCTAATTGTAGCACACAAAAATCGCCAAATTTTTCGGCCAGCGCCTGCATCATGCCCAGCGGGGTGGAGTGGTCGCCACCAATTAAGCCAACTGTTTTATTTTGGTTGAGGTAGTGAAGTACTTTGGTTTTCACCCAATTATTTAACCATAAACATTCATTGCCAATTTCTGCTGATATTTTTTTTAAATCTTCGCGATTTTCCTCGGCTCCATTGGCAAGCGCCTCAATGTACTCTTCGGCCGATTGGCGCAGGCGGTCGCTTTTAGCGCGCACTTCTTCGCTGATTGTGTCCATGGCTATTCCTTTTTTCCAGGCATCGGGCACCAGTGGGTCGAACAAATCCACCTGATAGCTGGCATCCAAAATTGCCTTAGGACCATCAGCCGTGCCACCGCCATAACTAACGGTTACTTCCCACGGAACGGGTATTAAAACAGTTTCGCATTGGTCTAAAGTAAATGGCAATCCAAACATGCCATCGTTTAACTGGCCAATACCATTGGCATCAAAGTTTTTTATTTTTTCTTCTTTTGTCATAACAGAATGAGGCAAAGATAAAACAAAGTGCAAAACGAGCCGATTTTATTTCGATGCCGCGGGTTTTTTAGCTGAGCTAATTTGTAGTAATTTCAAGACATAAAATTTGACATGAAAAAATTAATTTGTATTGCCTTTTTTCCTTTGTTAGGATGGGCTCAGACACAAAATCCGGAATTGGTTGTTGAAACTCAGGTTAAAGAGGTAACACTTTTTTTGGAAGGTGCCGAAATTAACCAGCAAAAACAGATCAATTTAAACGCGGGCATTACCCAGGTGGTGTTTACCAATTTGTCATCCAAACTCATTCCCAAAAGCATCCAGGTTAATGTGGGCCAGGGTGTGGATGTTTTGAGTATAAGCGAAAAACTGAATTATTTAACGCCAAAAGCCGAGAGCGCCAGAATAAGACAATTACGTGATTCGTTAAAAGCGGAAGAACTAAAAATAGAAGCCAATAGGGCCGAGTTAATCGTTTATCAGGAAGAACGAGAGCTGCTGAAAAAGAACAGCAGTATTGGTGGACATGATAAAGGAGTTTCAGTAGCCGAATTAAAACTGGCGGCAGATTTTTACAGAAGCCGGCTGAAAGAAATTAATACAGAGGTTTCTAAATATGACAAAAAAATTGCCGAAAGCGAATCCATTGCGAATAGAATTAATGATCAGTTGCAAGAACTGAATGCAGGAGAAAATAAGCCGGTTGGCGAAATTATGGTGTTACTGCAAACAGAAACAAAGACGAGTACTGTAATTGATTTAAAGTACACTGTTTCTGACGCAGGCTGGGCACCATTTTACGATTTAAAGGCGGAAGAAGTAAATAAACCAATAACATTGGTGTACAAAGCGCGTGCCTTTAACAACACGGGCATTGATTGGTCTAATGTAAAATTAAAACTCACCACATCCGACCCTACACGCAGCGCCTCTAAACCAACTGTAGAACCATGGTACCTTAATTTTGGCGTATATCAAGGTTATGATAATAATAGTGGATATTCCAATAACCGAATGGTTGAGCAAACGCAAGCCAGTTCGGCCAACCTCGAAAACAATTACGTTGTGCAACAAGATAAAAGTGTCAAAGAAAAAATCAGAGCAAACGGAAATGATAATTCGGATAAAAAGAAGGCAGCAAAAAAAATAATTTACGAAGAAGTTCAGGTATCAGAACTTAGCGCCGAATTCGACATTAAAAAAACCTACACTATACCATCTGATGCAAAGCCATACATTGTGGAAGTAACAACTTACAGTTTGGATGCCACGTTTAAACACTATTCAGTGCCTAAAGTAGAACGGGATGCTTTTTTACTGGCGCGCATTATTGGCTGGGAAGAACTGGATTTAATTGAAGGACCGGCCAACGTGTATTTTGGCGGAAGTTTTGTTGGCCAATCCTACATTAACCCAAACAGCGTAACTGATACGCTTGACTTGTCGTTTGGACGCGATAACAAAGTAGTGGTGAGCTACACCAAGATTAAGGACTTTAATAAAGAAAAGGTGGCGGGTAATAACCGCAAGACGCTTTATTCCTACGAAATTGTGATTAAAAACAACCGCAAAAACGCCGTGAACATTGATGTGGAGGATCAACTCCCGGTTTCACAAAACAGCGAAATAATTGTAGAAGCCATTGAGCTTTCGAAAGGAACCGAAAACAAAGGTGATGGTAAAATTGTATGGAAATATTTAATTCCTGCCGGAGAAACGCAAAAACTGATTTTTACTTACAGCATTAAGTACCCACGTAATCGCACACTGAGCAACAAAAACAAACAGGTGAGGTTGCGGGCTAAGTTTTAGGCAATACCAGTAATTATGGCACCAGGCGCTCACTTTTAGCGCTTAGCTCTTCATTAATTGGGCTCATGCCAATTGCTTTTTCCAGTCATCGGGCGCCAAAGGGTCATATAAATCTACCTCTAAGGATGGCAGTAAGAAATAATTTCTGAGTTTTTATTAAATTTACATTAATTAGCAAGAAAAAGCACAGTATGAAAAGTAAAAAACAAACCTGGCAAATAGTGTTATTTGGAATAATTTTTAACGCACTTTCGTTACAGGCGCAAGTTACTGTAAGTACACTTGTAAATTTTAAAGGCTATGGAAATGCGGATGGACCAATAAGTACGGCTTCATTCGAAGGTTTATGGGATGTTATTATGATTTCAGGCAATTTTTACCTCGTTGAGGCAAACGGCTGCCGGATTAGAAAACTTGATGTAACAAACAACGTCGTAAGCACAATTACGAGCTGTAAGTCAAGTACATGCTGCAGTGTTTTGGATGGGCCGATTACTACGGCGCAATTTTTCAGACCTACCCGATTGGCAACAGACAAATTGGGTAACATTTATGTTGCCGACTTGGGTGGCCCAAGCGTAAGAGTGATTTATCCCAACGGCAATGTAAATACACTGGCAGGTAGCTCGATTGGATATGCGGATGGCCAGGGAAGTAGTGCAAAGTTCATGACAGTGATGGGAATGGCCGCAGACAATTATGGCAATATTTATGTGGCCGATCAACAAAACTATAAGATAAGAAAGATTACGCCGGGAGGCTTTGTGACTACTTTTGCAGGGAGCGTAGCCGGAGACGCCGATGGGTTAGGAGTTAACGCCAGATTTGCATACCCTACGGGAATGGTGGTTGACTCTAAGAACAATCTATACGTTGCTGATGCTAATAACAATAAAATAAGGAAAATTGATACTACGGGCTATGTGAGTACGTTTGCAGGTAGCGGTGTTTTTGGTTTTGTGGATGGACAAAGTTCCGCGGCACAATTCCGGTCTCCAAAAGAAATTTTAATAGATAACGACGATAATATTTTTGTAATTGATTTTGGTGGAAGAATAATCAGACACCTTGACCACAATGGGATTGTTACTACCATTGCTGGCCAGGATAACCAGGGAAACATTGATGGTCCTGGATCAATTGCTAAATTTGGCTCGTTGCAAGGAGGCACTTGTGATGGTGCCGGAAACATTTACATAGTTGACTATAATTACTCCAGCATTCGTAAAATCAGTTATCCGGTCACATTAAATTCTGTTAAGGAATTAAAAGGAAATGGAATAAGCATATACCCAAATCCAAGCAACGATAAAGTAAATATTGAAATAAAGGACAGGGTCACTATTACCATTACGGATGTTTCAGGCCATATTGTTAAGAGCAAGGAATTAAATGTGGGCGCTAATGAAATAAATATACAGGACTTGGCACCGGGCATTTATTTTATCCGCGGGCAGGGAGTGTTTAATAAAATTATTAAGGAATAATTGATTTGAATCAGGGGGATAATCGTTTAATTTTCCACAAATTTCCTGCCGGTTCATAAACAATCCTATCATGCAAACGGCTTTTACGTCCCTGCCAAAATTCGTAATAATTGGCTTTTAGTACCCAACCGCCCCAACTAGGAGGGCGCACAACGGTTTTATTTTCAAATTCTTTTTTGTAAAGAGCCAGTTTATCTTCTAACTCCTGTCTGGATGCCAGTTTAGAGCTTTGTGCCGAGGCCCAGGCTCCAATCTGAGATTCTAAAGGCCGGGCATTAAAGTAATTGTCGCTGTGCATTGCATCGCAAATTTCAACCTCACCTTCAATGCGAATTTGCCGTTCGAGCTGCGGCCAGAAAAAAGTGAGCGCCGCATTTGTATTGGCCGCTAAGTGTTTCCCTTTGCGCGATTCGTAATTGCCATAAAACCAAAAGCTATTATTTTCAAATTCACGTAAATACACAATACGTCCCGAAGGCTTATTATCTTCCGAAACCGTACTCAGTGTCATGGCCTGCACTTCGGGCACCTGCGCGTCCACGGCCTGTTTCAACCAATGTTCAAATTGCAGATGTGGCAAAGCGTTAACATCCAATTCAGTTAAAGGGCCTTTTGTAAAGTCTTCTCTTAATTTTGTGATGTGTTTTTTAAGATCGTCCATAGATTAAAGGTATTACAAATGCCAGTGCTAAATTAAAAAATTAAATTTCTTTTGCTTTGCAACTCGTTGGGTTCAATGCCCTGCAATTGCACAATATCGGCAATTCCCTTAAGGCATTCCAATATTTTAAAACGCACATTGTGCAGGTCTTCGCCTTTAAGAATTAAAAAATAATCGGTCTTAGGCAATTCTTTTACCAGTTTCACACTTTCATCAATGTCAATGCCGGCAAACAAATCGTCGGCGCTGTTGGGGTTGGGTTCGTTGTAATTACTGGTGTTTGGGATAAAAAAATATTCCAACCGAAGTTCTTCGTCCAAAAACCGGTAAAGCGAAAATTGAAAAATTTTACCATCCTTTAAATTAAAGGGTAGGTAATCGCTTAAAAACAAGGTAATGCCCAGCGAATCGTTAATTTCGCTCACCAGGCGGTATTGGTTTTCGGGACAGGTAATACCAATGAGTACAAAATCAAAATCGTCGTCGCTGCTATGTAAAACGTGTTTAGCCATTTTCCTTAGCCAGTTCTTCAAGCGTAAGCTGTGCTGCCTTTTGTTCGGCTACCCGCTTGCTGTAATTTTCAAAACGCGTGTATGGTTTTTCGTTTACATAAATTTGCACCACATACAATTTATTGGCACCCTGTCTTTCTTCACTGACTAATTTATACTCTAGCGAAAATTTATTTTTTTGACAATAAATCTGCAACTGGCTTTTATAATCGGCATTGGTATTCATCAGGCCGTCAACATCCACGTGCATCTTTATAATTTTTGAAATCACAAACTTTTTAGCTGTGTTATAACCCAAATCAAGATAAACCGCGCCAATAAAGGCCTCAAAGGCATCGCCGTAAGCGCTTGATTTTGTTTTTTCTTCTTTGGTGAGGCTGGCTTTTAAAAATAAATTAAACCCAAATTTAAGTGCCAGCTCTTTTAAACTCTGTCCGTTTACAATCTTACTGCGGAGTTGCGTTAAAAACCCTTCATCCTTGTAAGGAAACATTTTAAAAAGGTAATCGGCCACAATGGCGCCAAGTACCGCGTCGCCCAAAAACTCCAGACGTTCGTTGCTCACAGTGGTTCCGCTGCGTTTAACCGAAACACTGCTGTGAAAAAATGCCTGTTGGTAAAGCGAAATGTTTTTTGGACTAAACCCGGTTGTGCTTTTTATCCATTTTTTAAAATCCTTATCGCTCTCCGAACTTTTGTTTCCAAGCAGCGATAATAATTTTTTTAATGCCAAAACAACTCAGGAATTAAATTTTTTGAGAACCACGGCTGCATTGTGTCCGCCAAAACCAAAGGTATTGCTAATGGCAATGTTTACCACACGCTTTTGCATGGTGTTAAGAGTCAGGTTCAGTTTTGGATCAATATCCGGATCAGGAGTAACGTGATTGATGGTAGGAGGAATGGTGTCGTTTTTAATGGCCATAATGGCAGCAATGCCTTCTATGGCACCGGCAGCCCCTAACAAGTGCCCAGTCATACTCTTGGTAGAGCTGATGTTCATTTTGTAAGCGTGTTCGCCAAAAACATTAATAATGGCTTTCAGTTCGGCGGTATCGCCCAACGGTGTACTTGTTCCGTGGGTATTTATGTAATCCACTTCGGTTGGCGAAATGCCTGCATCTTTTAATGCGCGGGTCATAACTAAGGTAGCACCTAATCCTTCGGGATGCGGCGCAGTAATATGGTGCGCGTCGGCACTCATACCACCGCCAATTACTTCGGCATAAATTTTTGCACCACGTGCAAGTGCGTGTTCCAATTCTTCAAGAATTATTGCGCCTCCGCCTTCACCTAATACAAAACCATCGCGGTCTTTATCATAAGGGCGAGAAGCTTTGGAAGGGTCGTCGTTTCTTGTGCTCATGGCCTGGCAGGCGTTAAAACCTCCCATGCCGCTTTCGTTAATGGCAGCTTCACTTCCACCGGCTACAATGGCGTTGGCTTTACCCAAACGAATGTAGTTAAACGCGTCAATTAAGGCGTTGGTGGACGAGGCACAAGCCGAAACAGTCGCAAAATTTGGACCTCTGAATCCGAAACGCATTGAAATGTGTCCGGCGCAAATGTCGGCAATCATTTTTGGAATAAAGAAAGGATTGAATCTGGGTGTGCCATCGCCTTTTGCAAAAGCAAAGGTTTCGGTTTGAAAGGTATCCAGGCCACCAATTCCACTACCCCAAATAACGCCAATTTCGTTGCGGTCAATGCCTTCTGCTTCCAAACCGGCATCGGCCACAGCCTGCACACTGGCGGCAATGCCGTACCAGGAGTATGCGTCGAGTTTTCGGGCTTCCTTTTTATCGAAATAAGTTTCGGGATTAAAACCTTTTACCTCACAGGCAAATTGGGTTTTAAATTTTGATGCGTCAAAACGTGTAATGGGTGCTGCCCCGCTTACGCCGTTAATGAGGTTGTTCCAATAGTCGTTTACGCTATTGCCCAAGGGAGTCACAGCGCCAAGGCCTGTAACCACTACACGTTTTAACTGCATGTTGTAAATTAAATTTTAGCGTTAGCCTCAATATAAGAGATAGCATCGCCCACAGTGCCAATTTTTTCGGCCTGTTCATCAGGACTTGCAATGTTAAATTCTTTTTCAAATTCCATAATCAGCTCAACTGTATCAAGAGAATCAGCGCCAAGATCATTGGTAAAACTGGCAGTTGGGGTTACTTCTTTTTCATCAACACCTAATTTATCAACGATGATTGATTTTACTTTGTTTGCAATGTCAGACATTATTTCTAATAGTTTAAAATTTGCACAAAAATAAAAATATACAAGCTAAAACAAAATATAATGCAGCAAATAGCGGGGCTTTTTAGTTTAAAGGCCTGAAAATTAACAAAATACGTATCTAACAATGAATTAAACCTGCTAATCTGGCATTTTGTTGTTTAATACCAGCGAAATGCGCTTCACCTGATCTCTTTTACTTTGGTAGGTGCCGCCTTTGTGGGCTTTTGGTGAATAATCGAGCCAAATGGATTTTTGATTGCCAATGGCCACGGGCGCAAACATCACGTAAAGTAAGCCGGCCAGCAAAACAAACCCAATCGACAAAAAGGCCAGTTGCTCATTATTAAATTCGCTATGAATAAAATACTTAAACCTGTTGAGCAAGCCTGCCTTTGCCGCTTCTATATTCAAAAAAAGCAGACCCACTAAAAATAAAATGGTTTTAAATGTCCGGTTGCTCATGGTTAATGCACAATTAATAAAGATGCCTTCTTAATATAACAGTACGACCACCTAGCCCAAAAGGTTGGTTAGACACCTGTAATAATTAGTTTTTTTGAAATAGAAAAAAAGTGTTATATTTGTGCCCGAAAATAAAACGATAAGGATGGGGGACGAAAAAGTCCCCTCTTTTTTTGGAAAAAAATTGATAACAAAAGAATACATATTAAGCCTCGCTGCCAACCACCTGAAGGATACCGATATTTTTATTACCGGTATCAAAATTGGGTCAGATAACAGCATCCACGTTTTTATTGATGGCGACCATGGTGTAACCATCGACAACTGCGTGGCACTTAGTCGCGCCATAGAATCGCAGCTCGATCGCAATAAAGAAGATTTTGCACTCGATGTAAGTTCGCACGGAGCCACCACACCATTGGTTATGCCCCGTCAGTACCCAAAACACATTGGTCGCAATTTCGAAATTAAACTGTTGGATGGCAACAAGGCCGAAGGCACTCTCGTATCCTGCAACAACGATGGTTTGGTGTTAGAATACACCGTTCGCGAAAATAAACCCGTAGGCAAAGGAAAAATAAATGTTACCAAACAACATGTCATAAATTACAATCAAATAAAAGAATCAAAAATCAAACTTAAATACTAAAAACAAAAAGCTATGGAAGGCGTAAACTTAATCGAATCGTTTTCGGAATTCAAAGACATAAAAAACATAGATCGTGCTATGTTAATGAGCATTATCGAAGATGTGTTCAGAAGCATGTTGATTAAAAGGTATGGTACCGATAAAAACTTTGATATTATCGTTAACCCAGACAAAGGCGACGTGGAGATTTATAAAAACCGCCGCATTGTGGACGATGAGTTTGCAGAAGATTCATTTGATTACGACGAAAACAAACACATCAGTTTTTCGGATGCTCAAAAAATTGAACCCGATTTTGAAATTGGCGAAGACGTTTCAGAAAAAGTAAAGCTCGAAGACTTTGGTCGCCGCGCCGTGTTATCAGTAAGACAAAACCTGGTACAAAAAATTCTTGAACTCGAAAAAAGCGAAATCTTTAATAAGTACAAGGAAAAAGTGGGCGATGTTATTACAGCCGAAGTATATCAGGTTTGGAAAAAAGAAATTATGTTGATGGACGACGAAGGAAACGAATTGTTGTTGCCAAAAACAGAACAAATTCCTTCCGACTTCTTTAAAAAAGGCGATACCGTAAAAGCAGTAGTTTCAAAAGTGGAAATGAAAAACGGCACACCATCCATTATTGTATCGCGCACCTCGCCGGTATTTTTGGAGCGTTTGTTCGAAACTGAAGTTCCTGAAATATTCGACGGACTTATCACCATTAAGAAAATTGTGCGCGAGCCGGGCGAAAGAGCCAAAGTGGCAGTTGAAAGCTACGACGACCGTATTGACCCGGTTGGTGCCTGTGTGGGTATGAAAGGATCGAGGATACACGGCATTGTGCGCGAATTAAAAAACGAAAACATTGACGTGATTAACTTTACCAACAATTCCACACTGTTAATTCAACGCGCCCTTAGCCCTGCAAAAATTACCACCATAAAAATTGACGAAGACACCAAACGTGCCGAAGTTTTCCTAAAACCAGACCAAATAAGTTTAGCCATTGGAAAAGGAGGATTTAATATTAAATTAGCGGGGAAATTAACCGGCTACGATATTGACGTGTTCCGCGATACCGATATTGATGTGGAAACAGAAGACGTTGATTTGGAAGAATTTTCGGATGAGATTGAAGCCGACATTATTGAACAGCTTAAATCGATTGGTTGCGATACTGCCAAAGCTGTGTTGGAACTGAGTGAAGCAGAACTGGTACGCCGTACCGGCATTGATGAAGAAACAATTAAGAGCGTGAGAGAAGTATTGAGCGCTGAGTTTGAAGACTAAAAAATAATAAAGCTATTAATTTAGCTGGTGTAAACTAATTTAAGAACAGGTAGTTAATATATGTCAGAAGGAGCTAAAACACTTCGATTAAGCAAAGTGGCCAAAGAGTTCAACCTTTCCCTCGGAAAGATTGTTGAATTCCTTGCGTCCAAAGGTCACCCAACCGAAACGAACCCCAATGCCAAAATTGGCGATGAGGAGTACCGTTTATTGCTGAAAGAATTCTCGAGTGATAAATCGGCTCGCGAAGAAGCTGAAAGCGTTAGCCAAAGCGCCAGCAAAATAAAACGCGAAACCATTGTTCTTAATGAAGTTAAGCCCAAAAAAGCCAAAGACGAAGAGCCGGACGAAGTGGTTATAAAAGACCTCACTGCTCCAAAACCTTTGGTGGTGGCAACTCCGGTGGTTGAAGAAGCGCCGGCCAAACAAAGCGAGCCTAAACCAACCGAAACACCTGTGACAAAACAGGAAGTGGAAAGTGTGGATGGCCCTAAAGTATTGGGCAAGCTCGATTTGGATGCCATGAACCTTAAAACCAAACCGGATAAAAAATCGAAAAAAGACAAAGCGGTAGAAAAGGTGGAACCAAAACCGGAACCAGAGCCCATTAAAGCTCCGGTGGCCGAAGCCCCTGTTAAAGCAGCGCCTGCCGAACCGGTTGACAACACACCAAAATCAGAATTTCTTGAAACCAAATACGAAAAACTCGAAGGGCCAAAAATTTTAGGTCGTGTGGAGTTGCCCGTAGTAAAAGAAACTAAAAAAGCACCACCGGCTGGTAACAGCGCCGCCGATAAGAAAAAACGCAAACGCATTCGCAAAGGCGGCCTTTCTGAAGAAGAAATTAAAAAGGTAGGAAAAGAACAGTCGGCCATTGCCCGCGAAAGAGCCAAAGAAAAATACGGCGACCCACGCGCAAAAAAACCTGCCGGAAACAATGCGCCCGGAAAACCACGCCATGAGCTAACCGAAGAGGAAATTCAGGCGCAAATTAAGGAAACACTTGCCCGTCTGAGCGAAAAAGGAAACAAGTCCAAAACGTCGAAATACCGCCGTGAAAAACGCGACGAGATTCGTGACCGTATGGCCGAAAAAGCCGAACTGGCAGAAGCAGACAAAAAATTATTAACCGTTGCCGAATTCGTTAGTGCCAATCAGTTGGCCACCATGATGAGTGTGCCGGTTACACAAATTATTTCCACCTGCATGTCCCTTGGTTTGTTTGTATCTATTAACCAACGTTTGGATGCAGAAACCATTTCGATAGTAGCCGAAGAGTTTGGATACAAAGTAGAATTTGGTACCGCCGAAGATTTAGAATCAATTAAAGAAGAAGATAAAGATTCGCCGGAAGATTTAATTGCGCGACCACCTATTGTTACGGTAATGGGTCACGTTGACCACGGTAAAACATCCTTGCTCGACTTTATCCGCAAAGCCAACGTAGTGGCCGGTGAAGCCGGAGGCATTACCCAGCACATTGGCGCCTACAATGTAAAACTGGCCGATGGTCGCAGCATGACCTTTTTAGATACTCCCGGTCACGAGGCGTTTACCGCTATGCGTGCACGTGGTGCTAAAATTACCGACATCGCTATTATTGTGGTGGCGGCTGACGATAGTATTATGCCTCAAACCAAAGAGGCCATTAATCATGCTCAGGCCGCTGGCGTTACCATGATTTTTGCCATCAATAAAATTGATAAACCGGGTGCAAATCCCGACAAAATACGCGAAGGACTTTCGCAAATGAACATTTTAGTAGAAGAGTGGGGCGGCAAATACCAGTGTCAGGAAGTTTCGGCAAAAATGGGCAAGAACATAGATTTGTTGCTCGAAAAAGTATTGCTTGAGGCTGACATGATGGAGTTGAAAGCCAATCCTAAAAAGAACGCCACCGGAAGTGTGATAGAAGCCAGTATGGAAGAAGGCCGCGGTTACGTGTCCACCATTTTGGTGCAATCGGGCACATTAAAAGTGGGCGATATTATGTTAGCCGGTAGCTTTAGCGGCCGTGTGCGTGCCATGTTTAATGAGCGCGGACAAAAAGTAGATCATGCCGGACCATCGCATCCGGTAAAGGTATTGGGTTTAAGTGGTGCGCCACAAGCCGGTGATAAATTTAACGTGATGAACGATGAGCGCGAAGCCAGAGAGATTGCCAACAAGCGTCTTCAGTTGCAACGTGAGCAAGGTATCAGAACGCACAAACACATTACCCTCGACGAAATTGGAAGACGTTTGGCCATTGGAGATTTCAGAGAACTGAACGTTATCGTAAAAGGCGACGTGGATGGTTCGATAGAAGCATTGGCCGATTCGTTGTTAAAATTATCTACCGAAAAAGTAGCGGTTAATATCATTCACAAATCGGTGGGTGCCATTAGCGAAAGCGACGTGTTATTGGCTTCTGCCTCTAACGCCATCATTATTGGCTTCCAGGTAAGACCAAGCACCAGCGCCCGCAAATTGGCTGAGGCCGAAGAAATCGACATCCGTTTGTATTCGATTATTTACGATGCCATCAACGAAATTAAAGCGGCCATGGAAGGCATGTTGGCACCTGAGTTTGAAGAAAAAATTGTGTGCAACATTGAAGTGCGCGAGGTATTTAAAATTACCCGTGTGGGAACCATTGCGGGATGTTATGTTTTGGATGGAAAAGTTACACGCAACACCAAAGTACGCGTTATACGTGATGGCATAGTAATTCATACCGGAGCACTGGGCTCATTAAAACGCTTTAAGGATGATGTGAAAGAAGTAGCCACTGGCTATGAGTGCGGCTTAGACATTGAAGGATTTAACGACATTGTGATAGGCGACATTATTGAAGGCTACGAAATGATTGAAATAAAAGCCAAGTTATAGGCGATTACACAACAGGAAAATAAAAAACCTTCTCTTTAACGGAGAAGGTTTTTTTGTTTGCACCAAAAAATGAAGTTTTGGTTTTAAGCCTTTAAATAAGTCAGAATTTTTTCAACGCTGTCCTTGGCATCGCCATAAAGCATTTCTGAATTTGGTTTATAAAACAAAGGATTGTCTTCGCCTGAATATCCAGCAGACATAGAGCGTTTCATTATGATTACTTTTTCGGCTTTCCAGGCTTCAATTACCGGCATGCCGTAAATAGAACTTGCAGGATCATCCTGCGCACTTGGATTAACCACGTCGTTAGCACCAATTACCATCACCACATCGGTATCCGGTAGGTCGTCGTTAATCTCATCCATTTCTAAAACAATGTCGTAGGGCACGTTGGCTTCGGCCAATAACACATTCATGTGGCCCGGCAAACGGCCAGCCACAGGGTGAATGGCAAAGCGCACATTTTTACCAGCCTTGCGCAGGGTTTGCACCATATCATAAATAGGGTATTGCGCTTTGGCCACTGCCATTCCGTAACCCGGAACAATAACCACCGATTTGGCTTCTTTTAATAATGCGGCCACTTCTTCGTGATTTAAGGCAGTTACTTCGCCTTCCATTTTTTTAGCTTCGCCTTTTGATGCAGGTGCATTTCCGAATCCACCTAAAATTACCGAGAAGAAAGAACGGTTCATAGCCTCACACATGTGTATGGAAAGAATGGCACCCGAACTACCAACCAGTGCACCGGTAACAATTAATAAGTCGTTGCCCAACATAAAACCGGCTGCAGAAGCTGCCCAACCCGAATATGAATTAAGCATGGACACAACCACCGGCATATCGCCACCACCAATGGCCATTACCAACATTACACCAATAAAAGAGGCAATAGCGGTCATAATGTATAAGTGAACTAATCCGCTTGTGCCTTCCTGCCCTGCAAACAAAACGCCCAGCACAATACAAATCAACAATAGAATAACGTTCACTGCATGTCTTCCCGGATACAACAAAGCCTTACTTCTTACCTTGCCTTCCAGTTTTCCCCAGGCAATAATAGAACCGGTAAAAGTGATGGCACCGATAAAGATACCAATGTACACTTCGGTTAAATGAATAGTGTGTGCTGCACCCTGCAGCGATTGTGTTTCGGGGTCGAGGTAAGAACCAAAACCAACCAATACAGCGGCTAAGCCCACAAAACTGTGTAAAATAGCCACCAATTGCGGCATGGCGGTCATTTCTACTTTACGTGCCAACATTAACCCAATGGCAGAGGCAATGGCAATGGCAATAACAATGTACATTTGACCGGCAACGCCTTCGCCCAACACGGTGGCTAAAATGGCTACAATCATCCCAACAATGCCGTAAAACACCCCACGTTTTGCAGATTCCTGTGATGACAATCCTCCTAAACTTAAAATAAACAGAATACTTGCAAATAAGTATGCTGCTGTTTGTATTTCTTTTGCTATGAACATAATTTCTATTTTATCTCTTAATTTTTGTTTTGTTTAAAATTCATGCTGAGCTTTTTAGATGCCCTATTTTTTAAACATTTTCAACATACGGTGCGTCACTACAAAGCCCCCAACAATGTTAATGCTGGCAACCAAAATGGCCACAAAGGCTAAAATGGTCATGGGGCTTTTAATATCGTCGGTGGTTTGTAATAAACCGCCAACCACAATAATTCCACTAATGGCATTGGTAACCGCCATAAGGGGTGTATGCAGCGAGTGCGCCACGTTGGTGATTAATTGCCAACCCACAAAAACTGCCAAAACAAAAACTGTAAAATGCTGTATAAATTCAGGAGGTGCAAATCGTCCGATGAGAAGTAATAAAACACCCACAACTCCTAAGCGAATCACCATGGATGTGGCTGCTTTTTTAGATTTTTCGTCAGCAGAAATTTTGGCTTCTTCGGCGGTGGGTGCGGCTACTTTTTTAGCGCCGCCACCTGCTGTTGGGCTTACCGGTAGTGGTGCAGGAGGCCAATTGATTTTTCCGTTATGAGTAACCATTGCTCTTGAAACAACGGCGTCTTCCATGTCGATTTTGAATTTATCGGCTTTGCCCATGTCGTCTAACAAATGACAGAGGTTATTGCCATAAAGTTGTGAGGCCTGACTAGGCAGTTGGCTTAATTTACCAACCATGGTTACACCATTATCGGTTGTATAAATTTCTCCGTTTTTGGTGAGGGCACAGTTTCCGCCGGTTGATGCGGCTAAATCCACAATTACCGAACCGGGTTTCATGGCGGCTACGTGGTAATCCATCCACAATTTAGGAGCGGGGCGGCCAGGAATTTGTGCGGTGGTAATTACAATATCTACTTCTTTGGCCTGCTCTAAAAATAATTTCATCTCCGCTTCGATGAATTCTTTACTCATTTCTTTAGAGTAACCGGATGAGGTGGCACCATCTTCTTCAATTTCAACAGTAAGAAATTGAGCGCCCATGGATTCTATTTGTTCGGCAACTTCTTTGCGGGTATCAAAAGCCCTAACAATGGCACCTAATGAATTGGCAGCACCAATAGCAGCCAAACCAGCCACACCGGCACCAATAACCAATACTTTGGCCGGTTCCACTTTTCCGGCGGCGGTAATTTGTCCGTTTAAAAATCGTCCAAAATGATAGGAACCTTCAATTACTGCTCTGTAACCTGCAATGTTGGCCATAGAAGAAAGCACGTCCATTTTTTGTGCTCTCGAAATGCGAGGAATGGCATCCATGGCCACGGCATTTACTTTTTTATCGGCCAGTTTTTGTAGCAGTGCCTGATTTTGCGCGGGCCATAAATAGCTGAGCATAACCAAACCTTCCTTCATCATGTCCACTTCTTCGGTGGCAGGTTCTTTTACCTTTAGCACAATGTCTGAATTGCCATAAATTTCTTTGGCTGAGCTTACAATTTTTGCTCCGGCCTCTTCAAATTCCTTATCCGAAAAATTTGCTTTTTGTCCGGCGTTGTGCTGGATGTAAACCTCGAAGCCCTGTTTTTGCAGGCGTTTTACTGTTTTGGGAGTGGCAGCAACTCTTAGTTCGTTGGGAGATATTTCCGCTGGTATTCCAACCTTCATATTAAGATATTTAGTGAATTATTAATAGCAAAACGTTTATTACCGCATTAAAAAAAGCAAGCCCGGAGAATAGATAAAAGAGCCTTTTTGGCTTTTTTAATTTTGGCAGCCAAATAACGTAAATTTATTGGGAATATAAAATGGCTGATTTGTAAAAATTTTTGCTTATTTCAATAAATCCGGCCTTCTCTGTTTTGTGCGCTCAAGGCTTTGTTCGTGCCGCCATTTATCAATATTGGCACCATGTCCGCTAAGCAAAATAGGAGGCACCTCCCAGCCATTGTAATCGGCAGGACGGGTATAAACCGGTGGAGCAAGCAGGTTATCCTGAAAAGAATCGCTAAGAGCCGAGGTTTCATCATTTAGCACACCCGGAATAAGGCGGATGATGGCATCGCTTAAAAGTGCCGCAGGAATTTCGCCGCCGCTAAGCACATAATCACCAACGCTGATTTCGCGGGTAATAAAATGCTGTCGCACGCGTTCATCCACGCCCTTGTAATGGCCGGCCAAAATAATGATGTTTTTTAAAAGCGAAAACTGGTTGCACAGCTTTTGGTTTAAGAGCTCACCGTCGGGCGACATGTAAATGATTTCGTCGTAATGCCTTTCGGATTTAAGTTGATTAATGCAAGCAGCAATGGGTTCTATCATTAACACCATGCCGGCGCCACCGCCAAAGGCATAATCGTCTATTTGTTTTTGCTTGCTGGTGCTGTAATCGCGCAGGTTGATGAGGTTTACTTCGGCCAGATTGTTTTGTATGGCTCTTTTTAAAATCGAATGCCCAAAAGTGCTGGTAATTAAATCGGGCACGGCGCTTATTATGTCTATTCGCATGAGCAAATATACTTTTTAAGCGGCAATTTGAGCCTTAACAATTTGGTAATATTGGGCTAAGAATAATAATAAGTTGCGGCATTAATTTTGACTCGTTGAAAAAACTGATTTACATACTTTTCCTTTTTACCCTGACACAGTTTACCATTGCCGGAAACTCTGATAAGGTAAAGCTATCAGAAAAAGTAGTTACCGGTAAAGTAACCGACAACAGCGGCGAAACAATTAGCGGAGCCAAAATTACCATTGCCGAAACAGGCGAAACTTTTTTTGCCGACATGGAAGGTAATTTTAAAATCACTTTAAAAACCGATAAAGAATATTCGATTTCGGTAAATACCATGGGCTATCAGCCACTGGTTTTAAAATCAACAAACCTCACTACCTTTTCAGACCTTACATTAAAAGAGTTATAGTAGTTCTGTGCGCCAACAATATCGGGCGTTTCAGGCATGCCAAATTTTAAAAGTAAAGTTAAGGTTATATTTTTATTACGGCATTGTTTCTAAACCATTAAGGTAATATCTTTGATTTAAGAAATAACCGCACCTTAAAACAAAGTAGTATGAAAAAATTAGCCATCACCTTAGCATCAATCCTTACTTTAAGTTTTGCCAACGCACAAACTCAAAACGACAAGGGTTTATACATTGACAACGAAGGAGATTTATTCAGTGGAACCATTACAAAAACTCAGGACAACATTAAATCAGAGTTTAATGTGACCGAGGGTGTTATTACCGGAAAAGCCAACTATTATTACGCTTCGGGCAATTTAATGGAAACAGGAACTTTTACCAATGGTGTAAAGGATCAAAAATGGGTACGCTTTAACGAAAACGGAAGTACTTCGGCTGTGTCATTTTATAATTTGGGTAAAAAAACCGGTACCTGGATGGTGTATGATGACAAAGGCAACAAACGTTTTGAAATGACTTACAATAACGGCGACAAAACTGGTGTTTGGACCAGTTGGGACGAAAACGGCGCAGTGGCCAGCACCAAGGATTACAGCAAAGTGAATTAAAAATAAATTTTGATAATTTAAAGAGCCCTTCCTGAATCAGGAGGGGTTTTTTGTTTTAAGACAAGGAATAATGGTCAGTATTTGGAGCTACTACTTTAGCTGTTCGTATTTTTTTATTTATGCGAATGAGTTTCATTAAAATGCGGAACCTTTCTTCATGGCTTCGTTCAAGGCGAATTTTTAATTTTTCCTCCTCATTAACAAAAGGCAATTTCTCCTGTTCCATAATTACAGCTAAAAATACTAAAAAAGCCTTTAATCATAAATAATATTGTGAGCACTGCTTCGCTGCCTTATGCTTACCTTTGCCGCGTTTCTATTTAAAAAAGCGAATGCTCATTTATGAATTTACTCTCAATTAATAATCTTTCAAAAGCCTACGGCGCCAAAATTTTATTCAATAAAATAAGTTTTGGTATTAATTATGGCGACAAGGTGGCGCTGGTGGCCAAAAACGGTTCGGGAAAAACCACCCTGTTTAAAATTTTAAAAGGCATTGAAATTGCCGACGAAGGCGAAGTGGTTTTTAGAAAAGACATTATTGTTGGATTTTTAGAACAAAATTTTGCCTTTGACGAAAGTTTAAGCATTCAACAACTCATAGATACCGCCGATAACAAATTTGTAAGGTGCATTCGAAATTACGATGCAGTTATCAAACTAAGCGAAACCGATTCAAGCGACCAGGTGGCCGATAAGTTGGAAATGGCACTTAACGAAATGAATCTGATAGAAGCCTGGGATTACGAAAAAAACATTCTCGAAATTTTAACGCGCCTCGAAATTAAAGACACTTCCCGAATCATCAGCACACTTTCGGGTGGACAAAAAAAACGGGTGGCTCTGGCGCTTACCTTAATTAACAAGCCAAACCTGATTATTATGGATGAGCCTACCAATCATCTCGACATAGAAATGATTGAATGGCTTGAAAACTATTTGCAGGACGCTTCCATTAGTATTTTGTTGGTAACACACGACCGCTATTTTCTGGATGAGGTGTGTGACCGCATAATAGAAATAGACAACAATGTGTTGTACGAATACAAAGGCAACTTTGATTATTACCTTGAGAAAAAAGCAGAGCGCGAACAAATTACCGATGCTGAAATTGACAAGGCCAGAAACCTTTACCGCAAAGAAGTGGTGTGGGTGCGCAAAATGCCAAAAGCCCGTGGCACCAAATCAAAATCGCGGGTTGATGCTTTTTACGAAATTGAAAAAAAGGCCAAGCAAAAACGGGTGGAGAAAAAAGTGGAACTCACCGTTAAAATGGAACGGATGGGTTCTAAAATTGTGGAGTTACATCATATTACAAAAAACTATCCCAATAAAGTAATATTGTCTGAACCCTTTACCTACACCTTTATTCCCGGCGAAAAAATTGGCGTGGTAGGAAAGAATGGTGTTGGAAAAACAACGCTTTTAAATATTATTCAGGGTAAAGAGGCTGTGGATTCAGGAAAGGTGGCATTAGGCGACACCATAATTTTTGGGTATTACTCTCAGGCTGGCATGATTATTAATAACGACAAACGCATTATTGAAATTGTGCGCGACATTGCCGACCACATTCCTCTGGCCAATGGCACCAGTTTGTCGGCATCACAATTGCTTACACGCTTTAACTTTGCGCCCAATGTGCAGTTTAGTTATGCTCACACATTAAGCGGTGGCGAAAAACGGCGTTTGTTTTTACTCACGGTATTGATGAAAAATCCAAATTTTTTAATTCTGGATGAGCCCACCAACGACCTTGACATTGTGACTCTACAAACTCTCGAAGATTTTTTAGAAGAATTTAAAGGCTGTGTTTTAATTGTGAGCCACGACCGCTATTTTATTGACCGTTTGGTGGATCACACTTTTGTGTTGGAAGGCGACGGAAAAGTAAAAGATTTTCCGGGTAACTACACCGAGTACCGCAACTGGAAAAGTGAACAAAAAGACGGTCCGATGCCGGTGTTAGAAATTCCACAAATACTTGTAGAAACAAAGGTGGAAGAAAAGCCGGTGACTGAAGTGCCTGTAAAAAAATTGTCTTACAAATTGCAGCGCGAATTAGAGCAACTGGATTCGGACATCCCACAATTGGAAAAGAAAAAGCTGGAACTGGAAACGCTACTGGCAAGCGGCATTACCGACTTTGCGGAAATAAAAAAGATGAGTGACGAGCTGAAAAACATTTCAGATTCACTCGACGAAAAATCGATGCGTTGGTTGGAGATACAAGAGGAGATGTAAGTTTCACGTATCAAAAATGTTTCACCACATTCTCAAACGAATCGGCTGAACTGTGCATCACATCCAGCTCCCAGCCATGTGGATACGGTGCTTCGAGCAAGGAACCCTTTAACAAATACGGATACATTTCGGCATAGGTTTGAATTTGGTTGGCACTTACCCTGCGGTAGATGTGTGAGCGGTGTAATTCGTCGGGGTGCTTAATACCCGCTGCCGACATCAATTCCACAGCGGCTTTCACAGTTTCGTTGTGGTAATTCATTACCCGCACTTTTTTATCGTCAATATCCAAACCTTTGTACAGTTCAGGATTTTGTGTGGCCACACCGGTAGGGCAGGTGTTTTTATTGCACTCTAAAGCCTGAATGCAGCCCAGCGCCAGCAACATGGCCCTTGCCCCGTTGCACATATCGGCACCCAAAGCAAAATTTTTCACCAAATCAAAACCGGTGTGTACTTTACCGGATGCAATAATTTTTATGTGTTTCTTTAATCCAAAACCATGCAAGGCATCGTAAACAAATGCCAATCCTTCGCGCAGTGGCATACCTACCGAATTACTAAA
>JADLED010000027.1 GCA_020846335.1 Bacteroidia bacterium
GAACCCTGACCAGCAGCCAGACTCATGTCTATTTAGGAATAACGTAAGCCATAAAGGCCCTTGTTATTGCCAACATTGTCGTAGGTATCAATTGTAAAAAGGTAATAATTGCTGCTACTGCCGGGCTTTTTAACAATAAGGCTCGATTGTGGGTTGGAGGGGGTGCCCTTTAATCCGGTGCCGTTGAGCATTAAGGTGTGGCCTGCGTTCCAAACGGAGTTACCGTTTGAATAAAACAAAAGATTGCCCGCATTATCACAAATGCTGGCACAACCGCTCACAGTGTTGAGGGACGAATTAAAATTGGATGTAACTGCCGGTGGATTGGAATTAAAATCAACACCAACTGCTGAGCTAAAAGCGCCAAAAAACCATTTGTTGGTTTCGTTTTGCGAAATGCCTGTGCCCACAAGGCAAGAAAGTACAAGCGCAAAAACATACCCAAAGCTTTTATTCATTATTGTTGATTTAAAACCGGTTACAAAACTGGCTTCAACAAATTTACTCTAATTTTAAGTGCCTCAAACAGTTATGTAGGCAAAAACTGCCGCTAGTTACTGACTATGGCCTTTTAATACGTTAAAAATAACTTTGACTGAGTAAATCGGCTCCCGCTAAAAGGGTCATTTTGCACGATGGGGCAGCTAATTGGTTTAAAAAACGCAGATATATCAAATTCAATGCTATTTTTGCAATTCAAATTTTAAGTTTTATGAAAAAAATTCTGTTAATACTAATGGTGGCTTTAATGGCCAACACCATTAAGGTAAAAGCCGACGAGGGCATGTTTTTGGTGCATCTGATTGGCGAAAAAACCTATGCAAATATGGTTAAGCTCGGACTTAAATTAACCAAAGAACAATTGTATAGCGCCAACAAAAGTAGTTTAAAGGATGCAATTGTAATTTTTGGTGGCGGTTGCACCGGCGAAATTGTGAGCAAGGAGGGATTGATTTTTACCAATCACCACTGCGGTTACGATGCCATTGCTTCATCAAGTTCGGTTGAACACAATTATTTGAAAGACGGTTTTTGGGCCAAATCAAAAAACGAAGAAATTTCGTGTGCCGGCCTCAGCGTTCAGTTTTTAGTAAAAATTGAAGACGTGACCGAAGCCGTAATGGCCAAAACCAAAGACCTTAAACCTGCTGAAGTGCCAGCAAAACTCGGTGAGATTTTGATGGAGATGGGCAATAAGGCCGGCGAAGGCACAGGCTACGAAGTGCGTATAGCCAGCTTCTTTAAAGGCAATCAGTTTTTGCAGTTTACCTATCAGCGCTTTAAAGACGTGCGTTTGGTAGGCACCCCGCCTGAGAGTATTGGTAAGTTTGGTGGCGACACCGACAACTGGGAATGGCCACGCCACACCGGCGATTTTTCTATCTTCCGTGTTTACATGACACTCGATGGTAAACCAGCAGAATACAAAGCGGATAACGTGCCTTACAAGCCGGCTCACTTTTTACCGGTTTCAATTAAAGGATTAAACGATGGCGATTATGCCATGATTTATGGTTATCCAGGTGGAACCAACCGTTACGAAACTTCTTACGGTGTTAAATTAAAAATCGACATCGACAACCCAAGCCTGGTAAATTTGCGTGATGCCCGCTTAAAAGCCATGTTGGCCGAAATGGTAAAAGATCCTGCTGTTAAAATTCAATTGGCCAGCTCTTATGCCGGCATTGCCAACTACTGGAAATTTTTTGATGGCGAATCAAAACAATTAATTAAACACAACGTAATTGCCCAAAAAGAAAAAGACGAAATGGCTTTTGAAGCCTGGGCAAAAGGCAAGGCCGAATACGACAATGTTTTTCAAAACATAAAAGCCGCGCACGATGCCTGGAGACCTTACGCCAAAGGAAGGGTGTATTTAACCGAAGGGATTTTTGGTTCGCCATTAATTGCATTTATGAACGGTGTAAAAGGCCGCGAAGCCCAATTGGCCAGCGCTACGCAGGCAGATGCCGACAAGGCTATTACTGCACTTAAAGCTACCACCGAACGATTTATGAAGGGCGAAAACATGGCTTCAGACAAAAACATTTTAGCCCTGGTATTAAAAATGTTTTACAAAGATGTGGACGCAAACCAACAACCATCTGCCTTCTACAACAACCTTAAAAACACTTACGGCGATTTGGAATCGGATGCCACCTACCAAAAATTTGCGAAAGATGTTTTTGACAACTCCATGGTTTTAAACAAAGATAAATGGTCGGCGTTTTTGGCTAAGCCCGACACTGCTGCTTTGCACAAAGACCCTGCCTACAAGATTGCAGCGGCTTTTGGCAATAATTTCAACAGCAACTACGCTAAATATTTTACCGAGTTTCAAACCAACAATTTTGTTTATAATAACAAATACCAAAAAGGTGTTTTGGAAATGAAAAAAGGCACCAACCTTTATCCGGATGCCAACTTTACCATGCGCGTTTCTTATGGCAATGTTAAATCTTACTCGCCACGCGATGCCGTAAAATACAAAGAAGTGTGTACACTTAACGGTGTGATGGAAAAATACAAACCGGGCGATTACGAATTTGATGCTCCCGCCAAGTTAATTGATTTGATTAAAAACAAAGATTATGGCCAATACATCGACAAAAAAGCCAACGATGTGGTGGTATCGTTTATTACCACCAACGACATTACAGGCGGTAACTCCGGTTCGCCGGTGCTTAATGCCAAAGGCGAATTAATTGGTTTGGCTTTTGACGGTAATTACGAGGCCCTGAGCCACAAAATTGCTTTCGATGGTCAGTTGAACCGCACCATTTGTTTGGATGTGCGTTATCTGCTGTTTGTGGTGGACAAACTGGGCGGCGCCACCAACCTGATTAACGAATTAACATTAATGAAATAAGATACTTTTTAATGAATTAAAACGACCGGTGGATAATTCTTCCGGTCGTTTTTATTTTAAGCTCAAAGACCTACCTTAGCAAAGAATAAAAACTGGCAACGTGTCATTTGAATGTATGAAAAATAAACTACTGCTGGCACTTCTCACAATTGTGTGTTTAACCAACAACGCGCAACAAACCCTTGGCCTTTTGCAAAACGAACCCGGTGCCATGGATGGTTACGTTTTGTTTGCACCCTTAATGTCGCACAACACCTATTTAATTGATAAATGTGGCCGCGAAGTTCACGAATGGAAAAGCAATTACCGCCCCGGACAATCGGCCTACCTTTTGCCCGACGGAAACCTGCTGCGCTGCGCCAACGATTCTAATCTGGCTTTTGTAAGCAGTGGCGGTCGTATTGAAAAATTTGACTGGAACAACAATCTGATTTGGTCTTATGCCATTTCAACACCCACCTCCTGTTTGCATCACGATATTTACCCAATGCCAAACGGCAATATTTTAGCCATTTTGTGGGAAAAGAAAACACCCGAAGAAGCCAAAGCAAAAGGCCGTAAACCCGAATTACTAGGCAAGAGCATTTGGTCAGAACGGATTATTGAGTTAAAACCCAAAGGCAAAAACATGGCTACTATTGTTTGGGAATGGAATGTGTGGGATCACCTAATTAACGACCATGATATAAGGCTTCCAAACTATGGAGAAGTGGCTACCAACCCTCAACTTATTAATATCAATTACAAAGCAAGTGCCGACGAAGACTGGCTGCATTTTAATACCGTGTGTTACAATGCGGAGCTAAATCAGGTAATGATTAGTAACCGCAACTTTAGCGAAATTTACATTGTTGATCACAGTACCAGTATGAAACAATCGGCCACCCACAGCGGCGGTAAGTACAAAAAGGGTGGTGATTTGCTTTACCGCTGGGGCAACCCCGCCGCCTATAATTGCGGCACCGTAAACGAACAGGATTTGTATTTGCAACACAGCCCGCATTGGATTGCGAAAGGATTAAGCGATGCCGGAAAAATTTTAATATTTAACAATGGCGCAGAGCGTGCTCCCGAACCTTATTCGGTGGTGGAGATAATAGAACCACCAATCGACAAATTGGGTAACTACACAGTTGAAAAGGGAAAGGCTTTTTTGCCGGCAAAACCTTCCTGGACATTCAGAGACAGTATGCCCCAAATATTTTATTCTAAAAATGTGTCAAATGCCCAACGCCTGCCAAATGGCAACATGCTTATTTGCGAAGGAGCCAACGGAAAGTTTTTTGAAATCAATCCGGAAAAAAGAGTGGTGTGGAAATATGTGAATCCTGTTTCATTAAAAGGTTCTGCCGAACAGGGTGCTATGTACATTCAAAACCAGGTGTTTCGTTGCATGTTTTATCCGAGCAATTACAGCGGGTTTAAAGGAAAGGATTTAAGTCCGGGCAAGCCGCTTGAAATTAATCCGGTAAGCATGGGTTGCACTCAGGGAGGCAAGTAATGCGTGGGTAAAAAATTTTAAAGTGGATTAAATTTTCAACTCACTGTGGTATTCTGTTTATGACCTCAAAAAACAAAAGCTTTACCTTATTTATTTTAACCTAGCTGTTTTTTTTCTTCATTTAGTAAAACAATCCACGGCCTTTAATTTTTGCTTTTGAATATGGTTGTTCTATATTTGAATAAGTTAAGTAGGAAACAAATTTGATTTGAACATGGTAATTAAAATGAATAAAACTCGGTTGGGACTTTTAGCAACAGTGTTGCTTTTAACGATAAACCCCTTGTTCAGTCAGGTTGAAAAAACCGTGGCGGCTTATGCGCGAAGCCTTGAAAAGGAAAAGAAGAGCGATTATTTTGGCGCCATTAAATGCATTTTGGATTTAAACGACAGCACCATTTATGAAAACAATCTGCGTTTGGGTTGGTTGTATTACAAAGCCGGTTTCGAAAAAAGGTCGTTAAAATATTATCAAGCCGCCATTCAGTTAAAGCCAAATGCTTTAGAACCCCGCATAGGTTTTGGTTATCCTGCTTATTTGCTCGAAGATTTTTCGCATTTGATAGAGCAGGATAAAAAGATTCTTGAAATTGATCCAAACAATAAAAACACCAATTCTAATCTGGCACTTATTTATTATTATAATAAAGAACACGCCAAGGCATTGCCTTATTTTCAAAAAGTGGAGCAAATGTATCCTTTTGATTACGACAACACTTTAAATCTGGCATGGACCTGCTATAATCTTAGCAAAAAAGCCGAAGCCGAAAAATATTTCAATGTGGTGTTACTTTACTCGCCAACCGATGCCTCGGCCAAAGAGGGTTTGGACATTATGGGTAAAAGCAGTTCGGGCAATCAGGCGCAAATAGATGCCTTTGCCAAAAGCTATGAGTTTGCAGCTGCCAACAATCAAAAAGCGGCCGCCAATGTTTTAAAAGATAATTACGATAAGTCGTCGTATTATATGAATTTGCGTTTGGGCTGGCTCACACACCTGTTGGGGCAGGAAAACGAAGCGGGCGCCTATTATAAAATTGCAGCCGAACTAAAACCGCAATCCATCGAAGCCAAATTGGGATGCGCTATTCCTGCTGAAGTTATGGGCAACAAAACCGAATTAAAAAGCATTTACGAAAGTATTCTGGCAATTGATCCGCAAAACACCGTTATTAATTACAAGCTGGGTAATTTGTATTACGAGAAAAAAGAATATGCCACTGCGCTAAAGCATTTTGAAAAAGTAACCACACTCTATCCATTTGATTACGATGGCTTACTCATGTGTGCCTGGGCCAATTACCAGGTAAATAATTACAACGAAGCCAGAACACTTTTTTACAAAGTATTGTGCCTGTCGCCGGGCGACCGCTCTGCCACCACCGGTTTAACTTATAAACCGGTAGAGGAACAACGAAAACTTGAGAATAAAGAAATTATCCGGCCAAAATAAAATTAGTTGGCGGTGGTTTTTGCAAGTGGCTTATGGCTTGATTTTTTTTGTGGAATGATGTAGCCAATTCTGAACCCACCGGTAAAGGATAATCCCACACTTGGTATTCTTAAAAAGCCATGAAAGTTTGAAACGTTGCCTCCCTCTAGATAAACCATTTGGTAATTGTAATTGTAAACGTTATTGTTAGCGGGTATAATGGTGGAATTTTCGTAGGTGTATGAAAGGCCGGTAAAGCCAGCGCCCACATAATATTCGAGTGTGAACATATTTCCTAAAATAAACTGACGGCCATAGTTTACAAAACCGCCATAAGACATCACATTTAAATCGCTTTGAATAAGGGTAATGTTTGGATAATTGGAAGTGTAACGATTTACGTTTTGATAATTGAGGAAAGAAAAGGCCATGTCGAGTTTAATGTAACGCCCTTTAAGTGGATGCGCATATTTTAAACCCTTTATCGAAAAATCCTGACCAAGAAAAAACTTGATGCCGGGTTTAATGTATGCACCACTGTAAAATGCCCTGTTGGTACCCATTAGATTCGATTTTTCGTTAATGCTGCTATTGCAATAACCAGCTTCAACATCCAGATTCATGCCTACTTTTATCACTTTTTCATAGGCCACCGACACCTGATTGTTTGCAAAGGAAAATGGATGAATTTTAAGTACCGTTCTGTTTTTTAAGATATCAGAATGTTCGTTTTCAACCAGCATTTCGTCGGGTATCACCATTTCCGTTTGTCCGTTAGACAAGGTGTATTTAATCACTAATAGTTTATTAATTACAATGGTGGGGCCATCCAAATAATTATCCATTTTGTATTTAATCTCTGAGTCATTAATCTCAACTATTTTACACGGAATTTTCTGATTTTTTTTATTGTAAATGGTATCTACCTGCGCAAATGCAACAGTTACCAAACATAAAATGATGGAGGTGAAGAGTAATTTTTTCATGACAATGGTTTAATGGGTGATTAAAAAATTAAGTTTTAAATTAACGGGGCGCTTTGTTATTAATTGTATTAAAATTAATAAAAAATCCGTAGCACCTCAGCTTTTTAACAATTCAACCGGTAAGCTGTCACTAAAAGACTAATTTTCGTCTTCTTTCTTTTCTTTGGTATCCTCTTCGTTGTTTTCGTTACCAAAGGCGCCCACTTGCTTCATTTTAGCAATAAACTGATCTCTCTTTGATTTTTTTGTCAAATCAAAACGGTACGAAGGACCCTTTTCAACTTCCATTTTTTTGCTTTTACTTTTCAGGGTTTCAAGGCTTTTGTTAAAGTCTTCGTTGCTACTCACGGCCAGCATGGTGCCTTTGTAAAAGGTAAAGTAATACCAGGTGTTGGCATCGGGTTCAAGGTAAATGTCAATCTGATCGCCGCCTCTTTGTTTTTTAACCTGAATAAGGCCATTCATGTAGCGGAAAATTTCGGTTTTTAAAACGTTGCCCAAACCAAGCGGTCCGCTCGACAGATATGCCTTGGCCCTTTCGTTGTAAACCATTTTTACATCGTTAAACACCAGGTTTTTTTCCAACTCGTCAGGAAATTTTTTATAGTTGCCGTATAAATTCAAATCCGACAAAGCCCTGTCGCCGCGCTCTTTGCCCAGCAACTCAATGATGCCGTGGTTAAACAAATCGCCTTCAAAAGGCACCGGATTTAAACTGCCCACATACACTTCCAAATCTTTGGCCATTTTTTTAATGATGCTGTTTTCAAAAAAGAAATCAAAAATCAACATCAGGTTAAAGCCCACGCTGTCGTTAACCGTATTATATACCGCATTGCCCACACTTTTTAATTTTACCTGACCCAAATCGGAACTCAGATTATAACTGCCTTCTGTGTTCATAATACAATTTTGCGTATTAAGGCTCACGTAATTTCCGGGCAAACTCATCTCTTCCAGTTTCTCTTTGTTCGAAATTTCGTATTGCTGATTCTCACGGTCGTAGGTAAGCAAGCCATCGGCCTCAATCACATCTTTAGAACTGCGTGATCCCTCAAGCGAGAGGAAGGATGAAAACACGGCGTTTGAATCGGGGTTAAAGAACAAGCCGGTACCCACAGCAGCGCCACGCATGTCGATGGCTTTTTTAGGAATCGGAATTTGAATATCCTTGGGATTAATTTCGCCCGTAAATTTTAAATACGATTTGCCAATGCGGTTGCAGTTGTGTTCAATTTTGGTACCACCATCAAAGGTTAAAAACTGCTGCGAGGCTTGTAGTTGCACCTTTCCGGCAAAACTAAAAAAGTCGTTGAACTTAAAGTTATCCTTTTCCGGAATGTCACCATCCGAAATGGTTTGCCCTGCCGTGTCGGGTTTTATGGTTTTAAATTTTATGAGGTAGGCTTTTTCGTTTTCGTCAATGTACTGGTATTCACCCGAAGCAAGGTAACTTCGTCGTCCAAAAATATTGGTGGTGGTGTTTCGGATAGTGTGAAAGCGTGTTACAGTGTTGGCCAGTATCGACGATTGGCGAAGCGTGTCCATTACTGCGCTTTTAAAAATAGTTACGTCGCCATCTTTAGGAAACATGCGCGCATCGGCCACATCAATAAACGGTACGTTTTTACATTTAATAATGTATTTACGCAAATTGTATTTGGCACCGGGGGCAAAAAACCGCAACGAATCCTGTTTTGGGTGAACGCTTATAAACTCGGGTCCTTCCAGGTCCAAACCACTTTCGCTAGCGGCAAGCGAATCCAGTTTTTTGTTGGCATCGCCCAACTCAATGTCTTCAGCATCCATGTACCATTTAAAACGGTCCATGTAGGCAATGTATTGGTTCTTGTCAAATTTCACATACGAACCGGCACCATTGGTAATAAATTCGCCAATGCGTTTATCAAAATCAATATTCGCATTTACGTTCACGGTACTAAAGGTAAAACCCTCTTCGTTAAAGGCTTTGAGATGGAAGTTGGCCGTATCGCTGGTAAACTTTCGCCGTGAAAACAAAATTTTATTCGACGACAAATCGGCTTTTTCAAACTCCACCTTGCCATCGCCAATCAGGTCTTTAAAGGTTAAATCAAACCGGCCTCTGAAGGTCACTTTTTCTTTATAGGCTATAAATGGTTTTTTAATATCGAAAGCCTGCAACAAATTTTCGTAGGGCATAAAGTGCAAACGAACGGTGTCGCCGTGTGCGGTTGGAAATTCAGGGTCAGTGCCTTCTTTCACATCAAAGGTTTGGGCAATGCCGTTGGCGCTGTCGGGAAAAAATATTAAATCAGGCACCACCGATTTGCTGGAACTAAAATTCAAGTCGCCACCACCGCGCAGGCCTTTGTTACTAAGGCGAATTTCTTTATCAAAATTGCCTTTGCCGCCATAAATATTAAACCCACCAGGAGGAGTTTGTCTGATAAAACCAAGCGAATAATCTTTTTGTAAAGTAAGTGTTTCCTTAAAGCTTGGAAAAATATCGGCCGAGGCAAAGGTGCCGTCAAAGCGCAAAGCCTCGTTGCGGAAGTTGTCAATACTATCAATGCTAAAAGGATCGAGCTTAAAATAAAATTTATCGCGGTTATAAACGCCTTTATAAATCTGTCGTTTGTCGTAATAGGCGTAACTTTCCTTAAAGCTTTTAAAGCTTGGAAACGAAGGCGCTTTACCCCATCCGCTTTTGTTTTTTGGCGCGTCGATGCGCAACTCACCATTCAGGTTTTCAATCAGTGTTTGCACTTTTCTGAAAGGGATGTTGCCATTCACATCGGGTTCAAACGATTCTACATAAATTTTAAGTGAGTCAATGGTTTTCATATCGAGTTTAAAGAGGTCGTAGTTAAACACAAATTCTTTACCAATAAACTCAAACTTACCCGAAGCCACCGTGCCGTCAAAATCCATCTGGCGGTTTTTCTTCAATTGTATTTCGCCACCTTTGGGAAACATAAATACTTTTTGGGTATCACTTAACAACACCATTTTTACACCGTGAATGTTAATGTCGTAATTGAGCAAATTCATATTGGCATTATCTTTACCCGGCAGCACCGAATGCAGGGTAATGATGTCGTAATCGTGTTTGTGCCGGGCATTTTCGGCATAGTCAAACAAACGCTGCCGCACAGTAATAACGTCGGTTTCGGGGTTATAATAAATTAAACCATTGATGGCCATTTTAAAAATAATGGGTCGTAAATCCACGGCCATGTATTTAATGTATTTGGCCAAATCCACCACAGTAAACGAAGCCGGTTTGTTATTGGCATTGTAATAATCAATCATCCGGTTAATGGGACTTATGGCTTCACCCATTTTAATGGCCTCGGCTTTGTCGCGGTTATAAAAATCGCTCGACTCAAAATAGGCCTCTCCCTGAAAGTTGTTGGGTAAAAAATTAAATGCCAGAGTGGGCTCGTCAATCTGCCAAAGTATTTGTTCAAAGTACATGTCGTATTTGTGGAACGTGTTTAAGAACGGGCTTTTTTGCAAGCCGTCGTCGCCACGGATAATGGTTACCAAACGTTTATCCACCTGATAGGTAAAACTTAAGCCAGGATGATAAATCGTGTCTTTATCGAGAAAAAATTTTACAACCCCGGGATTGGCCACTATGCGGTCTTTACCCATGCCAAAGGCCTTTGCGCTTATTTCCAGAAATTTTTGTTTGTCTTTTTTAATAATAATACGGGCCGGATTACCAGAGCCCACAAACTTTGGCCCGCGCATGCCAAACCCACCGTCGTAATCTATGTCGGGATAAATGTCTTTTACGATTAAACGTCGACTGTAGGAATCAAAACGCGGATAGGATTTTTCACCATTTTCTGTAATCACACGGTCGGTAAGGCGCCCCAGTTGCGATTTGTCGAAAAACTGTTTGCCGGTAAATACGGCACTGTCGCTGCTGTAGCTGCCGGTTTTGCAATCAATCAGATAACGTTTAATGACTGCATAAACCCCATTATCCAGTCCACAGCGCTCCCAGCTTACCTGCCCGCCTTTGCCATAAAATTTGCCATTGGTTGGATAAAAAATACCACCGGTTTCTTCAATGGCAATACTGTCGCCACGTGGATTGGCACCAATAAGCGTTATGTTTTGAAACACCACATGTGGAACCGAATCGTAAATAAACGTGAAGTTGGGTTCAAGGCTGTAATAGTCGTAAGAAGGAGTTTTGTAAAACACATTGTTTTTAAATATGTTTTCACTCATCTCTAAAAATTCGGGAATGCCGCGGTTGGATTTGGCGGCCAATATTTTATCGAGGCAGGTTTGCCAGTTTTCATAGGTTTCGCCCGTTTTGCCTGATTTAACGGCGTTAATTACGGTGTTGAGGTAGCCGTAAAAAAACGGATAGGGTTTCATGCGGCGGTTAAGCATGGTGTTGCAGGAGTTCATGATAGTTTCTTTAAAGTAACCTGCAATCACATTGTCTTTCCACAGTTTTTCAAAATTTCGGATGTAGTCCGAAGCCTGTTCTTTATTGGCAGAGTTGTCGAAAAAGTATTGCGACAAATCTTTGGTAAACTTCATGGTGTCGGTAGAAAACTGTGTGAGTTTTTGTGCCCTAACCACAAAGCAGGCAAATAAACTAAGTGCAAGATAAATGTGCTTTAAACGCATAGGTGTAGATAAGATTATCAAATATAAAAAATCAAACAGGGAAATAACAGCACAGGGGACAATATTTCCTATCAGGGCATTGTTAGTAGTATGATTTACTCACAATTTGTTGATTAATATAAAAGACGATTTGCCCATAAAATCAATATCTTTACGCCTTTAAAATTACTATGTCAACAATAAAATATTCCGAACAACTGGCCGACCTGGAGGCAGCAAAAAACCTGGGGCTTTTACCCGAAGAGTTTGATAGAATAAAAGAAATTTTGGGTCGTACACCCAATTTCACCGAAGTGGCCGTGTTTTCGGTAATGTGGAGCGAACATTGCTCGTATAAAAATTCCATTACCTGGTTAAAAACCTTACCAAAAGAAGGGCCACACATGTTGGCCAAGGCCGGCGAGGAAAATGCCGGATTGGTGGACATTGGCGAGGGTTTGGCCTGTTGTTTTAAAATTGAATCCCACAACCACCCGAGTGCCCTTGAGCCTTATCAGGGCGCTGCTACCGGCGTGGGCGGCATTAACCGAGATATTTTTACCATGGGCGCGCGCCCAATTGCGCAATTGAATTCGTTGCGCTTTGGCGATTTGTCGTCGCCAAAAACGCAATGGCTGTTAAAGGGCGTTGTAAAAGGTATTGGCGATTATGGTAATGCATTTGGCATTCCAACAGTTGCCGGCGAGGTGTTTTTCGACGAGTGTTATAACGTTAACCCTTTGGTAAACGCCATGAGCGTGGGCATTGTAAAACATGGCCAAACCGTTAGTGCCACCTCTTATGGCGTGGGCAATCCGGTATTTATTGTGGGTTCATCTACCGGTAAGGACGGTATTGCAGGCGCATCGTTTGCCAGTAAAGACATTACCGAAGAATCGGCCAAGGATTTACCTTCTGTTCAGGTGGGCGATCCGTTTCAGGAAAAATTACTGCTCGAAGCTTCGTTGGAAATTATTACCACCGGTGCCGTTATTGGTATGCAGGACATGGGTGCAGCGGGTATTACCTGTTCCACTTCCGAAATGAGTGCCAAAGGCGAACACGGCATGAACATTTGGTTGCACAAAGTACCAACGCGTCAGGCAGGCATGCACCCTTTTGAAATTCTGTTATCCGAATCGCAGGAGCGAATGTTGGTGGTGGTTGAAAAAGGCAAGGAAGACCGCGTGAAAAAGATTTTTGATAAATGGGATTTGAATTGCGAACAAATTGGCGAAGTAACCGAAGGCAACACCTTACGCTATTACATGTACGACGAATTGGTGGCCGAAATTCCTGCCGATGTTTTGGTACTTGGTGGCGGTGCTCCTGTTTATAAGCGCGACTATAAAGAACCTGCCTATTATGGAGAATCAAAAAAATTCAACATTGATCAGGTAGCCGAACCACAGGATTTAAAACCGGCGATGCAACATTTGGCCAAACACCCAAATTTAGCCAGCAAGCGTTGGATTTATAACCAGTACGACAGTATGGTGGGCACTGTGAATATGAGTACCAACGCACCTGCTGATGCCGCTATTGTTAATATTAAAGGCAGTAAAAAAGCCCTGGCCATGACTGTGGATTGCAATTCACGTTATGTGAACGCCGACCCTGAAGTGGGCTGTGCCATTGCAGTGAGCGAAGCTGCCCGCAACATTGTGTGCAGCGGTGGTGTGCCAAGCGCGGTAACCAATTGCTTAAACTTTGGTAATCCTTACAACCCCGAAGTGTATTGGCAGTTTGTGGGCTCTATTAAAGGCATGGGCAAGGCCTGCGAAAAGTTTAAAACACCGGTAACCGGTGGCAACGTTAGTTTCTATAACCAATCAAGTTACGAAGGCCCTGTGTTTCCAACACCAACCATTGGTATGATTGGCATTGTGGAAGATAAAGCCTGCCAAACTACGCTGGATTTTAAAAACGAAGGCGACGTAATTTATTTAGTGGGAGAAAGTAAAAACGACATTTCTTCTTCGGAATATTTATACAGTTATCACAAAATTAAAAACACACCGGCTCCTTATTTTAATCTGGATACGGAGTTTAACGTGCAAAAAGCCGTTTCGGCGCTTATCGTAAATAAGCTGGTAAACTCAGCCCACGATTTAAGCGACGGTGGTTTGTTTATGTCTTTACTGGAAAGCTCAATGGTTAACAATCTTGGTTTCGAAATTTCATCAGATAAAAATGTGCGTAAAGATGCCTTTTTGTTTGGCGAAGCTCAAAGCCGTGTGATAGTGAGTGTTTCGGCTGCCAATGCTGCTGCTTTGGAAACAGAATTAAGCAAGCACGCAGTAGCGTTTTCGAAGTTGGGTGTGGTTAAAGGAAATTCAATACTGATAGATGGCCAAAACTATGGCAGCATTGCCGAATTTAAAACTCCTTACGAAACCAGCATCGAAGGGTATATGAATAACTAAATTGCTATTTGGCAATGGCACAAGTTCAGTTTATAGAAGTACAAAAAGTCACCTCCTGGTGGGGAATAGCTCTGGCTTTATTTTCGCCCGCGCTTTTTACATTGATTTTGATTTATCAGATGTCCACAGGCATATTGGTTGGTGATAATCCTGCATCGAATGGCATGTTAATGGGAATGATTGTGGGTTTTGGAGTGCCTGCCGTATTGTTAATTACGCGCCTTAAACTCACCACCATTATTGATTCTGAAAAAATTTCGTATGGGTTTAACTTTCCAACAGCCCGGTTAAACGAAATAAAAATTACCGATATAAAAGAGTGTTACCTTACTGTTTATGGTTTTGTAGGTTTGGGTTACCACCTCTCACGCAAATATGGCACCGTGTACAATATAAGTGGCCGCAAAGGCATTCAAATAGTTAAACACAGCGGCGAAAAAATATTAATTGGTTCACAAAAATGGGACGAGCTAAAAGCGATGTTTGAAGCACGGCAAGAGAACTGAATACTGTTATTCAATAAAAAAACCGGAAACAATTTCCGGTTTTTTTATTTTCTGAAAGTTGGTCATTACTGCTTCACAATAATCTTCGACACAGTTTCTTTATCTGTACTTAGTTTCAACAAATACAACCCACTATTTAGTTCACTCACATTCAGGCTGTGCGCGTGGCCTTCTACCAAAACCGAAGTTATTTTTCTGCCATCCGTCGAAAAAAGTTCAACCAATACATTTTCGTTTGCAGAAAATTGTATGTTGATGCTTTCGTTGGCCGGCACCGGAAAGATTTGCAGGTTTGAAAGTTTACTTTCGTTAATACCCGTGCAGGCGTTTACACTCATTGGCACTGTGGCCATCACTTCGCAAATTCCATTAAAGGCAGTAACCGTGTAGATGGCATTACTTGTTGGATTAATAATGGTGGATGCTGAATTGCCACCACTGCTCCAGGTGTAGGTGTTGGCTGAGGCGGCCGTAAGTGTTACCGATTCGCCTGCACACACGAGCGAATGGCTGCTTCCTGCACTAAACGAAGGAATGCTCAATGGAGTGCTTGAACCGCTTGTAACTCCGGCTAATGCAATCCAATTAGAAGCAGGACCCGTTAATGCAAAATTGGTGAGTGTGCCATTGTAAGAGCCCGTGGCACTGGTTAAGGTGCTAACCGAAGAGTTGCTGCCTGATGCTGTGCCCTGATTAAAATGATAATTGGCTACCAATCCTGCAGCGGTAGTAGGAACCTCACATTTCATGTAAGCATTTATTTCGCACTGACTGCGGGCAACATTCCAAATTCTGAATTCATCCAGGCTACCTGTAAAGAAACTTTGAAAAGGGAAAAATGGTCTCATGCCAATTTTTATGTTGCTGGTGCCGGTGCTTACTGCGCCAGTGCTCGAACTCACTGCTTCCAGCGCACCATCCACGTAAAGTTTTAATTTGCTTCCATTGTAGGTGGCAGCAAGGTGGTGCCAGTTACCATCGCTGATAGTCGAAGTGCCGTTTAACCAGCCACCGGGCACAATGCCATTTAAAAATACCGAGGCCTTGCCGGAATGATTGTTGTCGCCGTTAACGGCCATGTACCACGAATCTTCATTTTTAGTGGTAATAAATTGTTGACCCGAAGCCGATGTGTTCACCCACATTTCGATGGTAAGTTGATTGCTGAAATTAAAGGCAGGGTCGTGGGGGATGTCCACTTTATCGTCAGCGCCGTCAAAATTAAGTGATGACGCAGTTTGTGCAGAAGTGCTAAGATTGGTTATCAGCAAAGCTCCCATGGCCATGCATTTAAAACCAAATCGGGTTTTGTTTTGTTTAATTAAGGGGTAATAATTTTTCATAAGTGTTATTTTATGAAACAAAAGTAGACGGTGTAGTCGCGACCCCGGGCTTCGGTTTGTGTAAGTGCGCTTTGAGTTAGTGATAGTTACAAATCGTCGTAATTTGACAAGGCAGGTTTTTAAACTTTGTGATTTTAATAAATCTCCAATACCTTATTAAGTGTTTCCTCAATCTCGGTTAACTTATTTAGTGTTACCAGTTTGGTGCGTGTTTCTTTAAAATTAGGAATGCCTCTAAAATAATTGGCGTAATGGTTGCGCATTTCCAACAGGCCCAGTTTTTCGCCTTTCCATTCCACCGATTTTAAAACGTGTGTTTTGCAAACTTCTACCCGGTTGGCAATGGTTGGTTTGGCAAGGTGTTCGCCGGTTTTAAAAAATTGTTTTATCTCATTAAAAATCCAGGGATAGCCAATGGCGGCGCGGCCAATCATAATGCCATCCACCCCGTACTTGTTTTTGTAGTCGAGTGCTTTTTCGGGGCTGTCAATATCGCCATTACCAAAAATGGGAATTTTTATACGCGGGTTGTTTTTTACTTCGGCAATATATTTCCAGTTGGCTTCACCCTTATACATTTGGGCACGGGTGCGGCCGTGGATGGTAAGCGCCTGAATGCCTATGTCCTGAAGCCTTTCGGCCACATCCATAATGTTAATCATGCTCTCGTCCCAACCCAGACGTGTTTTTACAGTAACGGGCAGGCTGGTACTTTTAATAACTGCCCTGGTTAGGCGCACCATTAAATCCACATCCTTTAACACACCGGCACCGGCGCCTTTGCACACTACTTTTTTTACCGGGCAGCCAAAATTAATGTCCACCAAATCGGGGTTGGTGGCATCCACAATTTTAGCCGACAGAGCCATAGCTTCTTCATCGCCACCAAATATTTGTATACCAATGGGTTTTTCGTAATCAAAAATATCCAGCTTTTTTCGGCTTTTTATGGCATCGCGTATCAGGCCTTCGCTGCTTATAAATTCGGTGTACATTAAATCGGCTCCGTATTGTTTGCACACATACCGAAAGGGTGGATCACTCACGTCTTCCATAGGCGCAAGCAATAAAGGAAAATCAGGAAGTTGAATGTTGTCGCCAATTTTTACCACGGCGCAAATGTAAGAAAAGGATTCTATTAATAAATCCGGAAGGTGCTGATATTGGCACCGGCCACTATGCCCATGTTGTTGCTCACATTACTGTATTGCAAAACCGGTTCGGCAAAAAAGCTAACACCTGCAGAATACTGTTTGTCGAGCATTAATTTGTAGCGGTAATATTCTTCGCTTAAACTCGACATGTAGAGATAAATTTTATAGCTTTTAATTTTTCCGAAGTTTTGCAAATCAAAATTAAGGCCAACCGAAAAATCCAAAGGAATTTCGTTTCCATTCACTTTCGACAAATCATCAAATTCCATGGTGTTGCCACTATAATAAGTATTGGAAGTGTTGGATGTATTCGTGCTAAATATGGAAGTGTTGTAGGCCACAGAAAAGGTATTACCAAGACTGTCGGTAATTTCAACACGTGGTTTAATACTGAAATAGTTTTTGGCCAGTGAGGTATCATAAACCGTCATTCTAAAACGGCATTCGCCACCAAAGATTTTGTATGATGAGCCATTGTAATTGATGACACGGTAAGTGTAATTAAGGGTATCGTAACGCTTGGCTGCCGAAACCGAAAAGGTGCCTGGAATGTAGGTGGAAGCGCTAATGTTGGAATAGGAGGGGCTGCTGATAACCAACGTGTATTTTTTGTTTGCTTTGGGAAGAATATTGCTCACGTAACGGCCACTGTCTTTAAAAGTAAGGTCACCAATAAAGATGTCGTTCTCCATCACATGGCAAAGAGCGTTGTCAACGGTTTTAAATTTTTTATTGCTCACTATGCTTTTACTTAAAGTTAGGTTCGCACTGATGGCCGAGTCGTTGTAAAGCAGGCAATTCACCACCATTCGGGCATCCTGCTCTGGCAGGTCTTTGGCAGGAATAACTTTTTCGCACGAAAGAAACAGAATCGCCGAAAGAAGTGTTGTTAGAAGGAATACGTTTTTCATTTCAAAAAATGGCTTATTGTTGTTTTTCAAATTCTTCAATTTCCTCATCGTCTTTAAAAATTTCTTTAAAATTTCGGAAATCGAATTTAAAATTATAACTCACACTAGGTATAAACCTAAACAGACTTACTTGTTTTAATTGTTTAATACCATACTGATTGGTGGCAAAGTAAAGGAAGTAAGGATTTTGTCTTGCGTAAAGGTTATACACACCGAAGCTCCAGGTTACCTTGCCCCATTTCTTTTTCTTGTGTCGGTTAATACTCACATCCATGCGATGGTAAGGCGCCATGCGGTAATTGTTTTTACTGCCGTAGTACTGCACTTCGGTGGCAAAGGTGCCGGGCACCGAAGCGGCTACGTAAGATTGCAGCGGAAGACTAATGGCATTGCCGGTGCCATACACCCAGGTGCCGGCAATATCGGCCTTATTGCTTATTTTATAAATGGCTACAACAGAAAGGTCGTGCCGGCGATCGTATTTATATGGGTATATTTTACCTTCGTTAATCTGAGTAAACTGGCGGTTGGTCCAGGAAAGCGTATAACCAATCCATCCATTAAATTTCCCCTTTTTCTTTTGTAACAAAAACTCGCCACCATAACTCCAGCCTTTGCCCTGCGCCACTTTCTTTTCCCAATCGTTGCTGCCGCCAATAAAATCCGCACCATCCAGGTAATCAATAATGTCCTTCATGGATTTGTAATAACCTTCTACGCTAAACTCGTAAGTATTGTTTTTAAAACTTTTTGCAAAGCCAAAAGCACCCTGATACGAACGTTGTGGCTTAATTAATTTGGTGGCAGGTACCCACAAATCGGTAGGAAGGCCAACATTGGAATTGGAAAGCAGGTGAATAAATTGCATCATGCTGGCATAAGAGGCTTTTATACTCCAATTGTGTGGTAACATATAACGTCCTGAGAAGCGCGGCTGAAGCGATCTGTAGAACCGTTCCTGCACCCAAAATCCGGCAGCGTGAAGGCCAATATTTATTTTGATTTTGGAATTTATTTTCCAGTCGTCTTCGGCATACAAACTTACCTCGTTGGCAAAAATATTTGGGTTACCACTTATCGAATCCTTGTTTACATCAAAGCCTTGGGTCTTATATTTTTCGGCACCGGTTTTAAAGGTGTGATAAATATAACCGCTTCCAAATTTCACGTAATGATTAGGGCTTGGAACGTAATCAAAATTAACCCGACCGGCCCAATCATTAATTCCCGAAAAATAATCGATGTTTTTTTGCGTATCGTTTCTGTAGTCGTAATACACTTGTCCAACACCAAATTTATATCTCGTGTAAGTAAGGCTAGTGTTACAAAACAAACGGCTGTTAAAAAGGTGGTTCCACCTTGCCGAGCCTAATAAATTGCCCCAGTTAAGGTAACCGCCATAACCGTTTTCGCCACTTAGTTGCGAACCGCTTAACACCGAAAATTTGTCGAGACCATTATAACCACTTAAAAACAAACGGTCGCGGTCAGAAAACTTATGGTTTACCTTTAAATTCAAATCGTAAAAATAGTAGCCGCCATCGCCTTCACCTCGGGTAACCGCCCGCACAATCGGACGCATGAGTTTATCAACATAGGTGCGGCGTGCAGTAAGCATAAAAGAAGTTTTATCTTTCCAGATTGGGCCTTCAATTAATAGTTTACTTGTAATTATTCCTATTGAGC
>JADLED010000028.1 GCA_020846335.1 Bacteroidia bacterium
ATTTTGAATGATTCTAAACCTTGGTTTTGAGGCTTGTTTTACTGTAATCGGTCTTCGACAGGATCCTTTTGCGCGACATCTCTCCTAACCAGGAGTCAAAATGCAAAATGCCGCTGCTCAGGCAGCGATTATTTTGAAGGTACTCTTTTGCTTTTAAAAGCTAATGCTTTCAACGCCTGAGCACCTGCAAAAAAAAGGCTCCCCGCTTTAGCGGAGAGCCTCAATTTGCGTTTATCGGTGGATCCGGAGAGATTCGAACTCTCGTCCAAATAAGGAATAAATAAGCCTTCTACATGTTTAGCACTAACTTGGTTTTCGTTCTGAGCCAGGCGTTAATTCAAACCAAACTCAGACTTAGCTACTAATATTGTTTTGGTTAATAGCATCACCAAAACAAACTGCACATTTTCGATGCTTTACCCGAAGCGCGGAGCAGTTTAGCTCTCCGGAAAGCAAAGGTCACTTAATCCTTGATTAAGCAGCCATAGCGTAAGAATTCTCTTCGCCAAATAAAAATTTTGAAAGTTCAGTTTAAAGAGCTCGTCTTACAACGCTCTACATGCTTACTCATCTAATGCGCCTACTGTCAAAACCGGTCGGACCCATTAATAATTTAAGAAGTTTGAATGCTAAATTTTAGAATTTCTTACAACTTAAATTATTTAAAAGAACGTGAAGCAAAGATACACAAATTAAGCACTTTTTGCAGGTTAAAAAATACTAATGCCCGTTGCCAATTAACTCCTTCACTTTTTCTATCTCCAAATCGCGGCGTTGCAAGTAATCGTCGGTGCTGTAAGTTACCTTGTAGTCGGGCATAATGCCGCGTCCGGTAAGTGCCGGGCTAACATCGTGCATAATTCTGAAAGCCGGCATGCGCACCCGTAAACCCGTGTTGGGCAGGCGATACAATGGCATTATGCCTGCGTTGCAACCTTCGAGTGCGCCACCTGTTTCTTCGCCAACAAACACAGCGCGTTGGCCGTATTTTAAATAGGCGGCTGTTAAACACGAGGCGGAAAAGGAACCTCCATTAATTAACACAAACACTTTTGAATTGCAATGCCATTTTTTTCGCGGTTTTATTTTATACACAAATAAATCGGTATCGTGCTTTGCTATTTTTTTTCCGGCCATCTTAAAAATTTGTCGCGTTAACTTAAACCAAACGTTTCCTCGCGTGTATTTTTTATAAGGATAATTTTTTATAACGGTTGTAAAACTTTGTGTGGCAGTAGTGTCCATTAAGTAAGAAAGTAAACGGTAAGTATTGGCAATGCTGCCGCCGCCGTTGTTCCTTAAGTCTATCACCAAATTTTTTGTACCATGTTTTTTAATTCTTCTGAAAGCCCTGCGGTAGGCCTTTTTGTAACCCTTGTGTGCAAAGCGTTCTATTTTAAGCACCATGGTAGTGTGCTCCTTATCAAGAAATCGGTATTTAATTGCCGATTTTCGTTTGCCAATCAATAGGCTATCGCTTTTTGGTAAAAGATTTATTGGCGGACCGCTTTTTAATTTTACGGAACTGTATTTAATTTTTTTCAGTTCACCGTTTTTTAAAAACGTTACTGTAAAAGTGTCGGGTCGTCCAAAAATGCCATGGTGATAGGCTGCGAAATTTCCGCGCAGGTAGTGCTCTTTGGCTGTTTGATTATACCCATCCACACTAATAAACCGCTTGGAATAACGAATAATCGAATCGGCCTCCAAGCCATTAATCATCAGCACTTCACAACCTTTTGTGAATAGCGAATCCTTCTTTTTTTTACTGCTTCCTGCCAAATACAAACGGTTATTTACGGGAATAAAAACATAAGGCGAATAATTTAATTTTTGTTTTTTTAATTCTTTGTAAGTAGCTGCTGAGGGAATAACCTCCGTGTGCCCGCAACGAAATTCATCTACCAATAATTTTAATTGAAGTCTGAATTGTTTTTCGGTAAGCGAATCATTTAACGATTCTGTATAACGGTCAAAAAGTTGAACGTGGTATTGCCGGGGCTGATAAACGCCCAACACAGGGTGCATTGCTAATGTTACGTTTTTAAATAGAGTGGCGTCTGATTTTAATTCCGCGGGAGAGAATTTTCGGGTAAGCGCATCTGTTTTTTGCGTGGCACATGCACCCAAAAGCACTACAAACAGTATCCCTATTAAGAATGAAATTACTCCGGATGGCCGCATAATGTTATCTTTGTAAAGATATTATATTGTATGGAAAAATTTAAACTTGGTATTTTACGGGAAGAAAAAAATCCACCGGATATGCGTGTGCCTTTAACACCACTGATATGTTCTGAATTGAGTCGCAAGTATCCGAATGTAGAAATTGTTGTTCAACCAAGCAAAATAAGGTGCTACAGCGATGCCGAATATACCGCCTTTGGGGTTACACTTCAGGAAGATCTGAGCGATTGTGATATTTTAATGGGCGTGAAAGAAGTTCCGGCGGATAAACTGTTGGCAGGAAAAAAATATTTTTTCTTTTCGCACACCATAAAAAAACAGGCACATAATAAAAAACTGATGAAGAGCCTGATTGAAAAGAAAATTCAGTTGATTGATTACGAAACACTCACCGATAAAAATCATAACCGCATTATTGGTTTTGGTCGTTATGCAGGTGTGGTGGGCGCCTATAACGGCATTTTGGGTTATGGCTTAAAATACGATTTGTTCCGCTTAAAACCAGCCAATCAGTGTCGCGATAAAGCAGAACTGGAAGATGAACTTAAACGTGCCAAATTACCAAACATAAAAATTGCCATTACCGGCGGCGGTCGCGTGGCCAATGGTGCCATCGAAACCCTGAGCGCACTGCGCATTCGCAAGGTTACCCCCGAAGAATTTTTAATGGCCTCGTTCCGCGAACCGGTGTATTGCCAACTCAATCCACGCGATTATGTGGAGCGCCCCAACGACCACAATTTTGATTTAAACGATTTTTATTCGCACCCCGAACATTTTGTTTCCAAATTTGTGCCTTTTACCAAAGCAACTGATTTGTACATCTCCACACATTATTGGGACCCCCGTTCGCCAAAAATGTTTACGGTGGAAGATATTAAGGCTCCTGATTTTCATATTTCGGTTATTGCCGATGTTACCTGCGATATGGATGGCTCGGTACCCAGCACTATCCGCTCCAGCACTATTAGTCAACCGTTTTATGGTTACAACATTTTAAGCGGAAAAGAAGATTTACCATTTAATAAAGACACCATTTGCGTTATGGCCGTTGACAATTTACCCTGCGAACTACCACGTGATGCGAGTGATGATTTTGGTAAAGACCTCTCGGAACGTGTGCTGCCTCATTTATTTGGCGATGATAAAGACACTGTGATAAAACGCGCTACTATTTGTGAGGGCGGGAAACTGACTTCGAATTTTGACTATTTGAGTGATTACGCTTATTAAATTTTATAGGCAACTACTTAGTTTTAAATCAAAAACTTAATCTTCTGTTTTTCTCAAAAATCTTATTTAATTTTTTTGGGCGGCTTAACGGGCTTTCGGCTCTAGCCGTGGCTTAGGTTGCCTGTGCCTGTGCACTGCGGTGGCTCCCCACGCGTAGGCCTGGGGAGCCTCCTCGATGCTACGGCACCAAGCCAACCTAAGCCACGGGCTGCCGCCTCAATCCCTGCCGCAGTGTTTTGAATGGTAGCCCCTGCTACTTTTTATCTATTCTAAATTCTTCAATCGCAACCAATTTGTTGGTGTATATTGCATCAACGTTCCTATTGAAGGCTTTCACTCGCCACTACATCTTGTATTGCAGGAAAATCAAGGCAAGGATACACCACTTTAAATATCCGTTGCCGTAATTTTTCACGTGCCTGAATTTTAGCCACACGAATTGTTTCAGCGTGTTGGTACAAACTAAAATCAATGTCGCG
>JADLED010000029.1 GCA_020846335.1 Bacteroidia bacterium
ACACTCTTAAGTGACCGTATTAAACGGATTATTGAAACTCTCAACATCGACATTATTGTTTCAATTGATTCAGTTGATAAAAGTAATTATGAATCCATCAGGCGCAACGCCCGCTTTGAACAGGTGATGGAAAACATTCATTACTTAAATAACTATTGCAGCAGAAAGAAGACCCGTTTCAATCTAAGCTCTTGTGTAATGACCACTAACGCATTTGAATTAAGTAATATCACTCAATTTGCCAACACACTCGATTGCGAACTATTTTTTACACGGGTTACCTATCCAAGAGAGCTTTCACTCGAAACAAGAGAAGCTTCAGAACTAGAAGGAATCATCAAGACCATACAAACCGCAAATCTACCAGTGGAAACTGAAAGGCAGCAAAAAAATAAAACAACCTTGCTCAATCTGGCCAGTCATCTTGAGTTTTGGAAAAGCCAGTCTCTTTCTTCGGTAAAGGTTGAAAATTTTGCAGAATACCTCCATGAACTTAAAGATTATCTGAAAGTAAATTCAAAGAATGAAAGCCTTGAGTTATACAATAATATTGAGGAAAAGCTTAACTACCTTTTAGAAATTGCAAAACAAAATAAGCTGCAAGATCAGGCTGTAAAAAAAATTCAGGAAGTCCCTTTTAAAACACTGGTTGAAATGGTGCCGGGCATTAACAAAGAACATTTACTACACCTCTTCCAGGCCTATGTAATGCCAATTCAGAATTAATAAAAATTAATATTAACGATTACAATTAAGAAAAGTAAATTAATCTATTAACCAGCCAAAGTGCACTCATTTTAAAACAGACATTGAATCAAAATTTTATTCTATATTAGGATTGTAAAATCACTGAAACAGAAGCATGACAAAGGGACAGGTTGTTTTATCAGCCAATAAAATATCCAAAAAATACCTGACAGACAATGGAAGTAAAAAAATTCCATTCTGGGCATTAAAAGATATTTCATTTGAGTTAAATCAGGGACAAATACTGGGTATTATTGGGCAGAACGGTGCCGGAAAAAGCACGCTTCTTAAAATACTTTCGGAAGTTATTCCCCCAACCGAAGGAACAATAGAATACGAAGGTTCCATTCTTTCGATATTAGATATTGGAACTGGCTTTCATCCGGATCTTTCAGGCTACGATAATATCTTTTTGAATTCAGCCATTTTAGGTGCAAAGAAAAAAGAAGTATTGGAAAAAATACCGGACATTGTTGCCTTCAGCGGCATTGAAGAATTTATTCATGAGCCGGTAAAAAACTATTCAAATGGCATGTATCTGCGCTTGGCGCTTTCAATTGCCCTATACACCAATAATACTATCCTGTTAATTGATGAAGTAATTTCCTCGGGTGACGTGGAATTCAGACATAAAGCAATTGAAAAAATTAAAGAACTAACCACTCAGGGGCGCTCTTGTATTTTAATTTCACACGATCTGGACTCCATTCAGTCGCTTTGCGACAAGTGTATGTTAATGGAGAAGGGTTCAATAATCAAGTCGGGCAAACCAAAACAAATAATTGACGAATATCTTGATAAAGTCAATAATCAACTGAGTCACCAAAAACCTGCGCAACCGCTTAATTCTAAATGCCGGTTTATTGGCCTTAAATTTGAGAAGGAAAGTTTTTACATGGACGAAGCTATTCGTTTGAAAATTGAATTTGAAAAGTATGTTGACGAGGACATTGACATTGTTTTAAAAGTGAAAAATAACAGTGTGGTAGTGATGAGCGATTGTGAAATATATCGCTCCGAATATGCCGACAAGAGGCTGCCACCCGGCAAATACGAAACGATGTGCGAAATTCCAGCCAATCTTTTTAATGTGGGAAATTATTTTGTAGAAATTATTATTGGAGATAAAATAAGTTCTTTAATTACACTTCCTTTTGCCGGAAAATTTTCGGTGCAATTAAAAGAATGGGAACTGAATAAGAAATGGAATGAGGAAAACGAAAACATTCCATTCCGACCAATTTGCAACTGGAAAACAAATAAAATTTAAGCTGCACAAAATGCAGAAGGAACGGAGTTATATTCAATTACTTCCTGATTGTCACGGATGAAAAAATTGTTCGATAAAATACAAACTCAGTTCGCTGAACCTTCAGGAAATTCATCCGTTTTTAAATGGTTTCATCAGGGACTTGGATTAATTTATCTGGTAGCCATTTTCCCACTATTTTTTCAGATCGTTCCTTTAATCGGAAGCGAAGGATTGATGCCGGCTGAGGCTCTTTTAAAAGCCTCCGAGGCCGATCAGGGACACATCTTAAGCTTTTTGCAGTTCCCTTCACTTTTTCACTTTCTACCTCAAAACGCAACACTCCTTTTTCTTGTTGCATTGGGTTGTATGGGTGCTTTGATGCTTTTGTTTCGTTACCGGATTTTTATAGGAGCTTTGCTCGCATGGATTTCATTCCTCTCCATTACCAGCATTGGCGGCGATTTTTTTGTTATCATCATCGATTTGTTTCTATCCGAAGTTGGATTCCTGGCCTTATTCTCAACCTACTATCTTGAAAAACATGGCTTCATTCCCAAACTAATTGATTGGGCTTTTCGTTTGTTAAACTTCCGGCTTTGGTTTTCAATGGGAGTTATTAAATTTTATTTGCCACAGGATGTTTGGTCTGACTTTACATTCTTCGATTTCTTTTTCCAGGCGCAACCCATGCCAAGCCCATTAGCTCCTGCGTTTCATGCATTGCCTTCCTTTTTAAAAAGTGCAGCCCTTATTGGATTATTTATTGGTGAAATCATCGTTCCATTTTTTGTATTCGGCAGGAAAAAATTACGCATACTTGCTTTTTCAACATTCTTTCTCATTTCACTCTTAATTCAGTTAACAGGCAACTATGGCTATTTTAATGTGTTGTCGGTATTAGTAGCTCTATTGATTTTAAAAGATGGTGATTTACGTTTTATAGCCGCTTCTACTAAATTATCAAATTCAGATAAAAAGGTTAAACTTTCTACATCCATAAAATTATTCCTTTCGTTTCATTTATTACTTCAAAGTGTTTATTGCCTTGTACTGTTTAATCCTGCGCCACACTCGCCTCAAAATCATTTTAATTATTTATTCAGTACTCAAAGCAATGCGATTGCCACACCATTTAAGTATTTGGATTACTGGCGCATTTGCAATCCCTATGGTGTTTTCAGAGGCATACCTTATTATCACTGCGAAATCCGATTGAGTGCAAGCAGCGATAGTATTAACTGGCAGCCCTACGAATTTAAATATGTTCCCTCAGCAAACACCGATTACCTTGGCTTTTATGCACCTTACTATCCACGGCTTGATCATTTGTTTTTTTATGAAACCATTGCCGCACCCAATTATAAATGGAATCCACTAAACCCTTACTCGAATAAAAACAATCCCTGGGTTTGCCGTTTTATAAATAAATTACTGAAAAATGATGCGGGAATTTCTGCGCTTTTGAAAAAAAATCCGTTTGATGGGAAACCTGCACCCAACTTTATTAAAGCTGAAGTTTACAGGCTAAAATTCTCAGATGCACAGAATAGAAACTGGGTCGCAGAACCCATGAACATTTCAAAAGTGTATTCTAAAAATAGGCCTTGTATAGCTCCTGTTATAAGTTTTGAAGAAGCAATGAAAACAATATACAGTAAGAATTAATTTTTTAATTCGAACAAAAGCTTTCCATCTTTAACCGAAAATACTTTAGCTCCTCCTCCTTCACTTCCGGCAACCATGCGGGTTCCATCAGGTGAATAATGTATGGTGTTAATGCGCGTATTAAAAGCATCAATTTTCATCTTAACTTCATTTAAAGTTGTATCCATAAAATAAATACTGCCATTACCAGTTGAAGCTGCAATCCGGTCATCCGTATTATTAAAGCAGGCTACATAAACCGGACCGTTCAGTTTGGGAGAAGTGTATAAACAGGTTTCTGTAAATCGGTCGAATATTTTAACCGTACTATCTTTTGAAGCGGTTATAATTCTTCTCTGCGCATTATCCGGCATCACACAATAGGTCCAGTTTTTGTGTCCCTTATATTGGTGCACTATTTTGCGTATTTGCAGATTAATTTCATAAGCGGAATAACCCGATGATACCACAAAGGAAGTGTCCGGCTTCAGGTAATACAAATGAAAAGCCCCCTCCGGTTCTAAAACAAAACGAATGGTGTCGTGTGTCGCCTTATTATAAAATATTACTTTTCCCTTTTCACCGCAACCACCTAAGGTGTAATAACCATGAATGGAAGTCCAGGAATTAAAATCAAAATTATATTTCCGGTCCGACTTCAATGTGGCTGCATTCCATACGTTCAGGCTTTTATCCTCTCCTCCCGTAATAATGTATTTATCATCCAGCGAAAAAAAAGATGAGTTGGCATGCCCATTGTGCCCCTTGCTCTTAAGGATAACATTGAGGTTGGCATCCGCTAAAATCAATCGCCCTTTGGTGGTGGACATCGAAATTCTGCTGCCATTGCTATTGTAAAAAGCTGCATGAATACCTTCGGGCTCCTTATCAGTTATCACATTTGTACTATCTTTGTTTTCGATGTTACAACTGCAAATAAATAACAGAAAAGCAATCAGAATGGGATTGATAGTTGGCAGTGCAATTTTATCTTTATTTTTCATTTCTTCTTTTCAATCCACTCCTGAAAAAGACGCACAGGAAGCAATCAAAGATACAACTATTTGTAGTATACAATTGGTAAGAGTGCCATCAGGTAAGTACAAAAAAGGACTCGATTTTAAAACTGACACCATTCCTTACGATTACTGGATTGGTAAATATGAAATAACAAATACACAATTTGTTGAATTTATAAATTCAGCATTAAAAAATAATTTTATTCAAATTAAGAATAAAGTTTTGTACTACCAGTATCCCGGCGATGAACTTGTGGCAAAAGCTTTTTATAAAGTAAGGCAATTTGACAAAATAATTTATTTAAGAAATGATTCTATCATTCTAAATCCACACTTTGCAAATCATCCTGCAACCGGCGTAACCTGGTTTGGTGCCAGGGCCTTTTGTAATTTCTATGGATTCCGCTTACCATCAGAGCCTGAATGGGAAAAAGCTGCCCGCGGAGAAAAGGAATTTTGGTTTCCCTGGGGGAATGAAATAGATAGTACCTATGCAAATTATTTTAACAGCCATGATCCTTTTGAGCCCGGAACAACACCAGTTGGGTTTTATAACGGACAGAAGTGTGGCAACTTTCAAACATCCAAAGCAATGAGTGTATATGGCTGTTACGATATGGCAGGCAACGCATGGGAATGGCTGGAAGACCGATGGACTGCTACAACACCATACAACAAAGGCAAGGGGGGCGGATTTGCTTACCACACGCCTGCATTTTTACAAATTTATTATACCAGCTCGTTTGGACCTTCAGTTGCACCGGATTTAGACATGTGTCATATTTCTGATGGATTCAGGGTTGTAAAAAAATTAACGAATGATTAAATACCTTGCAATAGTTGTTGTTTTTTTGCTCACGGTTGGATGCACTGAAACTTTAACGGTACATGCCGGTGATGAAGTCATGTTACTGTTTGAACTCAAAAATGGTTCCGGCGCGCGAATTGACAACAGCATGCAACCACAAGGTCAGCTCCCTTTAAGAATCATTGCAGGTAAGGGCTATCTGATTAAAGGAATGGATAAGCTCATAATTGGAATGAAAGTGAGTGAAACAAAAACTCAAAAAATAATGCCCGAAGATGCTTATGGCAAGTCCGGTGTTTTTTACCTTGATGAAAACGGAAAAGATAAATACGTTATCAGCCCTGATGATACGCTGACAGTGAAAATTGAGGTATTGAAAATAAAAAGAATGTAGATAACATAACTAATTATCATTGTTCTTATCCGTACGAATTTTCTTATTTTTACTTAACGTGCTCCAATAAAATGTCAGGTATTTTAGCAACATGAACAGAAGGGAATTTATAGTTAACAGCTCGCTGCTTGCACTCCTGGCTGGAATAGGGCTAAATTCCTGCGAAACAGAACTCATACAAAAGGTTCTACCTGTAAAAAAACTAACAGGTTCGCTTAGTAAAGCACAACTTATTTTTTTATTGAGGCGGGCCACTTTAGGCTTTTCGCCATCTGCACTTAATTCGTTCGAAAATCAAACTGTTGAAACGGTACTCGAAAAATTACTCAACGATTCGCCAAAAATTTCAGTACCGCTTAATTTTGAATTTAAAGAAGACCGCCTTGTACCAATTGGGCATTCGTGGATTGAAGCGCCCTACAGAACAGATGTGTTTTACGAACAATACCGTAAAAAAAGTTTGCGTGCCTGGCTGCTTGAATTCAATTATAACAACCCCTGTTCGTTGAGGCAACAAATGCTGTATTTCTGGCTCAATTTTTATTCCATTTCAGATGTGATAGAACACAAGTACGAATACAAACACATTACTTATCTGCATACTAACGCCTGGGGAAATTTTAAACAAATAACAAAAGGCATTACTCTCGACCCTGCCATGCTGCGCTTCTTGAGCGGTTTTGAAAACACCAAAGAAAGTCCGAACGAAAATTACGCAAGAGAATTACTCGAACTTTTTACCTTAGGAAGAGGTGAAATGATGGCAAAAGGTGATTATACCAATTTCACTGAACAGGACATTGCCGAAATATCCAAAGTACTTACAGGCTGGAAAGACTCTGGCTGGTACACAGAAGAAGCCGGTAAAAAAATTGGTGTTGCATTTGAAGAAAATGCGCATGATACAGACACAAAACATTTATCACCCCGCTTGAATTCAGCAGTGCTTGCCAACAAAGGAGCCGACGAGTACAATGACATTATCGATTTACTATTTACGAAACAGGCCACAGCCATTCATTTTACAAAACGACTTTACAAATGGTTTTGTGCCGATGAAATATCAACACAAACACACAAAGAAATTATTGAACCTCTCGCTTCCTTGCTGATAGAAAACAATTTTGAGGTAAAACCGGTTTTAACAGCGCTATTAAGCAGCGAACACTTTTTTGCTTTATCCAAATCAAATGCACGAATTAAAAATCCATTGCAGTTCACCTTTGATCTATTACATTTTTTACCACTATCATTACCAGTAGAGGTAACAAATAATTATACGTTTTGGTCAACTATTTTTGAATACCTCACTAAAATGGGCATGGAACTTCTAAAACCGCCGAGTGTTGCAGGATGGAAAGCCTACTACCAGGCTCCCGGTTACAGCCGTTTGTGGATAAATTCAGCCTCACTGCAAAATAAAAAAAGGCTCATCAATCAAATTTTCGAAAATAGTCCGCAATGGAAAGAACTTGGTGTTGAAATAAATTTTTCACAACTGGCAGTAGAAAGCTCAAGTAAAACTCCGGATGAATTTATTAATTCACTTAATACCTTTTATTTTAATCAAAACCTTGGCGAGGATGTTAAAACTGAATTTAAAAAAATACTGATTGGAAAAAACACACAATTTTCGGATGAAGAAATAATGCAAAAAATAATTAAAGGTGAAGAAAAACAAGTGCTTCATTTTAAAAAAGCGCTTCAGTATTTGTTTAATTTACCAATGCTCAATATTCATTAAGTTGACAGAAAACGACAACATATTGGTTCTCATTCAACTGGTTGGTGGCAACGACAGCCTGAACACGCTGGTGCCATTAGAGTCATACGACAACCTTGTTAAACACAGGCAAAACATTCTCATTCCTCAAAATAAACTTTTAATAAGCAACACAATTGGTTTTCACCCGGCAACCCAGGGTCTTTATAACTTGTTTAAGGAAGGTGAAATGTGTGCAGTTAATAACATAGGTTACCCTCTGCCCAACCGTTCGCATTTCCGCTCAATGGATATCTGGAACAGTGGCTCCCCATCCGGAGAACAATGGAACACAGGCTGGCTGGGTCGATTACTTGATTTGTTTCATGCAGAATTTCCTGCCAATTATCCCAATCAAAATTTTCCTGACCCGCTGGCTATTACCATAGGCAACATTGCGAGCGACACCTGTCAGGGAAAGTTTCATAATTTTTCGCATGTGGTGGATAGTCTGGACACGTTTATTGAGCTGGATAAATGCGCTGTTGGCACTATTAAAAACAAGCAGTACGCCGATTTATCGGGATACATCAACTCCACCATTACCTTAACCAACAGTTATACCAAACAAATTGAACTGGCCGCTTCAAAAGGCAAATCACTGGCTATCTATCCACAAAATAACCAGTTGGCGCAGGAATTAAAAATTGCAGCAAAACTAATTTCAGGAGGCCTGAATACCAAAATTTATGTACTCAGTCTTGGAGGCTTTGATACGCATGCTTACCAGACTTCCAA
>JADLED010000030.1 GCA_020846335.1 Bacteroidia bacterium
CCCAATACCTTATCAAAAGATGGAACAATTTCTTTGAGCGGTACTTCTTTTTCTAAAGATGGCAAAACCCTGGCCTATGGTATATCTAAGGCCGGGAGCGACTGGACGGAAATTCACTTTATGGATTTGGAAACAAAAACAATGTTACCCGATGAATTAAAATGGGTAAAATTCAGTGGTATGAGCTGGAAAGGTAACGGCATTTATTACAGCCGCTACGATGAGCCAACAGGTAGCAGTTTGTCGCAAAAAAACGAATTTCACAAAGTGTATTTTCATAAACTGGGAACCAATCAAAGTGAAGATATGTTGGTGTATGAAGATAAAAAACACGGCGACTACAATTTCAACGCATTTTTAACCGAAGATGAAAGGTATTTGTTTATAAGCACGAGCCAAAGCACCAGTGGCGAAAAACTGATGGTAAAGGATTTGGAAAACAAGGATGCCGCCTTTGTAACCATTGTAGATAATTTTGATAACGATTATTCGCTGGTGGATAATATTAATAACACCTTTTATGTGCTTACCAATAAAAATGCTCCCAACTACAAACTGATTTCTTTCACCTACGAAGCCCCTGCCGAAAAAAACTGGAAAACCGTTATCCCGCAAGGTAAACACCTTATGGAAAGCGTAAATTTTTGTAACAATAAAATTCTGGTTAACTACCTTCAAAATGTAAGTTCGCATTTGTATTGTTACAGCCTTAGTGGTGCTAAGGAAAAAGAGATTGCCTTACCGGGTATTTGCCGCATTAACTCCGTTAACACGGATAAAAATTACTACTTTGCTACGTACAGCATTTCGCGGTTTACATCGCCCGAACAAACCTACTATCTGGATGCTACCACCTGGGAAAGTAAATTGTATTTTAATCCCGATTGTAAATTTAAGTCCGACGAATATGTTACTGAGCAGGTTTTTTTCAAAAGTAAAAAAGACGGTGTTCAGGTGCCGATGTTTATCACTCACAAAAAAGGTTTGATAATGAATGAAAACACACCTTGTTTTGTGTATGGGTACGGTGGATTTAATATTTCGATAGCGCCGGAGTTTAGGGTGGATCGTGCCGTGTTTCTTGAAAACGGGGGCATTTATTGTGTGCCAAACATAAGAGGGGGCGGGGAGTATGGCGAGGACTGGCACAAGGCCGGAACCAAATGTAAAAAACAAAATGTGTTTGATGATTTTATTTCGGCCTGCGAATACCTGGTAGAAAAAAAGTACACTTCGTATAAAAAAATTGCCATTCACGGGCGCAGCAATGGTGGTTTGCTGATTGGCGCAGTAATGACACAGCGGCCGGATATTTGCAAAGTGGCCATACCAACAGTTGGTGTGTTGGATATGTTGCGTTTTCATCAGTTTACCATTGGTCGGGCCTGGACTGTGGATTATGGTTGCAGTGAAAACAAACCTGAATTTGATTGCCTGATAAAATATTCGCCTTTGCACAATGTGAAGGAAACCAACTACCCGGCCACATTGGTTTTAACGGGCGATCACGATGACCGCGTGGTACCGGCGCACTCGTTTAAGTTTGCGGCCACTTTGCAGGAAAAAAACAAAAGCAAAGAACCCATGCTTATTCGTATTGACGTTAATGCAGGACACGGTGCCGGAAAACCAACCATTAAACAAATTGAAGAAGCTGCCGATTTGTGGGGCTTTGTGTTTCATAATTTGGGGATGGAGATTCGATAGTTTTTTGCATTTACAATCAAAACCCACTTGTTAACAACATTTTAAGTCAATTTAGACCCGAAGGTTTATTCCACCTATTTTTATAGGGATGAAGAAATTAATAGGCCTTGTAGGTAGCTTAGTGATACTTGCTTTTTACTCTTTTGTGAATGGTCCAAAGAAAAAGCAGGATACGGATACCACTTCGTTACAAAATAAATGGGTGGATTCGGTGTTTAACTCCCTCAGTCCACAGCAACGCCTCGGGCAATTGTTTATGGTTGCAGCCTACAGCAACAAAGACATGAAACATGTTCGCGAAATAAAAGAACTTGTTACAAAAAATTACATTGGTGGATTAATCTGGATGCAGGGAAGCCCCATTAAACAAGGCCGTTTGGCAAATTATTATCAATCGCTTGCAAAAACACCATTGCTCTATAGCATTGATGGCGAGTGGGGTTTAGCCATGCGCTTAGACAGCACCCCGCGTTACCCAAGGCAAATGACATTGGGTGCCATTCAAAACGATTCCCTCATTTATTACATGGGCAAACAAATAGCACTCGAATGCAAACGAATAGGTCTTCACGTAAACTTTGCACCGGTGGCCGATGTTAATAATAACCCACTCAACCCTGTAATTGGCATGCGCAGTTTTGGCGAAAACAAATACAAGGTGGCGCACAAAGCTTACATGTATATGGCCGGTATGCAGGACGAACACGTGATGGCCAATGGCAAACATTTTCCGGGGCACGGCGATACCGACAGCGATTCGCACACCAGCCTGCCGCTTATAGGTCATTCGGTAGAACGTTTGGATTCTTTAGAGCTGTTTCCTTTCCGTTATTTGTTCGACAGGGGCCTTGCCAGCATTATGGTGGCGCATTTAAGCATTCCCAGTTTGGATACCACCAAAAATCTGGCTTCTACGTTATCGCCTAAAGTGGTAAACGATTTGCTTAAAAATAAAATGGGTTTTAAAGGACTCGTTTTTACAGATGCCTTAAACATGAAAGGTGTTGCCGGATTTTATGAGGCAGGAATGATGGATGTGAAAGCCCTGTTGGCGGGCAACGACGTTTTGTTGTTTAGCGGCAATGTGCCCAAAGCAATGGAAGAAATTAATAAAGCCATAAGCGAAGGCAAAATAACCCAGGACGAAGTGGACGAACATATTAAAAAAATTCTTCGTGCCAAATTTTGGTGTGGTTTAAATAAAAAACCGGAAATTATTACACGCAACTTAACAAAAGACCTTAATACCAAAAAGAGTGAGGAAATAAATGATAAACTGGCCGAAGCCGCGGTAACATTACTAAAAAACGACAACAATTTTTTGCCAATTAAACGTGCAGATAGTTTACGCATTGTAGAAGTATCAATAGGTGTGGAAGATGCCAACAGCCTTTACAACGTTATCAAAACATCGGGATACACCGAACACGTGGGCTTAAGCCACGATGCAAAACCGGATGCCATTAAAGAAGCATTTGAAAAAATAAAAGAAGCCGATGTGGTAATACTGCAACTTAACAAAACCACCATGAAGCCTGAAAAAAATTACGGCCTCAGCGAACAAAGCCTGCGTATAATGGATTCCATCGCATCCATGAAACCATCAGTGTTGGTGCTACTTTCCAATCCCTATGTGCTCAATAAAATTAATTCGCTGTCAAAATTCAAATCCATTGTGATGGCGTATGAATACATGCCGTCTTTGCTAAAAGCTTCGGCTAACATCATATTGGGCACCGCCAAACCTACCGGTAAATTACCTGTAAGCACCAATTCGTTTAAAGCCGAAACAGGTTTAACATTTGAGTTACCACTTAATCCGGTTAAAACTTCGGGCAAAGAAAACTTTCAAAAAAAAAAGTTTGGAGTAATTGACAGCATTGCCCTTGTTGGTATTGCCGAGAAAGCCTATCCGGGTTGTCAGATAGTGGCGATAAAAGACGGACAGCTCATCTATCAAAAATCGTTTGGCAATTACACCTACCAAAAGGATTCTAAAATAGTGGACAATGGCACGCTTTACGATTTGGCCAGTGTTACAAAAATAGCCGCCAGCTCGCTCGCTTTAATGAAACTGGCTTCAGAGAATAAATTCGACTACAAAAAAACACTGGGGACCTATTTGCCAAGTTTAAGTGGCACCAATAAAGAAAACCTGTTAATAGAAGAGGTGTTGGCGCATCAGGCCGGATTGCAGGCATGGTTGCCTTTTTATCAAAAAACACTGCAAAAAAACGGAAAGTTTAAACCCGGCTATTACTCAAAAATTAAAACCGAAGAGTTCCCGATTCAGGTGGCAAAAAATTTGTATGCCGTTAAAGGGTTCAACGATTCCATTTACAACAGCCTCATTCGTTCTAAGCTCGAAAACCATGGTAAATACCTGTATTCAGACCTGGGTTACTATTTCATGCAACAAATTATCGAACAACAAACACAAAAAAAACTTGATGATTATGTGGCAGACATTTATTCAGGACTAGGCATTGGCCTAACCTATCATCCGCTCAATTATTTTTCAAAAAATCAGATTGCACCAACCGAAAATGATACCAAATTCAGAAAACAATTGGTGCAGGGTTTTGTACACGACCCCGGAGCGGCCATGCTGGGTGGGGTTGCGGGTCATGCCGGTTTGTTTGGCAACGCACTCGATCTGGCTAAACTCATGCAACTGTATCTTAATAAGGGCGAATTAAACGGAAGAAGAGTTTTAGACAGCGCGATTGTAAAGGATTTTACCTCCTGCCACTTTTGCCCCAAAAACCGTCGGGGCCTGTGTTTTGAAAAACCGGAAATGGACCCAAAAAAGGAAAGTCCTGTAACATCCGAGTGCAGCGCCGAAAGCTTTGGCCACAGCGGCTTTACGGGCACCTTTGCCTGGGCCGATCCAAAAAACGGATTAATTGTGGTGTTCCTCAGTAACCGCGTTTATCCCGATGCCGAAGAAAATAAACTGACCAAATTGGGCATTCGCGGAAAAATACACAAAGCATTTTACGAAGCACTAAAAGAATAATTTTGAAACTTTTAATACTCACACAATATTTTCCTCCCGAGGTGGGAGCCCCGCAAAACCGCCTCTTTGAGCTGGCTGTGCGTTTACACAAGGCGGGTGTTGAGGTGAGTGTATTAACAGCCATGCCAAACTACCCTCAAATGAAAATTCATAAAAACTACGAGGGGCTTAAATGGCATTACGAAGAAATGGAAGGCATTAAGGTTTACCGGTCTTCCATTTATGTGTCGCAAAGTAAATCCATTGTGGCGCGGCTCCGAAATTATTTCTCATTTGTTGTTTCAAGCGCCATTCGCGGTAACCGACACCTGAGTGAATTCGATTTTTTAATGTGCGAATCGCCACCATTATTTTTGGGATACAGCGCCTTGTACCTTTCGCGAAAGAAAAAAGCAAAATTAATTTTTAATGTAAGCGACCTGTGGCCCGAAAGTGCTGAAAAACTCGGAGTTGTAAATAATAAGCAGTTATTAGGCATGGCTTATCGCCTCGAAGAACGTTTGTATAAGAAATCGGTGCTGGTAACCGGGCAAACTCAGGGCATTTGCCAAAATATAAACAGCAGATTTCCGGGAGTTAAAACCTACTGGTTACCCAATGGAGTCGATTTATCCTATTATAATCCCTCGCAAATACAAAAAAGTGATTGGCGCTCTAAAAATGGATTGACTGAAGCAGACATAGTTTTTTTATACGCTGGCATAATTGGCATTGCCCAGGGTTTGGAAATTATTTTAGAAGCAGCGGTAAATTTTTTAGACACGCCACAACTAAAATTTGTGTTAATGGGCAGCGGTCCCGAAAAAGAAAAACTTCTCAAATTAAAGGAACAACGGCAACTGCACAATGTTATTTTTTTGGAGCCTGTTACAAAAAAGGAAATGCCTTCGGTTTTAAAAAGTATTAACGCCGCCATTGTGCCTTTAAAGAAGCTGGACTTATTTTTGGGCGCAATACCCTCTAAACTGTTTGAAAATCTGGCCATGGAAGTGCCGGTATTATTGGGTGTTGATGGCGAAGCCCGTGAACTGTTTATAAATAAAGGGCACTGCGGCATTTACTTTGAGCCAGGCAATGCACAACAATTAACGGAAGCAATTAAGGTAATTTATTCAGATAAAAATAAAGCAGAAGCATTGGGCAAAAATGGAAGGGATTTTGTAAACGCACATTTTAACCGCGAAATAATTGCCAATAATTTTTTGAAGTTACTAAACACGTTATGAGTCAACTTGAAAAAGACATCATAAACCAATATGCAGAAAGGGGACTGAAGAAGAACCTTTACACATCGGCCTATTCGCAAAGGGTGGATGCAGAGTTGCTTGAAAAGATGAGTGGACTCATGAAGGAATATTTTCCACCGGGAGGTACCATTTTAGAAATTGGCGCAGGTTTAGGCGGAAACACAAACATATTTAAACAATGCGGCCTTAATGAATCGCAGATATTTCTGAACGAATTGCTTCCCGACAGAATTGCAGTGATTAAAGAACATCATCCCCGCATTCCTTTGTTTGAGGGAAATGCCATTGATATTAATTTTGGAAGAACTTTTAGTTGCGTGTTTCAGTCAACCGTATTTACTTCAGTTTTGAATCAGGATGACAGAGAAAAACTCGCTGCAAAAATGTGGGATTTACTGGAACCAGGAGGTTTTATTTTATGGTACGACTTCATTTATAACAATCCAAAAAATAAGGCCGTTCGCAAGGTTACCATTGGGCAAACAAAGAAACTTTTTCCGAAGGCCAAACAGGTTGTTATTCAAAAAATTACTCTGGCACCACCAATTGGCCGACGTGTTGGTAAATTCTATTCCTTGTTTAACATTCGCCCATTAAGAAGTCATATCTTAGCTGTATTCCACAAATAGTTTGGTATGTCTGTTTCAGTTAGTCAGCGATTATTTATTTTTTTTCCAACACTATTTTGTTTTTGCCTCCCGTTTGGAGCCTCTGTGCTTCCTGTAATTGTAATACTCTGGTTAGTTGTTTCCTTTTTTAACAGCGATTTGCGCAACATTCGGGAAGGAATTAAAAACAAAGGGTTCAAATGGTCGGTATTGTTTTTTATAATTACCTGTCTTAGCGCTGTTTTATCTACCGATACCGCAGAAGCCATGATGGCCATTGAAATTAAATTCAGTTTCATTATCATGCCTTACTTGCTGTTCTGCTTCAGTTGGCCAGTTCATGTTTTGCGGCGCTTAGTAATATCTTTTGTGTCAGGTTGTTTCTTTGCCTGCATTCTTCTTCTGGCAAGGGCCACCTATTTTGCCTTTAACGGGCATCCTGAATATTTTTTCTATTCCAGTTTTTCAGATTTTATTCACGCATCTTACTTTGCCATGTACCTTGTTTTAGCAATAACCTTTGTGTTGGTGCTTTATCCAAAATGGTTTAATATGCAAAAGAACATTCTTTACAGCTCTTATTTTTTTGTGTTAGTTTTCATCATCACGGTTTTTCTCTGCTCATCCAAATTGGGCATTATCAGTTTGTTTATTTGTTTGCCTTTAATCCTACTTTATAAATTTGCAGATAAAATCAATTTCCGATCAGTTAGCTTCTCCCTGCTTGTGCTGGTGGCTTCCCTATTTACCATGTCGAAGATTTTTCCAACCCCTTTTAACAGAATGCGCACCATGCTCTCGGTAAGCAATGGTCAGATAGACAGAGCCTCTTCTGAAAGTACCACCGTTAGGTTGCTCATTTGGGAACAGTCTGTAGGCATTATAAAAAATAACTTGTGGATGGGCGTAGGTGTAGGAGATGCGAATAATAAACTGTATCAGGCTTACCAAAAGAATGGCCTCACCGGTGCCTACGAACACAAACTGAATGCCCACAACCAATATTTACAAACCGGTGTTGGCATTGGGTTGATTGGTTTAATAATTTTATTCATGCTAACTTTTTGGCAACTAATAAAGGCCATTAAACGTCGTAATTTTATTGCCGTAATATTTGCATTGCTCATAGTTTTAAATTTTTTTGTGGAAAGTATGTTGCAAACGGCCGCCGGTGTGCTTTTTTTTACTTTTTTTTATTGCTTCTTTAATATAGTTAACCAAAGGCAATTGGAAGTTGATGCGGTTTAATTTATTTTTAGCATTAAGTGTTATAACAATGGCTTTGAGTGCACAAAAGCCCGTAACCTTTGTGTGGCCACTTGATTCGCCACGTGTGCTAACTGCCAATTATGGCGAATTGCGTCCCAATCATTTTCATGCAGGCTTGGATTTTTCAACAGGAGGGCAGGTGGATCAACCGGTTTACGCCGCCGCCGAAGGGTATGTGTCGCGCATTAAAGTTAGTGCCACCGGATACGGTAAATGTGTTTATATTACACATCCTAATGGAAAGGTAACCCTGTATGGACATCTTAATTCTTATGGATTAAAAATTGGTGACATTGTAAAAAAAGAACAGTACGCCCAGCAAAGTTTTGAAGTTGAAATTTTTCCAAAACCCAACACGGTTTTTGTAAGAAAGGGCGAAATTATTGGATTATCAGGCAGCACGGGCAGTTCCACCGGACCTCATTTGCATTTTGAAGTACGTGATGAAAAAACGGAGGCACCCTATAATCCGCTGGAGTATTACAAACTCGACGATGTAACTAAACCAATGATTCAATCCATTGCCTTTTATAATTTGTCTGACACACTGGTACCCAAATTGCATAAAACGGTTCGCATCAATCCTAACGAAGACGACGTATTACTTTCCGATTATTCGTTGTTTACTCTTGATCAATCCATTATTGGCATTGGCTTTTCGGGCATCGATCGCTTTACGCCCACAGGCAGCCCCAACAACATTTACATGGTAAAATTGTATTACGATGGTCGTTTGATTTATTCACACAAACTCAGCGGCATTAAATTCGACGATACGCGTTATATCAATGAGTACAGCGAAACACAGGGAAATTTTAAATACCAGAAGTGTTTTTTATCAACGGTTTATCCAAAGGAATTTATTACCAAAGCGGTTAACAAAGGAAGAATTGTAATCAACGATACCAATTTTCACATGTTGAAATTAGTAGTAAACGATGAGACGGGAAATCAGAACGACGTGCAGTTATTTATTCGCAGCAACAAACTAAGTAAATACACAGCCCCATCCATTAAAAGCGATGTGTTCGTGAATTGTACTAAAAATTTTTCCATTAAAAAAGACAAAATGTTTATTCAAATACCGGCCAACACCTTATTTTATTCTACGCCGCTCATAGTTGAAAATACCATTGAAACCACGGGCAAATTAATTGTGTTGCCAAGCGACGCCAACCTAAAAAGTGCGGTAACACTGGGTTTTAAAGTGCCTTCGCAATATGCAAAGGAGAAACAAAAACTGGTACTTAAAAACGGGTCAGCATTTTACACGCCGCTAATAAAAAAAGACTCGGTTTATTTTGCAGTAAAATCCCTGGGTTGGTTTCAGTTAAGTTTAGACAATCAGGCACCGAAAGTAAGTGCTGCGTTTAAAACAAAAAAAGGTAAAAAGGCAAGTGTTGGAAATACAGTATCTTTTATAATCAGCGATTCGCAAAGTGGTATTGGCAAATACAAACTCTTTATAAACAATCAGTGGGTGTTGGCCGAATACGATGCAAAATCCGATTTATTGGTTTGCCATTTCGATGAGGAAAGTCCTACGGGACATCTGAGTTTGCGTTTAGAAGTGGAAGACAAGGTTGGAAACAAAACCAAAACCGAATACTCCGTTAGACGCTAAAAGCCCGTTGAATTGATTTTGAGTAAATTGGTGGTTTCAATGCCCTTATTAAACAAAATATCCAACACACTTAAATTAGGGTGAAACTTAAATTTATTTTCAAAGGTTTGGTAATACGGTTTTAATAGTAATTCCGAACTAAATGTGTCGGATAAAAAGTCTTTTTTTGGATGTAGGCGTTCGCGTAAATCAGTGTAAGACGAAGCATCTTTAATATACTCTTCGGTAAGTTGAATTTCTTTTGGCAGTTTTAAAATTTTAAACAGGGCAGTAATCTGAGCCAAGTTGTAATCGAGTAGCTTTTGATAGCGCTGCGTATAAAACACTTTTACCTCGTCTTCAAAATATTCAAAATACGGCGAATTTTTATAGGCACTTGTAATGGCCCGCCAATGCTTGGTTTGCCAGTTTTCGGCGTAACTTATTTCAATGTCTCTGGTAAATTCTTTGGGCGCTTTTTTTATCACCGGTATCGATAAATCCAGCACGCCGTTGGCACTAAGAATTTGTGTGCGGTTTCTGAAACTTTGTTTTTGATAATGTTCGTGCTGCTCAATGTAAACCTTTTCGGCATTTAAAAGATAAAACAAATATTGCAAATTGGGCCAGTAGGCACTGCTCAACAAAATGGTCATTTTCGGCTGCGTTTAATGCGACGTATTACCTTGGCCTTAATCTTATTTTCAGGCAAATAACCCCACACCCGCGAATCATTGGCATTGTCGCGGTTATCACCCAATAAAAAGTAATAATTCTGTTTAACCACATAACTGTTGGTTAAAACCGAATTTATCAGAATACTATCCTGCCTTACTTCGAGTGTGTTCTTTTCAAAATCACCAATAAGGTTGGCATACAAATTAATATTAAGCGTGTCCAACAGCAGTGTGTCCGATTTTTTAGGAACATAAATTTTGCCATAAAAATCCTTGTTCCAGCAATAACCATTGCATGAAGGAAAGCATACCTCGTCAAAATTGTCTGGTTTTTCCAGTTTCGGATTCACCGTTTTTATGGTGCTTATTTTAGAAAGGGTAATGCTTTGTTCCTGGGTAAGCGAAAAACTGTAATCAAACTCATCCGAAACCTGACCACCTTCATTCAATTTGTGTTGAAGCATAAAAAGGCTGTCTATTTTAACCGCGTTCGAAATAACTATGTAATTGTGTTTAGTGGTGGATAAATCTTCCTGCCATTTATTATTTACAAAAACTTTTTTCTCACGCATTTCAAAACTATCGCCCGGTAGGGCAAGTACACGTTGAAAAAAATGAGTGCTGCTAAACTCATTGTCTTTAAGCGGAAACTCAACATAAACAACATCGCCGTGTTCAATAGTATTAAAACTTTTTTTTACGAACAAGGCATCACCGTAATGATAAGTATCCGCCATGTCCTGATTGTTTACACGGATCACATCAAACAAAAACTTTCTTACAAAGTAAAAGGCAAGCAAGGCCACACAGGCACTGATAAACCAGCTCAGTCTTTTGGCAAAATCAAGTAGCAGACTTATTTTGCTTCGGCTTTCTCTATTTTGAGCCTGCGTCTGTTGTTCCATTTATTGAAGCCCCAAATGGCAAGTATTGCCAAAATGAAAGGAATTTTAATTGAATGCAGTTGACCATTTTCAACATAACACAAAAAACGTTCCCAACGGAATTTGCCCTCGCTGCTGTTTTTAAAGAAACTGCTCAGGCTGAATTTACCGCTAACAGGATTGTTTTCGGAATACTTCATGCTAAACCAAACAAAAAATGGCGAACCCACAATGTGGTCGTAAGGCACAAAGCCCCAACTGCGGCTATCAGCGCTGTTGTGGCGGTTATCACCCATCATAAAATAATAATCCTGTTTAAACGTATAGCTGGTTATTGGATTTCCATCGTAATACACTTGACCGTTTTTACTCAACACTTCATGTATGCCATTGTCGTAGGTGTTCATTATTTTTTCATACAAACAAACATTGTGTGTATCAATAGGTAAAGTCATGCCGGCTTTAGGTATTTGCAATGGGCCAAAATTATCGTTGTTCCATTTGTAGGCAGGGTTGTGCGGAAATATTTTAGGTTCGTAATGATTCGCCGAATCCACCCATTTTGTAACCGAATAAATATCAGGCAAACTTTTTACTTTCTGCGCAGTGCTTTCAGGCATGTTTAAGTCATAAAAAACTGTATCGGATACCGATGAGCGACCACCCAGTTTTTCGCCTTCCGAAATGTAAATGTCCAGTTGATCAAGCAAAATGGCGTTACTCAACATAACACCACCGGTTTCTTTTCTTTCAATATTCTCGCCAAAAACACTGGTTTTAGCTTTCACAATGTAATGGTGTTGGGCGTGTACTGGCATGGCCTGCACCACATCGTTTATCACCACATTGCCATTTCTTACTTCAAACTTGTCGCCGGCAATGCCCACACAACGTTTTACGTAATGGTCGCGTTTGTCCACCGGGCGGGCCACCACTTCGCCGTGAGGCTTGCGCTCAGGGTCGTTCAAAAAGTGCCAGGCTTCCGATTTGTAAAAGGCATCTGTTTTACCGGCAGCTTGTCCGTTTCTTTCGTAATCGGCTTTTATTAACTGGGCGTAGTCGCGCACCATTTGGTAATAGCTGGCATTTTGTAGTTTCAGTAAAACCGTGTCACCATCCGGATAATTAAACACCACAATCTGATTATTTTTAACCGAACCAAAACCAGGCAAACGGGAGTAGGGCAGCTTAATCCATTCGAGATACGATTTTTTAGTTTCGCTTAAAGGCAAGGTGTGATGAGCAAATGGGAATGATAAAGGCGTTTGTGGAATTTTAGGACCGTAGGCAAATTTATTTACGAATAAAAAGTCGCCCACCATCAACGATTTTTCGAGCGAAGAAGTCGGTATTGTAAAGGCCTCAATAAAATAACCACGGATAATGGAAGCAGCAATTACAGCAAAAATAACAGGGTCAATCCAGTTGCGGATAATGGAACTGGGTTCAATTTTAAATTTATCAAGACCAACAAATTTGGCGGTAGTATCCATGCCAATTTTTACAAAAAAAATGTAAGGTAGCAGCGAGGCAAACAACAAATCCTGATTGCTGGGTTTATTAAATGCACGGGCCACATTAAAACCGTAAACACCATACATGATAATATTAACGCCGGGCACAATCATTATTAAACACCACCAGGATGGTTTGCCCATGAGTTTGGCTAACACATAAAAATTATAAACCGGCACATAAGCCTTCCAGGCAGCCTCACCGGCCTTGGCAAACAACTTGGCCATTCCAAAAAAGGAAGCCAAAACCAACACTAAAAAAATGTAATTTCCCATAAAATCAATGTGTGAATATATGTAAATTATAGAAAAGAGCACTAAGTTTATTTTTGCGGCATTAGTGGCTTACTGTTAATATTTGTTAGCCCTTAAACCCACTAGCGACAATTAATAGCAAGCACAATTTGCCTTAAAAACTATCTTTACTAAACATTAACACAATAAATATTTAAACTCATGAACTTATTAATCATGAAAAATAACTGATTGAACAACTCTTTAAAGAATTTGAAAACGCCTGTTACATTCACAATGGAGTGGAATGCCGGAGTGCCGGAGAATTACAAACCATACCCGGTTGCACCCAATGGTGCAATTTTTACAACGCATCAAACAAGGCCCGCGAGGACTGTAATAATGCGGGAGAGAAGCTTTCAGACCATTTTGCTGATGTCAGCAAAATGGTCGAATTGGGCAGTGGATCTAACCGTTAAATTGATGACATGGCATTAGCAAGATAAGTCTGTTGTTTAAGTACACAAAAAGGCGACCCGGCAAAAACAGAAATTGCGTTTGCACAAACCTATTTTGCTGTGCAAACACGCAAATGGTAAATTATTGAACAACGCTTATTGGATGTGGCGCGCATCACCGCCCGTGAACAACTAACCAAATAAGAGAAAAAACTATCAGCCATAATTTATGCGCTTGGTCTTGATGATAAAGGCTTTGCCATTGTAATAAGCAAAGGCGATGAAGCCCTGTTCGTAGGCTTTAATACCGGTGAAATGAAACGTAAATTACAGGTTCCGGATAACCGGACATTGGCAGATTATTTGCCAACATTCAACATAAAGTCA
>JADLED010000031.1 GCA_020846335.1 Bacteroidia bacterium
AAGGAAGAATTAAAAGAATATTACAAAAGAGTACTCAATAACGGCGAGATGTCGATGAAAGGCGGCGGTGGATTAGGGATGATTGATATTGCCCGAAAAACTGGTGAAAAGTTAGAGTATAATTTTTTGGAAATTGACAATAAAGTTTCGTTCTTTACGCTTAATATCAAAGTATCAAATCAACAAAATTAAAAATACATAACTATGGAAAAATACTCTATTGAAGGCACACCTAAAACACCAAGCATCAACTTTGATCTGAATGGTGGCATATTAGAAGTAAAAGGTCGTTCAATTCCAGAGAACTCTATTGAATTTTACAAACCCCTTGTAGATGCTTTAGACAAATACGCAGCAGTTGCCAAACCTTCAACCACTGTGAATGTGCAGTTGGAATATTTTAATACATCCTCTTCAAAATGTATTCTAGATGTGTTTAAAAAACTCGAAGGCATTAACAAAGGCGGAAGTTCTGTTACCATTAACTGGCATTACGAAGAAGATGATGAAGATATGTTGGAAGCCGGTGAAGATTATCAGGCAATCATTAACGTGCCATTTAAAATGGTAATGGTTAACGAGTAAAAATTTGTTTTCAAATTACAACCCTGCCTTTGGCGGGGTTTTTTTATTATATTTGTTACCCATTTCAAAAATCAAAATATGCCAAACAAAATTGCAGAACTATTAGGCGCTAACGCAGAAAGTTTATTAAACCATACCTGTAAAACAATCGCAAAAGAACACATTCATTTACCCGGTGCCGATTTTGTTGACCGTATATTTGCCGGTTCTAATCGCAATCCGCAAGTGCTCCGCAGCCTGCACCAACTCTATAACACAGGCCGTTTATCCGGTTCTGGTTACATGAGCATTTTGCCGGTTGACCAAGGCATTGAACACAGCGCCGGTGCCAGTTTTGCACCAAATCCAATTTATTTCGACAGCGAAAACATTGTAAAGCTGGCCATTGAAGGTGGTTGCAACGCAGTAGCTTCTACTTACGGCGTGTTAGGTTCTGTGGCTCGCAAATACGCTCACAAAATACCTTTCATTGTAAAAATCAATCACAACGAATTTTTAACCTATCCAAACAAATTCGATCAAATCATGTTTGGCTCAATAAAAGATGCCTGGAACATGGGCGCAACCGCAGTAGGCGCCACCATTTATTTTGGTTCACCCGAATCGTCGCGACAAATTGTGGAAGTGGCCAAAGCCTTTGAAATGGCACACGAACTGGGCATGGCCACCGTGCTTTGGTGCTACACCCGCAACAATGCCTTTAAAAAAGACGGTGTTGACTACCATACTGCGGCCGACCTTTCATCACAAGCCAATCACCTGGGAGTTACCATACAGGCCGATATTATCAAACAAAAATTGTCCGACAAAAACGGCGGTTACACAGCCATTAATTTTGGTAAAACACACGCCAAAGTGTATTCCGAACTCACCACCGATCATCCAATAGACCTTTGCCGCTATCAGGTGGCCAATTGCTACATGGGCCGCATGGGTTTAATTAACAGCGGTGGCGAAAGTAAAGGTGCCGGCGATTTGGCCGAAGCCATAACAACCGCAGTAATCAATAAACGCGCCGGAGGTCAGGGCTTAATCAGCGGCCGCAAGGCTTTCCAGAAACCAATGAACGAAGGAGTAGGTTTACTCAACGCCATTCAGGACGTTTATCTGGATAAAACGGTGACTATCGCTTAGAAATTATAAATTTTAAATGGCGGATTTTATTGCTGACAGCATCAAAAATTCACCATTTTTCATTCATCATTTAACATTTCAAAATGGGTTGGTTTAGACGATTAAAAGAAGGAATCACAACGTCCACAAAAGAAAAAAAGGAAACACCGGAAGGATTGTGGTACAAATGCCCTTCATGTAAAAAAATACACACCGTGCAGGATCATGTTGCCAATCAGTACGTTTGCTCTGATTGCGGCTACCACGAAAGAATAGGCAGCAAAGAATATTTTGAAGTAATTTTTGATAACAACCAGTTTACCGAATTGCACGAAAATTTGGTGAGCGGCGACCCTCTCGATTTTAGCGATACCAAAAAATACACCGACCGACTAACCGATACCATTAAAAAAACCGGATTAAAAGATGCCCTACGTTGCGCTTATGGCAAGGTAAATGGCAACGAACTTGTGGTGTGTTGCATGGATTTTGGCTTTATTGGTGGAAGTATGGGAAGCGTGGTTGGCGAAAAAATATCGCGCTCAATCGATTTTTGCATTAAAACAAAATCACCCTTATTAATCATTTCCAAAAGTGGTGGCGCTCGTATGATGGAAGCCGCGTTTTCGCTCATGCAAATGGCAAAAACTTCGGCCAAACTCAGTCAGTTGGCGCAACATAAAATACCCTACATTTCTTTATTGACCGACCCCACCACCGGTGGAGTTACCGCCAGTTACGCCATGTTGGGCGATTTAAACATTGCCGAACCCGGTTCTCTGATTGGTTTTGCAGGGCCACGTGTGGTAAAGGAAACCATTGGTAAAGATTTGCCAAAGGGCTTTCAAACCGCCGAATTTGTTTTGGAACATGGGTTTTTAGACAAGATTGTAAACCGTGTTGAATTAAAAGACAAATTGGGCAAACTGCTTCAAATGCTTAAAAACTAAGTAGCTTTACTTCTTTTTTAAGTGATATTTCTTAAGCGCTTGATTTTCAGGTAACTGCTTATTTTAAATTACCCAACTTTTTACTATCTTTATTCGTAATAAATACAATGGGCATGCCATGTCCGTTCAGATAAGGTATTATGAATATTCAGCCACACTTAATAGCACTGTGTTTAAAGCACGACCGCAAGGCTGAATATGAGCTGTATAAAGAATCCTACGGCTATTTAATGAGTATTTGCATGCGCTACATGCACGACAAAGATTCTGCTTCCGAAGTACTGAATATGGGCTATTTAAAAATCCTCAAAAATCTGGCTCAATATAAACCCGACATCCCATTTAAGGCCTGGATAAGGCGAATAATGATAAACACCTTAATTGACGAGTACCGCAAACGTAAACGTGAAAAAGAAAAACTCACTTATGTGGAGGAATACTTCGACAACTCGGATTATTCGGAAGTGAACGAAGCCTTGGGAAAATTAGATTGTGGCCAAATTCTCGAAGAAATAAACAAATTGCCCGAAGCCACTAAAAAGGTATTTAACCTGTATGTGATTGATGGGTATTCGCACAAAGAAATAGGTGATTTGCTGGCCATTAGCGAAGGAACATCCAAGTGGCACCTTAATTCGGCACGACAAAAATTAAAAGTATTTATAGAACAAAGCATATTGGTAAAAGTTTAACACATAGCAGTTAGAAAGATGAGTTTTGAAGAAGAATTTGATAAAGGAATAAAGGAAAAAGTGGAGCAGGCCTCCTATCCATTTGACCCCGCCAATTGGGAAAAAGCCAGTGGCCTCTTGGACGCCGAACGTCGTGTGGCCGGAACCTCCCTTATGCGCAAAATGGCCATTCCGGCCGTGGTGTTGGGTGTTGCCACAATTGGCATTATTTGGATGATGAACAGCGGTGGTGAAGCAAACACCCAACTGGCCCTAAAACCTGCAACCGAACCTGAGGTAGCCAATGTTTCTGCAAGCGTCAATCAAGGCCCAGCAGAGGCAATACAAGCGCCAACAATGCCTCAGTCAGCAACCAATTCTCAGGTTAAATCAGAAGTTATTCCTGCACCGGTTACCGAACAAACCAACACTGCCAACAAAAGCCTTCAACACAATGCATTGTTAGTCAGGGCAGCCAGCCAACCTGAAATCAAAAGCCAAACAGCAGGTATTAAAAAACCACAAACATCAGAAGAAACTCAGCTTACAACCACAGAAAGTAACGAAAGCAGCCCGGTGTTAAATTCTTCAGAACAAAATAACGGAACACCAATGGTATTTTCCTCAGCCAAAAATATTCCGGTGGCAGACCCTTTGTTTGCCATGGAGCCACAAAACGCGCCGCTTAAAATTAACACCGTTGAGTCTGCCAATGCCAATACCAAGCAGTCCCAAACTGCTGCAACCGAATCCGGAGCGACACCGGAAATTACTAATTCCGAAGCTGAGCTTGACTTTGAATACCTCACCTTATTAAACCTTTCATCCAACAACGAGCCGGAAGAGTTACACAATGGTGCTTTTGTATTATTGCCCCGCTACGACGATGATTATTACAAACAACAACGTAAACACAAAACGCATTTTGCCAATGTGGAAGCCGGTGCCAATTATAATTTTGGCTGGAATACCGCTGCCGGTAAGGATGGCAAAGGATTAAACGGTTATGGCGGTGTTAATTACGGTTATTACCTGAGCAAAAAAATGGCCATTGGTGCAGGGTTTCAGGTGTATAACCTGGGCAACACCAGTCAGAAATTTTATGAAGTAATAAATAAAAATTATGATTTTGGTTATTCTACTTCAGGCGCTTCTATTAGCAGCAAGAACCTCATTTATCTGGCCATTCCACTAAAAATGTATTATCAGTTAAATGCCAATAACCAAATTGGTTTGGGCTTTAATGCAGGGTATCTGGCTTTTGCAAAAAGCACGGTGCAAACCTATCAGATTAAAGAAGGCGCTACGACGTATAATCCAAACACCATTACAAGCGGTGTTTATACCTGCGCCAAACCTTATAGCTTTATGCTTACAGCCTTTTATAAAATGCAAGTGGCCAAACGCATGGCCATTAATACCGAATTTGTTTATGGCCTGTCGGACATATTTAGCAACACGGCTACCATAAAAAATAACGAATCGCCATTAGGAATAAGACTGGGTTTACAATACACACTTTTTGATAAATAAACTATGAAACAATTAGGTATTTACTTAATTTTTTGTTCGCTGCTTGCATTTACTTCCTGCCGGAAAAAAGAAGTACCCTTGCAGGAAACAAACACACCGGAGTTTAGTGCCGCCTTTAATGTTGGTTCTGAAAATGTTTTGCTCGAAGCCGGAAATAACGATTATTACATGTTTGCTTCGAATTACTACGATTCGGTAATTGGCATCAATGTGTTTAAAGGTCAGTTAAAACAAAAAAACTGTGGTGCCGCTTGCTGGTACAATCTGAGCATTTTAATTAACGATGTGCGACCTGCCGCTAAAGGCACAGCCATGCAGGTGGATACGGCTTTAATGAAGGGGCAGCATTTTTACAACGACATCAGCACCGATCCCTTTTATTACAAGGCCAGCTTTGTGCCCGAAAAACCATTCACAAGCAGCTCAACCTATTCGTGGACAGTGGATGACGGACAAACCAAGTTGGGTTTTAACTCCTATTCCTGCGCGGTACAATTAGACGCCCGTAAAAAATACCAGATTACCTTAAAATACGACGATGGCGTGGGCGGCTGCAACTCTTCGCACACCAACGAGTTTAGAATTGGTAATTCGTTGCAAACAGAAGTAATGGTGAGCCGCGAGGCCTCTGTAACCGATTTAATTTATTCTTTTTCGGCAAAAAGCAGTGGTATGGCCCCTTACAAATACCTGTGGGATTTTGGGGATGGCACCGCGCTTTCAACAGAGGCAAATCCCAAACATACTTACGCACTCAGCGGACTGCCTTACAGGGCCAGCCTTTTGTTAGTGGATGCCTGCGGCGATACCTGTGTGGCTTACCATCAGCTACCCGCCTCTTTAGAGAGCAACTGCCACGCAAATTTTAAGGCCAGTTTTAAACCGGTTAATAATCCTGCTGTAAAGGCCACGGTAACACTGCTATTAACCGATGCCAATGGTAAGGTATACACCACCCGCAATTTTATGCAGCCAGCCACCAGCCGTTTCGACATTGTTAGTGAACCTGAAAATTATTGGGAGTTGAATTCCTTGGGCGAACGCACAAAAAAGGTAAAGGCCACGTTTAATTGTGTATTAAAAAATGGCAGTCAATCCATCACCATTAGTAATGGCAATGCGGTTTTTGCGGTTTCCTATAAATAATTTTTGTTAAATGTATTATATTGCAATGGTTAAAACGAATCGCATTTAGCCATTGTTTTGGCAGAGATTAATTTTTGCTAAGGATATTGTTTCTTATGGTATTTTAAAATTAATGTTTAATCCACCCAACCAGGAGTAATCAGACGTCGTATTGGTAAATATGTCACAAAGCCTTATTGGGCTGGATTGGTTTACAAGGTAAAGTTAAGCCCCCTTTTGTTTGGTTTCAAAAGGGGGATTTTTTTTAATACTGATAGAGAATAAAACATCGTAAAAGGGAGTGGTGATACTCACTTACTCATACTTATTGAATTGCCGATTTTGCCTTTCGATTCGCTGCTGATGGAAATGTTGTTACGGGTAATCCACTCGTTGAGGTCGTTTAAAAAAAGCTCGCGGTTTTCGATGTGCTCCATTTTAATTTGGAAACTTTTACCGTTGTTTTTTACCACATAAAATATATCGTGTCTGAATTCAATCAACTTAATTTCGTTGGCAAAAATTTTGGTGATTTTGTCCTGCGAAATCAACAGGTAGTTGGCGTAAATGTTTACAAAACACAAGCCACGCCTGTATTTTAGAATCGTAATCACGGTTTCGGTTATGGCTATGGTAAAACAAATGGGGTAAAGGTATTTTACGTTGCTGCCCGAGGTAATGAGCAAAAGCCCAAAAGCCACAAACACCGATATTTTCAGTGCCTTAAACATAAAGTAACTGTTGTTGAAATAAGGAAAACGCTTTACAGGTAAGGAGGCTTTGTAACTGGTGTTTAAAAATTCGTAACAGCTAATAAAAACATACAGGAGGCCTGCAACAGACTGCACCGCTAAAAGTTCCTGCCAATTGAGCCAGTTGTAAAAAAAATTAAGTGCCGATAGTGCCAAAATACCAAGCAGCACAAGGTTTTTAAGTATGGAGCCAATAGCAGATTTCATAAGCCTTGTTTTAAGTAAAGTTAGTAAAAATAGAAACAGGCCTGCAAAAAAGTCCATTTAGTTTTATTTAATAAAAAGCTTTGCCCGGCTAATGGCAAAATTTGTATTTTTAGAGCTTATGACGTTTGTACACCCCTTGTTCTTATGGGCATTATTGGCGGTAGCGGTTCCTGTTATCATTCACCTGTTCAATTTCAGGAAATACAAAAAGGTGTATTTTACCAATGTTAAGTTTTTAAAAGAACTGCAGGAGGAAAGCAAATCGCGCTCGCGCTTAAAAGAGTTGTTGATTTTGGCCTGCCGCTGTTTGGCCATTAGCGCTTTGGTACTGGCCTTTTGCCAACCTTTTATTCCCGGCAAAAACGGAAACGCGGCACAATCAGGCAACAATGCTATTGGACTTTATATTGATAATTCGTTCAGCACACAAAATGTAAATGCCCAGGGCCCGGTGTTCGATATTGCCAAACTGCGTGCCAAAGAAGTGGTTAAAGCCTACAGCAGCGCCGATCGTTTTCAGATTTTATCCAACGATTTTGAAGGCCGGCACCAACGTCTGCTTACCCGCGAAGATGCCCTTAATGCCATCGACGAACTTAAAATTTCTCCGGCCGTGCGCCGTTTAAGCGATGTCTTAAAACGCCAGACCGAATTTATTTCCACAGCAACTGCGCCCAACAAACGTTTATTTATTTTTTCCGACGCGCAAAAATCCACCTTCGACCTTTTAACCGCAAAACCCGACACAGGCTTGCGCACTTGTTTAGTGCCCATTAAAGCCAACGAAGTAAACAATGTGTTTATAGACAGTTGTTGGTTCGAGAGCCCCCTTCAACAAAAAGGTTTTATTCAAAAATTGCATGCACGTTTGGTTAATAAAGGAAACAGCCGCTTAGACATTGGTTCGGCCAAACTCTTTTTAAATCAGCAACAGGTGGCACTGGCCTCGTTTTCGCTGGATGCCAATTCGAACACCGAAGTGAAATTTACATTTGAGTGCAAGCAGAGTGGTTTTAATTTTGGAAGTATAAAAATTGAAGACTACCCTGTAACTTTTGACGACGAATTATTTTTTGCCTTTAACTCCGAAGTAAATGTTGAGGTGGCTTTAATTAATGGTAAAGAAGTGGAGGCCGATAATTCGTTTACCGCCATTTTTAAGATCGACAGCATTTTTAAATTGAATGTGTGCAAAGAACAGACCATTGATTATGCCTTATTTAAAACCTGCGATGTGTTGGTGTTGAATCAACTCAGCGACCTGAGCAGCGGTTTGCTTTCTGAACTCATTAAATTCAGCAATCAGGGCGGTGCCATTGTTATTATTCCATCGGCACAAGGCAATACCGATTCTTACAACAACGCGCTGGCAGCCCTTAAGCTGCCAATGCTGGGCATTCAGGACAGTTCGAGCCTGAAAACCAATAAGCCCGACGATGCTTCGGGATTTTATGCCGGGGTGTTCGAAAAAATTGAAGACCGCATGAATTTGCCTCAGATAAACAAACACTATAAATTCAGCAAAGGCAATCAGCTTGATTTTGAAAGCATTTTAAAACTTCAGAACAACGATGATTTTTTTGGCAAAACCGAATTTAACAACGCCACCTTGTATTTGTTTGCATCGGCTTTAAACGACAAGTCAGGCAACTTTTCGCGGCACGCCCTTTTTGTGCCTACCATCTACCGCATTTGTTTCACGGCTTTAAAACCAATTCCCTTGTTTTATCAAACCAACACCAATCAACTGGTGCAGTTAAAAAACAATGCCGGTGCAGGCGAACAACCGCCACACATTGTTCAACTTAACAACAGCATTGATTTAATACCCGAAACCCGTTTGCTTAACAGTGGCGTGCAAATGTTTACCCGCAATCAGGTTAACACACCAGGGTTTTACGAAGTAAGGCGCAACGGTGCAGCATTGTTGCCATTGGCCTTTAATTATTCGCGCCGCGAGTCGGATTTGGTGGGCTATACGGAAACTGAGCTGGCAGCTATTATTTCGGAAAAGGGATTAAAGAATTTTTCGCTGATAGAAGACACGCAGGCCGATATTGGCAAACAGGTGTTGCAGGCTGATGGTGGAAAAAAATTATGGAAATTATTTATACTTTTAGCACTGGGTTTTATCATTCTTGAAACGGCATTACTTCGACTATTAAAATAAAGGCAATGAACATATTAATTAAACAGGCCAAAATTATTTCAGATAACAGCGCCTACGAATCCAAACCATTTGACATTTTAATTGAAGGCGGCATTATTACAGATATTAAACGTTCTATTAGTGCCAAACCAGGTGTTAAGGTAATTGAAGCAAAGGATTTGTGCGTTTCGGCGGGATGGCTCGACATGCAAACTGTGAGCTGTGACCCGGGCTTTGAACACAAGGAAGATTTAGACAGTTTAATTAAGTGCGCCGCTGCGGGCGGTTTTACAACTGTGTGCGTACACAATTACAACCAACCTGCGCTGCACAATAAATCGCAAATAGAATACCTCATTAATAAATCTAAAAACAAGGTGGTGGACGTTTTGCCAATGGGTACCATTACTGTGGAAGGCAAAGGCAAGGAACTGGCTGAAATGTTTGACATGAAATCGTCGGGGGCAGTGGCTTTTAGCGACTACAAGCATACCATTAAAGAAGCGGGCATGTTGGCAAGAGCCCTGCAGTATTCCGAAAACATTGGCTCTTTTGTAGTAACACATTGCAGCGATGAGAGTCTTGCCGGTGGTTGGCAAATGAACGAGGGCGAAACCTCCACCATGCTGGGTTTA
>JADLED010000032.1 GCA_020846335.1 Bacteroidia bacterium
AGAAAACACCTGGCACCTCGACTTTAATCTGGGTGGCAAAAAAGTGGCGGCCTTTACCAATTTTACCTACTCTAATTTTGGCGACCTTATGAGCGGAAGTAACAAACTTGCAGGCTCCACCAATAATTGGGACAGAGTGTATTATGCCAAACGCTTTGGCAACCGCGATAGCATGGTGCTCAATAAAAACAACAATCTGCAGGTTGGCACGGCCTATAGCCAAATAGACTTTATGCAACGTCTTAATTACAAAGCCTCCGAAAATGCGGTGCATGGTTTAAATTTTCAATACAGCCAGTCATCCGATTTGCCACGCTACGACAGGCTTACCGAATACTCCGGCAAAACACTAAAATTTGCCGAGTGGAATTATGGTCCGCAAAAACGATTACTGGCAGCCTATTCTTTTAACTACAGTAAAAAAACCAGGCTTACCGATAATGTAAAACTCACCGCCGCCTATCAGAACATTAATCAGGAAAGAATTACACGCCGTTTTCAAAATAACAACCGAACAACACAAATGGAAAACGTGAGTGTACTTTCAGTAAACATAGATGCTTTTAAACGTGTGAAAGAAAAACACGAGTTGCGCTACGGAGCCGAACTTCAAAACAACGATGTAAAATCAACCGCAAAAAATTTAAACATGGCCACCAATACCGAAAGTCTTGCTGCAACAAGGTATGCCGACGGCGGTAACAAAACCAATCTGTTTGGCTTATACCTGTCGCATGCCTACGAAGTGAGCAAAAACTTTGTAATAAGCGATGGCCTAAGATTTTCGGTCAACACCCTTAAATCAACTTTTAGCGATACTGTATTTTTTAAATTTCCGTATAAAACAGCCGAACAAAACAACAATGCCCTTACCGGTAACCTTGGCTTTACCTGGAAAGAAGATAACAATTACAAAATCAGTTTGTTGGTAAACACAGGCTACCGCTCGCCCAACGTGGACGACATGACCAAACTATTTGAAAGTGGCGGAGGAATTTTAATCATACCCAACAGCAACGTGAAACCCGAATACGTTACCAATTTCGAAATGGGAATCAGTAAGGTGTTTGACAAAAACTACAAATTTGACGTGACTGCATTTTACAGCGCCATCGAAAACATTATGGTTTTGGCCAATGATACTTACAATGGACAGGATTCGGTAATATTTAATGGCCTTAAAAGCAAAGTGCAATCCATGCAAAATAAAAACCGTGGACACATATATGGCTTTACCGCCGGTGCTCAGTTGGATTTTAACCGCAACCTATCCTTTAAAACAGTTATCAATTACACCTACGGCAGATACAACGACTCCAAAACAGACACCGTGCTTCCACTCGATCACATACCACCCGTGTTTGGGCAAAGCAGTTTAATTTACAAGGAAAAAAATATTGATGCTGAATTTTTTGTGCGTTACAATTCAAAGAAAAATACATCAGAATACAGTAATTCCGGCGAAGACAACGCGGCGTTCAGCGCCAATCCGGCCAAAGGATTTATGCCGGGTTGGTTCACACTCAATATCAGAGCGGGTTACAACATCACCAAAAACTTTAGAGTAAACATGGCTTTTGAAAACATGACTGATAACCGTTACCGCGTTTTTGCGAGTGGCATTAATGCTCCCGGAAAAAACTTTATTATTAGTTTAAGATATAAGCTTTAATTATTTTTTGGGTTCAATAAAAGGGAGCGGGCAACTATAGCACCGCTCTCTTTTTTAAATACACAACAAACCCAGTAAGGTTAAAGCATTTAAAACCGTTAACGACATGAGCGAATAAGAATTTTGGTTCAGGTTGTAGTAATAACCAAACGACGATGTGACCAGAGTTATAAAAATAATCAGCAAAATAGGATTGGCCGAAAATAGCTTGTAAGTGTTGTCATTATTACCAAAAGAACCTTTTAATTCTTTACCCAATAAAAAATCGCTGGCCACCAAAAACGAAGAATTATTGTCTGGCACATCAATAAACTCGTCCACTACAAATTTGTAGCTCTTTCCATCAACACCAAAAAAATCGAGTTCGGCTATGTTGGGTTTTCCCACAGAATTGTAGCGTCCACCGTAATCGGGCGTAACCTTAAAAGAATAATGGGTGGTGTACCTTGCCGGACCAAACAAACAAAACAACAATTCCCAATAAATAAAAAAACAGGTAATGTTAAACAGGTTTTGATATTTATAAGCCCTGGTTTTTTTAAAAGCAATCAAGGTTATTTGCTCCTTACGTTTTTTAAACGCAATAATATTCGCAACTTCTTCGCGGGAGTAAGGAATGCGCCTGGGCCTCTTTCTGGGTTCAGGACTCATGCCTTTTAATTTATTTTTTTATCAATCAGGTAACTGTTGCGAATAGAACTGTTTCTTAAAATCAACTCGCCAATAAAACCGGCCAAAAACATCATGCTGCCAATAATCATGCAGGTGAGCGATAAATAAAACGATGGCCGCTGGGTGAGTAAACGCGCTGATTCGTGGGCAATAAACGAACAGTAAAATTTATAGGCGCCTAAATAAAAGGCAAAACCAAAACCCAACATAAACAACAAGGTGCCTACCAAACCAAAAAAATGCATGGGGCGTTTTCCAAATTTTGAAAGAAAGGTAATGGTAAGTAGGTCTAAAAAACCATTAATAAAGCGGTTCCAGCCAAATTTGCTCACCCCGTATTTGCGGGCCTGATGTTGCACCACCTTTTCGCCAATGCGCTCAAAACCCGCAGCCTTGGCCATTACCGGAATAAAGCGGTGCATTTCGCCATAAATTTCAATGCTCTTAATAACTTTTTTGCGGTAAGCTTTAAGTCCGCAATTCATGTCGTGAAGTTGAATGCCACTGATTTTGCGGTTAGCGTAGTTGTAGAGTTTGGATGGCAGATTTTTAGTCACAGCATTGTCAAACCGCTTTTGTTTCCAACCGCTCACCAAATCAAATTTCTCTTCCACTACCATGCGGTACAGTTCCGGAATTTCATCGGGGCTGTCCTGTAAGTCAGCATCCATGGTAATTACCACATCGCCCTGGGCTTTTTCAAAACCGATGTGTAATGCCGGCGATTTGCCATAATTACGGCTAAAACCAATGGCTTTAACATGGGGGTTTTTTGTGGCCAACTGTTCAATTACCTGCCACGAATTGTCTTTACTACCGTCGTCAACAAAAATAATTTCGTAGGAAAACTGATTCGCTTCCATTACGCGCACAATCCATTGGTGCAGCTCTGGAAGCGATTCTTCTTCGTTAAATAAAGGGATAACAATGGATAAATTCATAGAATACTGCGTAAATAACGCAATTGTATAAGCACAAATTTTGCGAATTTAATCGTAAAATAAAAATTAATGTTAACTTTGCACCGGGTAAGTCTTCTACGACCAGCTCCTGCTGAATCCCCCAGGCTGGGAACGGAGCAAGGGTATGCGGTTGAGCGGTGCGATAGAAGTAGCTTACCCTTTTTTTATGCCCTTTTTTTAACGAATTTTTAATTATTTCGCCCTTAAATAACCTTCGTTCACTCATTCAAAACCTACTTTCGCTCAAAATTTAAAGGATTTTAACATTTAGGCATGGTCATTTCAGACAAATAGCCTAATTTTGTTTTAAATCATTTAAACCAAATCGTATAGAATAGACATTTACTCGCATTCATCTTAACAAAAGCAGGTAAAAACATGTCTATTCAAGTGCAAAACGATAACGAGTTGGTTCAACTCTACATTAACGGAAACGAAGAATCTTTATCCATCCTCCTAACCCGTCATAAACGGAAAATATTTTCGTGCATCATGATGGTGGTTAAAGACCGTCAGTTAGCCGAAGACATTTTTCAGGACACATTTTTTAAGGTGATACAAACACTTAAAAAAGGCCAGTACAGCGAAGAAGGGAAATTTTTACCCTGGGTTATCCGCATTGCCCGCAATTTAATCATCGATCATTTTCGTCGCGCCCGCAAAATGCCACCGGTGCCCGTTTATGTGAACGAAGACGGTGAAGAGATAAGTGTGTTTAATACCATTGCCCATCACGACGATGTGGAAGAAAAAGATGCTTCTCAAAAATTTAAAAAAAGCATACGCTTACTGATTAATGATTTACCGGTCGATCAGCGCGAAGTGGTGCTCATGCGCATGTATTACGACATGAGTTTTAAAGAAATATCAGAGTTTACCAATGTTTCAATTAACACCGCACTTGGTCGCATGCGTTATGCCCTGTTCAATCTCAAAAAAATGATTGAAGAAAATAACGTGGAAGTTGTTTACAGGTAACGCCAAGGCCTAATTTCTTTTTTTTAATACCTCGCTAAAACCCAGCTTATGCCAACCTTTCGTTTTCGTAAAATACTTTTATTTTCAAATAGGTATTACATTAATTCCGGTTGGATATTAGTGTAAAAAAACGCTGCAATTTGTTTCAAAAAAATTATTACCTTAGAATAAGCCTGTAGTTCAACAAAAACCGGCAACCCTAATTTATGTTTTAAACCCAATTTCAATTTAAACCCATGGGCATTTACACACACAAAAACAGCAACAAAACAAAATCACTTTTTTCGGCTTTTAAAATAACGGAAGAACCAAGCGAAAAAAATGGCTACACAAAGGTTGAACCTCCGCTACAAGCCACAGTAAAGCAAATCACGGGCATTTACAAAACCGACAACGATGGTGGCATGCCAATTATAAAATTGTGGTCTGAAGAAATGTTTACCATAACCTGGCGTTCAGAAAAAGGCTGGGTGTTTGGTTTTTCCGGTAAAGTAAGTGGTTACTTAAAGGCTGAACATCTGGAGGTGTTGGGAAGTGTGCGTACTTTACAAGAGGTTGAGGTGGTGCCGCAAGAATTTGAAGGCGATTTAAAACAAGTGGCCACACAAATTCATGAAGCCTTAAACAGCACTACTCTATTGTTTCCCGATGTGGATGAAACAAAATTAAAAGAAGCCATACCCGTAAACCTTTCAAACAAACAAAAAACAGAACTTGAAACCATTTATAAATCCTTGTATGGTAAAAATTTAAGAGAAGCTCTTTACCAA
>JADLED010000033.1 GCA_020846335.1 Bacteroidia bacterium
TTAATTTGGTTAGTTTGGCCATCGATTCCGGAAAATAGTCCAGATTATTACTCCACAAATCGGCTACTTCCAGGTTTTCCAAATCACCAATGCTAAAAGGCAACATACTTAAATCGTTTTGGTTAACGTTTAGGTGCTTTAGATTTTTTAAGCGGCCAATGGTTCGCGGCAATACTTTTAAACCGGTTTTACTTACAATAAGGTATTGTAAATCTTTAAATGTGCAGATAGAGTCCGGGAGTTCCTTTATTGAATTCTTACTTATATCCAGGTATTGCAGGTTTTTAAATTTATAAATCTCGACCGGAAACTCTTTGTATTTTTTTTTGCGCAGGGTTAGTTTAATCACATTGTTTGGATTTTCGAGAGCGGCATTTAAATCAGTGTATTCCTGATACAATGCCAAACTAACGGAGTCGAGCAACTCTACCTGTGCGTTTATGGCCAAACCAAACACCATAAAAAGCAGTAAAGACAAATGTTTTTTAATCATGTTTTTTTACCAGGTTAATTTTTAATTTTATTGGCAGTATTAAATGTTTGATATTAATGCGGAAAGTTTTTTAGTAGATGTAGTTTTAATCAGTTGCCGGCAGTCGGCCTCGTCCTGCTCAATAGCGGCCATTAATTCAGCGAGTCCGTTAAATTTTTTTTCATCACGCAAACGTTTCAAAAAAGTTAGACGTATGGGTTGATGGTAAATATCTTCATTAAAATCCAGAAGATGAACTTCTATCTTAATGCCATTGTCTGTATCGGTGGTTGGGTTAGTACCTATATTTAACATGCCAAAAAAGTGTCGATTATTAACCAAAACTTCGGTAAAATAAACTCCCGGCTTTGGAATTAGTTTTTCGGTACTGTCGGGTAAAAGGTTGGCAGTGGGATAGCCCAGTTGCCTGCCCAGTTGTTTACCCTTAACAACCGTGCCATTTAAAATATAATGATGCCCCAGGTAAGTGTTTACCATTTCCACATTTCCATCTTCGAGGTGTTTTCGAATTTTGCTGCTACTTATGGCAATGTGGTCAATATCCTTTACACTGATTTCTTCCACCAAAAAATTGTACTTAGGCGAATACTCAATTAATGTGTTTATATCACCCGAACGGTTAATGCCAAATTTATGATCGTAGCCAATCACCAGGTGTTTCACATTTAGTTCCTTAATGAGCACATGGCTGATATAGGTTTCCACGTCCATTTGCGCAAAGGTTTTGTTAAACGGAAACACAACGGCCACATCAATTCCCATTTGCTCAAGCAATTCAAGTTTTTCGGGGGTGGAATTTAATAGCTTTAAATCTTTTTGTTCAGGAAACAACACTTTTCGCGGATGCGGCTCAAAAGTAAACACCACGGTTTTTAATCCGGTTGTTTTTTTTAGTTCATTCAAACGGTTCAAAATTTTTTGATGCCCCAAATGAATCCCATCAAAGGTTCCTATAGTAACAATGGTGGGCGATTCAATTCTAAAATGTTCGGTATTTTCAATAACTAGCACAGGGTAAAGTTAAGCCAAATTTATTAAAACAAATTTTTGGATGTAACTTATTGTAAAAAAGAAGTGTCTTTTACTCTACAATTAAACGTGCACCTTTGCGATATTTTCCAAATTCAATGCTCACATAATACATCCCGGATTTAAGTGACGAAATATCCAGAATTAATTTACTGTCCAATACTTCCAAAACAGGTGTATTAAACGACCTTCCCAAAGCGTCAAATAATCCGATTGTAAAAGAACCGCCAATATCGGACAAAGCAATTGTAACCTGGTTTTTGGCAGGATTTGGATAGATAACAACAGAAGCCGCTTCGCGTTTAATTTCAATTGCTACCAAAGGAGAGAATTGTCGGCTCAAATCAAAATCAACCGAAGTCAAACGGTAATAAACTACTCCTGAAGGAGGATTTAAGTCGGTGCCACTGTATTGGTGTGCAATATTGGTTGTGCCATTGGCCATTACCTTATCCACAGTAATCCAGTTAATCCCGTCAATACTTCTTTCCACCAGAAAATAGTGTGTGTTTTTTTCAGAAGCAGTGGCCCATTTAAGTTCCACCTGATTAAGTTCATTGTTTTTTGCGTCAAACGAAATTAATTCGATAGGCAAAACCCCAATGGCATTTACCACAATGCCAACACTATTGGTGCCACCGGCCACACCGGCACTGGCAGTGCATGGGCTCAGGTTGCATCCGGGCACACCGTTATTGGTAATTGTAGTGATGTTGGTAGTTGGTTGCGGAATGGAATAAACCACCACACCCTGTCCGCCGGCCCCGCCTCCGGCATGATTAGAACCACTGGTACTGTTGCCGCCATTGCCTCCGCTGCTATTAACCGTTAGAGGGCAGGCTGCATTCACTGAAAATACAGGCACGCTCAACACAATACTACCTCCTGCACCTCCACCTCCGGCGCCATCATTGCTCGAATTTGCTGCATTATTGCCACGTGCGGTAATGGTTGGATTGGAAGCGCAACCTCCGGTTAAAATTCTACCTGCCTTAATTAAAATAATGCCACCACCATTCGCACCAGACGAGCCAACACCATCGTTTTGCTGGCCACCGCCTCCGCCACCACCCATAAACACACGGCTACCACTAATTGAAACCGATAATGTGATGCCTCCGGCTCCGGCCGCGCTCGGGGCACAGCCTCCTGCCGAACCGTTCCAGCCGTTGCCGCCAATTCCACCCGCAGTATAATTACCACCGCCTCCGCCGCCGCCATTAATATCCTGCCCACCGCCACCGCCGCCGTTTAAAACCTTTGCGGTGCCGTTTGTTCGTGTGGCCGTGGTAACCACATAAATTCCCTCGCCCTTAACGCCGCATCGTGTTGACGACGTAGCCGGGGTGAGTGTGCTGCAGGTGGTTCCACCACCATAATAATTTGAAGAAGCGGCATTGCCCCTGAAGCCCAATCCGTTTGCGGTAATGCTATGACTAATTGTAAAATCGGTACCAACGTTTAAAGCAACAACACCACCCACATTGCCATTCCAGGCTACACCCGTAATGGCTGCGGTAGTGGTAAAAGCAGCGGCATTTAGTAATCGGAAAGTGATTATTTGAACCCTTGAATTGGCCCCGGTATTATAGGTATTTGACAGAGCCTGACTCAAACCAATGGTGGTAGGGGTTCCGGCACTACGGTTCACAACAGTTACTGTTCTAACTTCAAAATTACCGGCATTGGCAATGGCTCCCAAATTACCAAAAGTAGTGGCATTGGTGGTATTGGTTCCAATCACATTGTCTTGCATTTGCATTACAATTACCTGCTGGCCAACAGCAAAGGTGTGATTGGTTTCGTTTACATTACTTACGGCCAATAAGGTACTGCTGGTAACCGAAGTAACACGGGCATAGGCATTGTAAATAACCTGTGCTTGTGAGGTATTTGCAAATAAAACGAATAAACTCAGTAAGAGTAATTTAGATAAATAGTTTTTTCGAAAGTAGCTCACTTCTCTTTAAATTGAGCCCCTAAATTAGTAAATTTAGTTGAAAAGTGAGTACGTTTCGTACATAACTTAATACAAGCTGTGTTTACACTCAGATTGTTTGCTTCTGTCCCGGATTTTAAAAAAGCAGCAGAATTTATCCAAAATGGCCTTGCCGTAAATTTCTGCCAACATTGCCTCTAAAATCACTCAATTTTAACCACTTTAAAAACCACCGGAGCAGCATGGTTTTTTGTTTTGAGCATGTAAATGCCTTTTTTTAAATCAGTAATATCAAATGTGTTTTTTCCGGCGGTAGTACTTAATTTCCTAAGCAATTGTCCATTTTGGTTTAATAGTTCAAAGTCCAAATCTATATCTGTTTCAATAACCAGCAAGTCGTTGGCCGGAATAGGATAAATGTTAACGTGTAGGTTGTTTTGCACCACATCAAAACCGTTGCAATTGTTTACGGTAACTGTAAATATTTTAGAAGCGGAGCACCCGGCGCTGTTTAAACCTGTTACCATGTAGGTAAATGTACCCGATGTTGTGGGGTTTAAAGAAATACTGTTTGTGGATGCACCGGTGCTCCAACTGTAACTACTGGCACCTGTAGTTGTGTAAACTCTTTTTTCTTTTTTACAGATTGTAAAAGTACCGGCCACACTTAAAGTAGGCCCTAAATTAGTTATGTTTACAGGTAATATAACAGTATCCGTTGAACAGTTAAAGTAATAAATACACTTTACGGTATAGTTTCCTGCACTGGAATAAGAGTGACTTGGGTTATTAAGAGTTGAAGAATTAGCGGCTCCTGAAGCTGGATCGCCGAAAATCCACTGAATGGAATTTAAAGGATTATTAAGTGAGCTGCAAAGTCCAACAGAACTGGCAATGGTTCCGGCCGTAAAACTTGTATTTTGACAACTAACGCTGTAGGTAAACGGAGGTGCTTTGGGGTTAAAATAACCACTAATAAAATTAGGTAAACCTAACATTGACATTTTGGGAGCAATGGAAATGCCCGAAGGATTATAGTTGCAGGAAGCCCCCGAAAGATTAGGATTATTTATCTCTCCCAGATAATTTTTACCCGCAAGAGCAACATATATTTTACCATCAATTGCTAATTGTAGCGATCCTACCGATGTTAAAGTACTCGATAACAAATATTGTGAGGCAACTATGGCCGTGTTGCTTCCTGCACACAAATCCCATTGGTAGATTTGATTAGTCTGAAATAAAGACCCATAGAATTTAGAACCATCAGGTGAAAACTCACAACCGTAGCCGCTTGTTGCAGATTGTAAGGTTATTAAATTGGATATGACCCCTGTGGCCTGGTCAAAATCATACAACTCAAAGGGCATGGGAATGCTGGTGTCATAAATTGTAAGTCCAATCTTTTTACCATTTGGCGATACTTTGAGTTGCCCCAACGTGTGGATGGGTGTTTGAATAACACTTCCTATTGAAGATAAAACGGGAGTTGAGCTAAGCCCTGCTGCTGTTAATAAAGTTGCTCTGAAAGTGTTGGAATTATAATCATGTGAAATAATCCAGGTATCAACTCCATTACAATGCCTTACCGCGGCTATTTTTTCGCAACTGGGGGTGTTTATTAAAGCATTTATTACGGTTACTGAGCCTAAACCCGCGGCCAAATTCATATCTACGATAGAATAACAGAAGCCATTAATTGAGGCAGTTGCACCCTGAGTGAAAATGTAATATATGTTGCTGTTGCCGGGTTGTTTAACAATAATACTCGATTGAGTTGTGGAACCATTCCCCATCAAACCGATGCCATTTGCCATAATAGTATGAGTTTGATTATAAACGGTTATACCATCCGTATAAAACAATAAATTTCCATTGGCATCCGAAATTGACGCGCAACCCTCCGCTGTGGTCATCATTCCGTTGGTTAAAACTGTTGGCGGGTTTGTTGCAAAATCCAGCCCTGCCTGATTTCCAAAATACCATTTCTGAGCTTCATTTTGAGCTGTAATTAATACCGTGTGTAGAATAAAAATCTGTAAAAACACAATTGACTTTAAGGTTTTCATAGTAAAATGCTTTGATCGAAAATACCCATTAATTTGTTAAAAACGCCTTAATAAATCCGCCTTTTTTATTTACTTATTAAGATTAAAGTTCTACCTTTGCGCTCGAAAATTTAGAAAATTACACCATGTCACAAAAAATTGGCAAAATTGCACAGGTTATTGGTCCGGTAATCGACGTGCGCTTTGATTTAGAAGGCGGATCGTTACCAAACATTCTCGATGCGCTTGAAATCGTGCGCGGAGATGGTCAAAAACTAATTCTTGAAGTTCAAAAACACATTGGCGAAGACATGGTGCGTACCATAGCCATGGATAGCAGTGACGGTGTTTACCGCGGCATGGAAGTGCATGCAACCGGTAACCCGATTAAAATGCCTACCGGCGAAAAAATTAAAGGACGTTTGTTTAACGTAGTAGGCGAAGCCATCGACGGTATTAACTCCGTTAGCAACGATGGTGGTCGTGCCATTCACGCCGATCCTCCACGTTTCGAAGATTTATCTACTGCAACCGAAGTGTTGTTCACAGGTATCAAAGTAATCGACTTAATTGAGCCGTACTCAAAAGGTGGTAAAATTGGTTTGTTTGGTGGTGCCGGTGTGGGCAAAACCGTGTTAATTCAGGAATTGATTAATAACATTGCCAAAGGTCACTCAGGCTACTCCGTATTTGCCGGTGTAGGCGAGCGCTCACGCGAAGGAAATGACTTATTGCGTGAGATGATTGAATCAGGCATTGTAAAATACGGCGAAGAATTTAAACATTCGATGGAAAAAGGCGGATGGGATTTGAACAAGGTTGATTTAAAAGAATTAGCCAAATCACAAGCCACTTTCGTGTTTGGTCAAATGAATGAACCTCCCGGAGCCCGTGCCCGTGTGGCTTTGTCAGGTTTAACCCTGGCCGAATATTTCCGCGACGGAGATGGCAGCGCACAAGGTGGACGCGACATTTTATTCTTTATCGATAACATTTTCCGCTTTACACAAGCCGGTTCCGAAGTGTCGGCCCTCTTAGGCCGTATGCCTTCAGCCGTAGGTTACCAACCAACATTGGCCTCCGAAATGGGTGTGATGCAGGAACGTATTACTTCAACAAAAAATGGCTCCATCACTTCCGTACAAGCGGTTTACGTGCCTGCGGATGACTTGACTGACCCTGCTCCTGCAACCACTTTCTCTCACTTGGATGCAACAACTGTATTAAGCCGTAAAATTGCCGAGTTAGGTATTTATCCGGCCGTGGATCCATTGGATTCTACCTCACGTATTCTTAGTGCTGCCGTATTGGGCGATGCTCACTACAACTGTGCACAGCGCGTTAAATTAATTCTTCAGCGTTACAAAGAATTGCAGGATATTATTGCCATTCTTGGTATGGACGAATTAAGCGAAGAAGATAAACTGGTAGTTAGCCGTGCACGCCGTGTACAACGTTTCTTATCACAACCTTTCCACGTGGCCGAACAATTTACAGGCTTAAAAGGTGTGTTTGTAAGTATCGAAGACACCATCAAAGGCTTTAACATGATTATTGACGGTAAAGTGGACGAATATCCTGAAGCCGCCTTTAACCTTGTTGGTACCATTGAAGAAGCCATCGAAAAAGGTAAAAAATTATTAGCTGAAAGTAAATAGAATTTGGGATTTAAGATTTTAGAAATTCTAAAGTCTTAAATCCTGAGTCTTAAATCTAAAATCAAAACAATGAAATTAGAAATAATCACTCCCGATAAAAAGTTGTTTGAAGGTTCAGTAAAACAAGCCAGCTTTCCGGGAAGCGACGGAAGTTTTGGTGTGTTGGATAATCACGCCCCAATGATTGCCACTCTTAAATCCGGAAAAGTAGAATTAACCGAAGAAAACGGCAATAAGCTTGAGTTTTTTGTTAAAGGCGGTGTGGTTGAGGTTTTGAAAAACAACGTGATTGTTTTGGCAGAATAACATGTCTATAAATTTCTAAAAAGTCCCGATGCTGTAAAAGTATCGGGATTTTTTTTGGCACTTAATTTTCGCATCATATTCAGTTCAAAACTTAACACTGTAGGTAAATTTTATTAGTAATTTTAAAACCAATTGGCAAGCACACAAAAAATATCCACCCGCATTTTTGTTTTGGCATTAATAAATGCAACCGTTTGCGCCTTGTGTTTTATTCTACTCAATTATTTCGGAAATTTTAATGCAGGCATTGCCTTTGTATTACTCTCCACCTTTGCCTGTTTTATTACCAGTTTATTGGTGCTTTATTATTTTTATTATGTGGATGTAACCTACAAGGTAAACACCCTCACCGAAAAAATCAGGGCACGCTTTTTAACCAACGAAATCCCTCAAAAACTCAATCAATTGGAAGACGAAGACGGTCTGGCACTTTTAGAAGAACGCGTGGATTTTTTAATTGAATTGCGTGAACGAGAAGTAAAACATTTTGAAAATCTGGACAGCTACCGGAAAGAATACCTCGGCAATGTGTCGCACGAATTAAAAACGCCGGTGTTTAATATACAGGGTTATGTTGACACACTCTTAAATGGCGGGCTGGAAGATGAAACCATCAATGTGGATTACCTAAGACGTGCCGAAAAAAGCATCGACCGCCTTATAAATATTATTGACGATTTGGAAACCATTACCCAACTCGAAAGCGGTGAATTGCATCTAGACATGGACGTGTTTGATTTGGCTTTATTACTAAAAGATATTTATTCTGCCCTCGAACTTAATGCCGCTAAACGAAACATTAAACTTGAACTGGCACGCAAATACGATAAACCGGTGTTGGTGCGTGCTGATAAATTCAGAATCAGACAGGTTTTAGTAAATTTAATTACCAACAGCATTAAGTATGGCAACGACAATGGCAGCACAAAGATAAGCCTGAATTACCTTAACAACGATGTGATAGTTGAAATAAGTGACAATGGGGACGGTATTGACGAAAAGCACCTCTCGCGCATATTTGAACGATTTTACCGGGTTGATAAAGGCCGTAGCCGCGAGCAGGGTGGCACTGGCCTTGGCTTGGCCATTGTAAAACACATGATTGAAGCACATAACAAATCCATTAAGGTTGAAAGCGAACCCGGCAAAGGCACCACATTCACCTTTTCTCTGCAATCGGCGCAGGATTAAAGATATTCACAGTCTTACAAAAAATAATCGGATGTAAATGCCATTTTTTTATTTTTTTAATTGTTTAAATAGCCGCTATTTAGTAAACTTGCAAAAACTTTCACAACATGGCCGAAATTCATATAACGGATATAGAATACATCGAAATTAACTCTCAGGAAGGCCTGGATTTTAAATACAAACCCGAAGTTCCTAAACTAAAACTGGTAGGCACATTTTTGTTGGCCGAAAGCGAAGACGAAGAGGTGGGAGTACTATTTTTAACTCAAAAACAGTTAAACCAAATTACTGCCGGAAAAGACATTGACCTTAAATTAACCGATGACCGCTGGACTTTGGGTAAACCAATGACCAAAGAGCAGGTTAAAAAAGTAGGTTTGGTGGACATTGACGCTGAATTTATGGGCGTTGCCGGCGAATACAAATGCTTTGAAGCCGTAAAAATTTCTTAATACACACTTAAGTTCGTGTAAATTACTTAAAACAGGTGCTTTTGGCGCCTGTTTTTCTTTTTAAATGCTTTCAATAAGGAGCAAATTTCTTGTTGTATAATTATCTGATTGTTGTCCGAAAGAATGATGTTTTTGGTTTTTACAATGGTATTCCTGTTCCCACAATAACAACTTTGCAAAGTCTAAACCGTTCAACTACATTTGATAGTAGAATGTATCAACATGAAAAATGTTTTAAACCACTTTTGCATATACATAGTTTCAGGTTTAAATACTCTGTGTGCCTTTAACCCAAGTTCCGAAGCAAACAATGCCCTGTACTTTACTCAAAACAAAGGTCAGATTAGCGATCAGTTTTTTAAACCCCGCCCCGATATACTTTATTCTGGCAGCAACAATCAAATTACCTTCCACTTAAAAAGTAATGGCATTTCATACCAACTGCATAACATCCAATATCTTCAAAATAAAAATTTGCAGAAGGGGATAAGCGCACACTTAAATACCAAAATTAACAGGGGCCCTGTGCAAATGGAAATATACCGCCTTGATGTGAGCTGGCTCAACTGCAACAACCACGCGAGCATTGAAACACAAGGGGAAAGGGAAGGTGTTGAGAATTATTATTCAGAGGCTTGTCCCGAAGGAGTGGTGGGCGTTAAAAGTTATAAAAAGCTATTGTACCACGATATTTACGATGGCATTGATTTAAAATGGTACGAATACAATGGTCAACTTAAATACGATTATCTGGTTGCGGCAGCCACAGATTACCGGCAAATAAAGTGGGAAGTGAATGGAGCCGAAAGTATTGGCCTGGATAAGAATGGGAATCTGATCGTAAAAACACCACTGGGTGATTTGGTGGAAGAAGCGCCCAGTGTTATGCAGAATGGCAGGTACCTCAAGGCTGCCTGGGTTATTACCAACAACATTATTTCTTTTGATATAAAAGGAATTGATCCTTCAAAGCCTTTTGTCATCGATCCACTCGTAAGGCTCTGGGGAACCTATTACGGAGGCAATGGAGCCGATTTTTTTATTAGTAGCTGCACCGATAATTCGGATAATATTTACACAGTAGGTCAAACACAAACGCCCACATCACAAAACATTGCAACTGTTGGCGGCCATCAAACAACTTACGGCGGTCCGGGCACATTAACCTATTTAGGCGACGGCTTTGCCGTAAAATTCAGCCCACAGGGCACCCGACTTTGGGCAACCTATTACGGTGGCAGTGGTTACGATGCCATTATTTACTGTGCCACCGATGTGGCGGGCAACATTTACCTTACAGGTTCCACCAACAGTACCAATACCAACGTAATTGCCACACCGGGCGCTTATCAAACGGCCTTTTCAGGCAATACCAGCAATGGCGGCGATGTGTTTTTAGTGAAGTTCAATGCCAATGGGGTGCGTCAATGGGGTACTTATTATGGCGATACGCTCGACGACTGGGGACTAGGTGTTTGCCTAAGCCCTGCCGGAGAACCTATTATTACAGGTGGCACTTATGGCAATACGGCCAATAATGTTTTTGGCACAGCAGGCTCACATCAGCCCTTGCACGCGGTGGCGCCAGGCTACAATTACGACGGTTTTTTGGCAAAATTTTCGAGTGCTGGTAGCCGCCTCTGGAGCACCTACTACGGTGGCAGCGAGGCTGACTATGGTGAAGCGCTGAGAGTAGATGCCAACGGTGATATTTTTTTGGTGGGAGAAACTGCCACGGCTGTTTCATCGGTTATTGCCACTATGGGTTGTCACCAATACGGTATTGGCAGCACATTTTCAACGGATGCCTTTATTGCCAAATTCACCGGTACAGGCAACCGCATTTGGGCCTCTTATTATGGTGGCATGAATCAGGATTATGCCGTATCCTGTTCACTCGATAAACTGGGCAATGTTTACATGACAGGCGCCACGGCCTCGCCTACAGGAATTGCAACACCCGGCAGCCATCAGCCTAACTACGTTCAAAGCCGCGATTTGTATGTTGTTAAATTTAATAACAGTGGCATCAGGCAATGGGCCACCTATTACGGAGGCATGGGTTTGGATGACTGGGCAGGATCGGCGGTCGATAGTAAAGGCAATTTGTATTTATGTGGCCTCACAGCTTCTTCTTCCGGCACGGTTATAGCCACCGCCTGTTCCTATCAGCCGCAGTATGGTGGCGGTCCATTTGATTGTTTTCTTGCAAAATTCGATAGTTCGGGCACACGCTTATGGGGCACTTATTATGGCGGTAACGGCGACGAGTCGGGTGGAGGTAGCACTTACGGACTTTATGGTTCCAATGTTTGTGTGGATACACAGGACAATATATATCTGGCAGGCACCGTAAATCAAACCACCAATTCAATGGTGATTGCCAGCCCCGGTGCTTACCAACCTGCTTTTAACGGAGGTTCGCGCGATGCATTTCTTGTAAAGTTTGATGGTTGCCGCGGCGTGGCGTTACCTTCTGCGAATAGCTTAACGCTATGTTATGGCAAAACCGCCAGCATTAGCACCACACCAGCTTGCGCTACATACTGGTACAGTGGTGCAACTGGCAACAATCTGTTGTTTCCGGGTACACTTTTTACCGGGCCGCTCACACACGACACCACTTTTTTTGCCGAAGACTTATTGTGTGGTCCCGGTTTGCCGCGCACTGCTGTTACCTTAACGGTTATTCCCGGACCGGTAATAAATGTATCAGCAAGCAGTTACACCGTGTGCGCCGGCGAAAGTGTAACCCTTAGCGCAACAGGTGCGTTATCCTATAGTTGGGCTCCCGGTATTGCGGTGGTTTCAACCTCGGCAGCAGTTATTCCAACAATCACCACCACCTATTCTTCAACAGGTACCGGCACCAATGGTTGTCCCACCGCAGCAACAGTGCAGGTGGCCACCAATGTCTGTTTGGGAATTAAAAATGAATTATTAGAATCCGACCAACTTTACATTTATCCAAATCCCAACAACGGAGAATTTACAATAATAGCAAGCAAAGAGCAAGAGCTAAGCATGTTCAATAATCTGGGTCAATTGGTTGCAGTAATTTCACTCACACAAAACAAAGAATTTAAAGCAGAACTAAACAATATGACTCCGGGAATTTATTTTGTGAGAAGCAATGCTCTTAATAAATTGTCGGCACAAAAAATTGTGATTAATAAATGATGATAAAAATATTGTCTAATCGTGTTAAATCTCTATTTAGCGTAAAAATCAATTTTCACAAGGCTTCAAAAATTTTACAATCCTAAACTTCCATATTTCTTTGCTTTTGTAACTTTATATTATGAATAATATTGAAGCCCTAATCCAAAAGGGACATTCTGAGGGTTCTACAGGCCATATTAATTTTAAGATCGACGATATTTGGTTGGATCAGGAACTCGATACACATTTTACCAACAGTGCTTACCATGGATTGATTCCAACCCTGTCTTTCTGGCTCGAAACAGAGGAAGAAAAACAAATTGTATGGAACCGCATTTTGCCCGATGTAGGCGAAACACTCATCTGCCCGGTTTTAATGTGCCCCGACGATTGCGATTTTTCATGCACACTGATTGTTGCCGAAATTGTGAACACAGGTGAGCAGATTCTTTGGACACGACTTGGTTTAAACCGAACCGAAGATGCGGCGCCTGATAAAGTAGCCACAAAAGTAGAGTGGTTTAAGGGTTACAAATCGTTCAAGTTCGAAATGGAAAACTATCTTCAAATGTTGAATGACTTTAAGTACCACTACGAATTAGACAGAATAAAACACGAACAGCGCTTAAAGGGAAATATTTAATTCTGAATCCTTTCAATCGGGATTTACAACCAAGTTAAAAACCATGATAAAGAGCCATTGTTTGCTATAATGCAGGTAAAGTTTTACTTTAGTTTCAGTAAATAAAAAATTGACTAAGTAAAAGCATAATTCTATTTAAGTGTGAAAATCCTTCGCCCCATATTTCTTATTCTGCTCATTCTCCTTACCGGAGCCTTGTCATTTTTAATGTATCAAACCAATAACAGCAGATGTGCACTTAAGGAAGATGTGGTGGAACTGTCAAACATCCGTTACGGTTTGTTTAACATGGACGAATGGAAAACCGTGTTAGCCGACATCATCACCAAAAAAATCAACGAGTTTGAACTGGACGGAAGCAACCGCGCCCAAATGAAAACAAAAATTTCAGAGTTTTTGTACAAGGTAATTGGCGATTTGGAAGAACGGTATTACCGCGAAAATTCAAGCGGCATCATGGGTATTTTAAAAAGTGGGGTAGCCGCCCTCACCGGCACCTTTGAGCAAATAAAAAAAGATGTTCCTGTGTTTACAGAACAAATCCTCGATTTTTTAAATAACCCGGCAAACAAAAAAGCGGTTAGGGCTTATCTCATTACCAAAATGAACAACTATGCCGACAGCACGTTTTCAAAAACAGATTATGCACGCCACGACTCTATCATTGCACACTATGGATTTAATAACCGGCCACAAACCATTCAATTTTTAAATGGAGAACTAACTACCATTCAAACAAAAGCCGATGATTTTAAAATTATTTTTCTTGTTCTGGCAGCTCTCACAGCGGCATACATGTTGGTAATAAAAAACCTGAGTAAAACCGAATTTTTATTGCTTACAAGCATTTGTTTTTTGTTTCTGTTGAGCGGCCTCACACTGCCCATGATAGAAATTGATGCGCGAATTTCGGAATTGAAAATGAGCCTATTGGGCGAAGACATAGTTTTTAGCGATCAGGTGCTGTATTACAAAAGCAAAAGCATTCTTCAGGTAGTGGCACTAATGCTCTCACAAAGCGGCACCGATGTGGTACTCATTGGTTTGCTGGTACTGCTGTTCAGTGTATTGTTTCCTCTGTCAAAACTAATGGCTTCGGTAGTGTTGTTGTTTTCACCGGCTTTGTCCAACAACCGATTTGTGTCGTTTTTGGTTTATAAAACAGGCAAATGGTCGATGGCCGATGTAATGGTGGTGGCCATTTTTATGGCCTACATTGGCTTTTCTGGAATTTTGGGAGAGCAGCTCACTCAGTTAAAAAATATCAGTTCAACGCTTGATATAATCACCACCAACAATTCGGCCCTGCAAAGCGGCTTTTTTGCCTTTACGGCATTTGCACTGCTGAGTTTGTTGTTAGCGGGTAGATTAAAAAAAATGCTTAAAAGAGAAGACATTGCACGAAAATAAAAGCAGGGGTACTTTAAACTCCCGCTGTAAATTAATTCAACTTCTTTTTTTCAAATCTGTGATGGTTCCTTCTATTCTCGTCAATGGAGTATTGAATTAACTCCCCCGACTTTTCAATAAAAAATTTTTCGGGTGCAGTGCCACAAGACCAATTTTCAGGTTCTGTGTTTCCTCTTTTGAAATGAAGGTTTTTTTCGCAAAACAAAACCAAGGAGTCCCCTTCAACTTTCCAATGGCCATGTATATCATTGCCACAGCTTTTTTTGATGTAGGTTGAATCGCTCTTTAATTCAAGTTCGCCACCAACTTCATGTCCTTCGCCTTTAAGCTTCAAGGCTATGGAATCAAAGGAGCTTAATTGCTTACTAACATATAAACCAGCTAATTGTGTTTTATTTGAAGAAAGAACGCATGAATAGAAAAGAAAAATTAAGAGGATAAATTTAGGATGACTTAAAAAATTGACTGGATTTTTCATTCAAATATTAATTTTTCGTATTCACTCACCACTCCGAAGGCCCGAAACGCTTGGTAAGTTCGTGTTTGGGAAATACATCAAAAAATAACTGGTCAAACCAAAACTGAATTTTAAAACTATAGGTGGGCGAGTTTAAATTAACCCCGGTTTTTTTACTGTGTCCAATTGCAAAACGATAGGCCACATCCGCTCCAAATCCAAACCACTTAAACACTTTAAACTGTGCGGTAATGCCCGGTTCATACAACAACAACAGGTATTTGGCATCGGTGTTGCCCCTGTAATAATCGCGCCGTTTTTGCAGCCAACTGTAGCCACCACCCGCCTGAATGGGCACACTCAATTGCCAACGCTTGGTTTTGTAAAAAACAAAATCTATGTAATAACACAAATACACAAATTTTAAATAACGGATATTAGTCAGCACATTTCCCTGCTCATCATTCAAATAAGTTTTTTTAATAATGTCGCTTTTTATCCAGCTAACCCCGCCACCCATGCGCAGTTTGCGGTGAAAAGCCGCACCCAAACGAACACCACTCACACTTACCAATTGGTGATCAATAAAACTGTTACGCGATTCCAAACGCGCGTCAATACTTGGCCGGTGCGAAAAAATAAGGTGCATCGTGTCCATGTACTGGCACCTTAGCACTGTAGAAACAAAACAAGCAAACAGAATTAAAACAGTTTTTTTCACCCTTAAACAAAATTACGTTTATAACTCTTTTTTATCATTTCGGTCATCCAATTGTTTCAACAATTTACTTGTAGTAATTTTAAACACTGTGTTAGACAAACCCATTGAATATCTAAAGGGCATTGGCCCACAGCGCGCCGAGGTGCTAAAAAGTGAATTAAAAATTTTCACCTGCCGCGACCTGCTCACTTATTACCCCTTTAGATACGTGGACCGCACACGCTTTCATAAAATCCGCGAAATAACTGCCGACATGCAACAGGTGCAATTACGCGGCGTGCTCGAAAGCATGGAAGTGGTGGGACAAAAAAGTGGCAAACGCCTTTCAGTAATGTTCAGAGATAGCACCGGTATGATAGAACTGGTGTGGTTTAAAGGCTACAATTGGATGGCCGGAAAATTAAAAACCGGAACAGAATACATTGTCTTTGGAAAACCAAGCGAATTTAAAGGACGATTCAACATTGCCCATCCCGATATAGATGCCGTGAGCGATGAGTTTTTAGCGCAGCAATCAGCCTTTCAGGCGGTTTACAATTCGGGCGAAAAATTAAAATACCGTGGTTTGGACAGTGAAGGCATTCGCAAGGCAATTAAAAATCTGGTAGCGCAATTGCAACAATTGCAGGTGGAGGAAAGTTTAAGTGAGGAAGTAATGCAGGAACACCGGCTCATTTCAAAATTCCAGGCACTCAAACAAATTCATTTTCCCGAAAATGCCGAACAATTGCAGCGGGCCGAATACCGGATTAAATTTGAAGAATTATTTTATATACAACTGCGATTACTCAAACTTAACAAAGTAAGAGCTCACACAGTTCAGGGTTATGTGTTCAGCAGAGTAGGACAACAGTTCAATACTTTTTTTAATACCTTTTTACCATACCAGCTCACCAATGCGCAAAAGAGAGTACTAAAGGAAATCCGTTTGGACATGGGCAGCGGCCGACAAATGAACCGCCTCCTTCAGGGAGATGTGGGTAGCGGAAAAACACTGGTGGCGTTAATGAGTATGCTCCTGGCTCTGGATAACGGCTTTCAGGCCTGCATCATGGCACCTACCGAAATCTTAGCACAACAACATTTTGAAACCTTTAAAACATTTTTAAATGGCATGAATGTTGAAATTGCCCTCCTCACAGGTTCAAGCAAAACCAAAGAGCGGAAAATTATTCACAACAACCTTTTAAGTGGCGACCTAAAAATACTCATTGGCACCCACGCGTTAATAGAAGACAAAGTGCAGTTTAAAAACCTCGGTTTAGTGGTTATTGATGAACAACATCGCTTTGGCGTGGCGCAGCGGGCGCGTCTCCGCGAAAAAAACACCTTGCCGCCTCACATGCTCATTATGACAGCCACACCCATTCCCCGCACACTGGCTATGACCCTTTATGGCGATTTGGACGTGAGTGTAATTGATGAATTGCCACCCGGTCGCAAACCAATTAAAACAGTGCATTACACCGAGGCCCAACGCTTACGGGTATTTGGATTTTTAAAAGAACAGATTGCCCTGGGCCGGCAGATTTACATTGTGTATCCACTTATTCAGGAAAGTGAAAAACTCGATTACCAGAATTTGCAACAGGGCTACGATAATTTATTACATGAGTTTCCGCAGTCACAGTACCAGGTAAGCATAGTACATGGCAAATTAACGCCTGAACAAAAGGATTTTGAAATGCAGCGGTTTGTGCGTAACGAAACACAGATAATGGTGGCCACCACGGTGATTGAGGTGGGAGTGAATGTGCCCAATGCCAGCGTAATGGTCATCGAAAGCGCCGAAAGGTTCGGATTGTCGCAATTGCATCAGTTGCGTGGCAGGGTGGGGCGTGGAGCCGAACAAAGCTTCTGCATTTTACTAACCGGTTATAAATTAGGTGCCGATAGCCGTTTGCGTATGGAAACCATGGTGCGCACCAGCGATGGATTTGAAATCAGCGAAGTAGATTTAAAACTCCGTGGCCCCGGCGATATTGAAGGTACTCAGCAGAGTGGCGTGATGGATTTGAAATTAGCCGATTTGGCAAAAGACGGACAAATTCTTCAATTGGCAAGGCAGGCTGCACAAAGCGTGTTGGATGAAGACATGAATTTTGAATTGGAAAAAAATAAAGTTTTTGAACGGCAATTACTCATGCAACAAAAAACCCGGCCAAACTGGAGCAAAGTGGGCTAATTCCATTTTGTAAGGATCATTTCTTTTTTACAAACCTTTTAAACATGTGCATAAGTGAAATTACTTAGCGATGAAGGTTCTATTTCGTCAAATAGAAAAAATTTTTATTATAAAATAAAGAAAATTAAAGGGTTAAAGTTCATTGGTTAATTGTCAAAAGCTGCGCCAGGCAGGGGCGCCCAAATATTTACTAAGATTGGCGAAGAAACATAATCAAATTTTAAGTAACCGCTTAATTTACTTTACGCACGGTTTTTAGGTTGAGTAAATTCATTGGATTGGTGCCAATGTCTTTAATCCGGTGACTCACCAAACGCACCACCTGGTCGTAATACAGGCAAATAAAAGGCGCGTCTTCAGTTACCATGCTATCCATTTTTTGATACAGTTTATTTTTAATCGCTACATCGTTTTCTTTTTGAACCTTTTCAAAAGCCTTGTCAAATTCAGGATTCCTGTAATGAAAATAATTAACTCCCTGTGGTGAAAAATTGCGGCTGTAAAACAAACTCATAAAATTTTCCTCATCCGCATAATCGGCCACCCACGATTTTTTAAACAACAAATAATCGCAGTTGTTAACGGCCTGCCGCAACACCGACGTTTTTTCGATGCTGATTTGCACCCGAATATTATTTTCGGCCAGTTGCGATTGAATAAATTCAACCTGCTCCTTATAACTGTCGGTAATATGAAGCGTTAATTCCGGAAGCCCTTTGCCATTCGGAAATCCAGCCTCTTTAAGCAAGGCATTAACTTTGTCAGGCGAATAATAATAACCCTTTACCACTTTTGGATTGTAACTTTTCATGCCCTTGGGAATAAACCCGGCATGGGCAGCTTCGCCCAAATTATTCCGAAGGTATTTTACAAGTTTATCGCGGTCAAAACCATAATTAATGGCTTGCCGAATAGCTTTTAAACGAAGCGGTGAATTTTTTACCAGCTCAATATTATCATCCACCAAAATGCCAATGTAATCTGTTTTTAAAAATGTTTCTTTTTGCAGGTAAAATTTTTTCTGATACAGGTCTCGTAAATTCCCTTCTTTATCAAGCACTTCATTGGTGTTAAAGGCATCAGCACCACTCAGCATGTCAAAGCGGTCGTTGAGTAACTCCATAAAAGCGGTTTCGCGGTCTTTAATAAACGAAACGGTAATGGCGTCCAAATACGGCAGGGCCTTGTTTTCCGCATCGCGTTCAAAATAATTTTCGTTTTTTAATAAAATTAATTTTGTGCCTTCTTCCCAATCTTTAAACCTGAAAGGTCCTGTGCCCACCGGATTTCGCCTAAAGTCCTGCTTGTAGTAATCAATGGCTTCAAAAGGCAACACGCTAAAATATTTCATAGTTAAAATATTCATAAAGGCGCTGAAAGGTTCCTTTAAATAAATTCTGAATACCGAATCGTTGGTGGCTTCAAATCCTTTGTAATTTGTTTTTTCGCTGCGGTCAATTTTTTCAAGCAGGGTAGTGGCGCTGCTCACCTTGCTGTCAAACAAACGATCGAAACTATACACAAAATCTCTGGCAGTCACCTTTCGGCCTTTTGCACCATCAAAGCAGGCATTGTTGTGAAAATAAACATCGTTGCGTAATAAAAAACTGTAAACCAAGCCATCGTTGCTAATCGAATAAGACCTGGCAATGGCAGGCTGCACATTTAAGCTGTCGTCCATTTGCACCAGCCCATTAAAAAGTTGATTCACGGGCCATATATTTTCAAAGCTATTGGCGGCTGCGGGGTCCAGCGAGGTTACCCCGTTCATTTCGTTGTAATTAAAAACAGTTCGCTTTTCGTTTAACGAATCGTGATTGCCACAGGAAATAAAAAAAACGGAAACACAAAAAAGCAGAATAACTGTTATCTGACGCATAAACCAAATGTCGCACAAAGCGGCTTAGTTTACCGAAACAAAAAATGCAATTATGCACAGCAAGCTGTGAAGATTATCAGTTTGGTTGAACTGGTTCTGAAGCTCCTTCGGTTTTTTCGGCGGGATCAAAATTAAAGCTAAGGGTAATGCGCCAGGTATTTTGCAATGGATTTTGCAATGCTGTTGGAATCAAATAAGCGCCATCCACATTTATTACTTTAAATTTAAAACCAACACCCAGGGTAAAATACTGACGGGCGCCTTTGGTTTTGGATTCGTGAAAATAACCTGTGCGAATGGACAGAATGTTGTTGTAGCAATACTCCAATCCACCACCGATATTCACTTCCTTTAATTCCTCATTAAATCCACCTGGAGCATCGCTAAACGATTGCAGGATTCCTTGTGTTACGCCTACATTAGGATCTTTCCCCCTTTTAATAATTTTTTTCTGGGTAGATGGGTCAATGGCAATAGCACTTGAATCACCGCCCGAAACATTTTTAAGGTATGGGTATTCCGGTGGAGTAGGTACCAACAATGTGGTAAAATCCACGTAAACACCAAAAGTATTAAACTTATCAATATCGGTTTTTAAGCCACCACCCAAACGCATGTTCATCGGAATAAAATTCTGATCGTTGGAGTATTTAATTTTTGCACCTAAATTGGTAAGTGCCAAACCACCGGTAGCAACCGCGGTTTTATCGCCCAGTTTAAATTTTTCGCTTCTGTAAAACATGCTCAAATCCACAGCTACTGTGCTGGCTGCGTTGCCTGACGAACCATTAAAATAATAACGGCTAATGGTGGAGTTCACAAAACGGGTGGCAACACCCAACGAAAAGTTTTTAGACAGTTTTTGAGAAAAGGCCACATCAACCGCAAATTCATTTGGTTTGGCATCCGAATAATGGAAACCGGTAACATCCGTTAACTCAATATTTCCCAAACTAAAGTAACGCAAAGAGCCGCCAATGGTTTGTTTTGAATTAAGTTTGGCATATCCCGAAAGGTAATACATGTTAATATCAGGCACCAACCTTCTTAACCAGGGCGTAACCGTTAAGCCAACACCAAATTTTTTATCCATAAAGGCCAGCTTGCTTCCGTTCCAGTGTATTGAATTAACATCAGGGTCGGTAGCAGCACCCAAATCTCCCATGCCACCCTGTTTACTGTCGGGGCTTATTAAAAGAAACGGAACCGCTGTGGTAATAGGATTAATGGTGGCACCACCCAACTGTTGAGTACTAATCTGTCCGTAGAACATTTTCGATCCAACTAAACCCAATATGATAAAAAAATTTCTTTTCATTCAAAAGTCATTACAATTTCCAACGGGTCTTAAAAAAGACCATGAAGGGCAAATTTACTAATTTAATATAACCAATTTTTCAATTTTTTCAGCTTTTTTATTCTGAGGGTCAATTATAGCCAGTTTATAAATATAAACCCCACGACCCAGCTTATCGCCATAATCATCCTTGCCATCCCATTCAACCCCCTGAGGCCCGCTTTCATCACAGCTCACGGCCTTTTGCAGGGTTTTCACAATTTTTCCGCTTACCGTATAAATCTGCACAGTAACCTTTAAAGGCTGACAACCCTGATTGTGTTGAAACATAAATTTGGTATGACTGGTAAAAGGATTAGGGTAATTCAGCACATGTTCAAGGGCCACATTGGCACTTTTAGCCACCACAAAATCGGTCACAGCAACACTCGAATTGTTTTGAATGTCCCAAACCTTAAACGAAAGCGAATGATTGCCCTCGCTCAATTCGTTAAAAGCATAACGTATTTTACCGCTTTGATAGGTATTCAAATCCGCTTCATAATAATCGTTTAATATAACCGGTTTGCTCGTGTTTTGATCAAGAATAATACTGATGTCGTGCCCTATGCCGGTTCCCACCGTATTAATACCACTCGAATCGCTTACAATGGCATGAAACAATGGACTTTCGTTGGTAACGCTGCCATTCACATAATTACGGTCGTTAAGGTACAATTCAACTTTTGGCCCCTCATTATCAGTAATCACGTTTTTTGAAGTGCCACCTACCACCAGTTTGGTGTAATAACCGTTGGCATCAGTAAGGCCATTGGTGGCGTAATAACTAATCCTTCCGGGACCGGGCGAAAAGCTAATGTCTTTAGGAACCAAAAAACTAAAAGTAAAGTCGCCGTTGGTAACCTGAATTTTACCGCGGTATAAAATGTTTTTTTGAAGGTTAAATTGGAAAGGGTACAAAGGCGTGGTATCGTTAGGTGGAGGAAAGTTGATGGCAGAACTCTCACTGTTCATTAAACAACTTATTTTAGAAACCTTATCAAACACTGTGGGATAAACCACCCCGTTAAAATTGCTGATTTTAACCCCACTGTTATCGGCCACATAGCCACTTATGGTAATCTTAGAAAGAGCCCCCAGGGTGTCGGAACTGCTGCTGGTAACAACGTTTGAATTTATTTTTGAAGTAATTACCTTTTCTTCAGGATAAGCCAACACCAAAGCCGGATCGCCTAACAAATGAAAATTGGCCAAACTCGATTGTCCAACAATGGCCTTGGTTTCCCGCAATATATCGCCAAGAGCCGGACGCCTGCCATTGGGTAATCGGGCAAATAATTTTTGCAGCAATACCGAGTTTAACGAAAAGTTGGAAGAAGCAAAAGCCAGTCGACAAGTGGTAAAAAGGGCAATGGCACCACCTTTTGAGTTTAAAAGACACAACTCGCCGGCCGAAGTTCTGGCAGGATCATCATAACGGCTAAATTCGCAGGTGGCAGTAATAAAAAGCGGTAGCCTGTTAAAATTATCCATTCCATTTATAATGTCAATGTCAATCATCCTTTCGGCAGTTAAACCCACTTCGCCGCCGTGGCCTGTGTAGTTAAACACCAAAGCCCCTTTTTTAATCCGCTTCAAAAAATCAATGGTGGCATCCGGATACCTTAATCCCCCGGCAGTGCTATAGCGTTGGTAGGCATCCAAAAAAATCTTGTCAATGTTGCACGATGGTGCCACACCGCTAACAATTCCCGATAACTGATCAGATTGCGACATGTGCAAGCCTTCATCCTCATCATCACCCAAAAAAATCAACCAGTTACGCCAGTCGCCCATCACGCTTGTTCCTCCTAAACCCGAATCATCACCAGGTTTAAAATCAGGGTCCTTTTTATAATAGTTTGCAATTTTATCAAGCACCACCTTCACTTCGTTTTTGCTCCGGCAGGTAAAGCGTCCAATGCCAATATCAATGGCGCCATAATTTTCGGCAGCAGCGCCCTCATTATCATCCATTAAACCATAAAAATCGTCGGTGGCCACACTCGAGGTTTCAGAAAGTGATTCAACGGATTGGTAGGTGGGAATAAAATTAGAATTATTTAAAAGATTACGGCTTTTGTTATTATAGGAGCCATCGCCCATCAAAGCCACATATTTAACCTGTTTTCCACTTGCCAGATTGCGGCTATAAAGCATTCTTATAAAATCGCGGATGGCAGCAGGGTCCTGCTTGCCGCTTCCAAACTCATTATAAATCTGATCGATGCTGGCCACCACATAACTCAGCCCATCCATTTGCTGATGGAAGGCGCCTAACCTTTCAGCTTCCTCCAAAAACAAAGGGTGAGTAATAATCACAAAATCGGCCTGTAATTTACCATGCAAATTTTGGTTGGGCACTTTACCCGTATAGTCGGGCACATAATAATCGTTTTGTGGAATCACACAATACTCGTTCAGGCTATCGGCGTTGGCCTTAAAATCAATTACCTGACCATTCTGACTAAATTCCTGAATTACCGGATTAATTGGGTCGCTCACATTTAATATGAGTGGCAGCGAGTTGGAATTGTTTTGAATAATAAATTTGCAAACTTTTCCGTTGCCACAAATTTTACGGTCTCTAAAAGCAAACTGCTTACCGTTTAACATCAGATTTCTGCGGGCATTTACGGTTACTTTATTTAACCAACCAAGACTTTTCGGTGTGGTTTTAGTAACTGTTAATAGTAACTGGGCCGCATCGGTTGTTAAACCAATACCAGTTCTGCCGCCAGGTGCTGCGTAATCTTCGTGGGTCTGATTAAGGTCAAGCCCACGAGTAGCGAAATTATAAGTAAGATTACCACAATTTACCGAAAAACGAACCGAATCAGAGTACCTCGACGCAACTGTTACCTGCGAAATAAGCGAATCGTTCACCACAAAATCGCCTTCGTCCCATTTAAAATTATACGAGGTGGTAATATCAAAATATTCACCAAAAAATTCGCGACCACTTTTACCAAAATTAGACTGATTGAGTTCGTGGAAATTATAATAATCGTAGGTGCTGGTAGAAACATTAAAAGGTTGTGTGGAAGATAACAGGTTTGCAGCACGTTTTCCCCTGCCCAAATCCACATTAATAAAATAAAAACTGGTATCGCTGTAAAGGCTGCTGGTAGCTTCAAAACGCAAACCATTGGTGGCAGCACCCCTTCGCCACTCAGCGGTGCCGGTGCCATAAAATACCACGTAATCGGCATTATTAAACACACCATCAGCCTCACCATTCACAATTATGGCGTTTTCTTCCAAATCATCGTACCTAAAATCCTTGTTTCTTTCGGGCACCATTTTACCACCATTGCCGTAAACCCTAATATTTTGAGGGTTAAGAGTGGTTGTGTTAATACCCAATTGCTCAAAAAATGTTTTATCCATTTTATAAGCACCATTGCGTGTTACACCAATTTTGTACCAGTTGCCACTTGCCAGTACCGAACTGTTTTTAAAAGTGCCCGCTTTTTTTTGATTGGAAGCAACAGGGTTTGACACAATTTGCCAGTTAATGCTATAATCAATCAGTTCCTCCAATTGATTATAAGAATTAATGCGGAAGGGAATCAGGCGGTGGCGATTTAAATTTTCACCCTTAGCCATACTGGCAATCGGATTCAACTCAAAATTACCGGTTAAATAGGGCGCATATAAACGTTTGATAACAGAGGCATGTTTTTCGGGAACAATTTGGGTTGAATTAATTACCAGACTTGCTAAAGCAGATTGATTAGCAGGAGTGGACTTAGAAACCTGATAATAGGGGAACTGCTTTTTTGTGAAATCGTAAAAGGCATTTTTTAGCTCTACCTTAATAAATGAAGAATCGGCAGCCGAAGTTTTAACAATGGCTGATAATTTAGATTTATCATTTACAGCGTTATTTATAAAATAGGGAGATTGTGCCCGGATGATGCCAAAAGAGAGAAATAAAACAGTTCCTAAATACTTTAACAATTTCATGAATAAAAAATTGAGATTAAATTACATAAAATAAACGTTGGACCAACTAAAATATTGTTTGCGATTTTTTTTTGTTTTTCAAAATGTATTTCTATATTTGTGAAATAGGTTAGCTTTAATATGCTCATATGAATCGTCGCGTTCTGCTCCCGATATTAGTGTTTACTGTGTTTCTGTTGGAAATGAAGGCTCAGGACCCTCAGTTTACGCAGTTTTACGCGAATCCGCTTTATTTAAACCCTGCATTTGCAGGCACGGCAAGATGCCCAAGAGTTTGTATGAATTACCGTAACCAATGGCCAAATATTTCGGGTCGCTACGTTACTTACTCATTTTCCGGAGATTTACACATGGATGCCATTGCCGGTGGCTTGGGTGTTTTGGTTACCACCGATGATCAGGCACGCGGAACCCTAAAAACTACTAATGCCAGCCTAATTTACTCTTACAAAGCCGATATAAACCGCGAATTTTCAATAAAATTTGGCTTACAGGCCACCTTCCTCCAAAAAAAGCTTGATGTTAATGCCCTTAACTTTGGCGATATGATTGATTCACGTCGCGGATTTGTTTGGAACACGAAAGAAGCCATTCCTTCACCACAAAAAAATAACGCCGACTTTTCAGTGGGCATGTTAGGTTATAGCAAACGCTATTTCTTCGGTTTGGCAGCGCACCACATCAGTCAGCCTGACGAAGGTTTATTAGGATCATCAAAATTACCTGCCAAATTCACAGCCCACGGTGGTGCCATCATTCCACTCGAAAAAAACAACGAAAGTTACCTGTCACCTAACATCTTATTTCAGTCACAACAAGATTTCAGACAGCTTAATTTAGGACTTTATTATGTAAAAGGTGCCTTTGTGGCAGGTTTGTGGTACAGAAGCTCTGATGCAGTTATAGCCCTCATTGGCCTGCAAAATGGCAACTTTAAATTTGGCTACAGCTACGACGTAACTGTTTCAAAATTAGCGGGTAACACTGCAGGAGCACACGAAATCTCAATACAATTGCAGTTTGAGTGCAAGGTAAAGTCAAAAAGATACAGGACTATTAGTTGTCCTTCTTTTTAATTATATTTGTAACCTTTTAGAATATATTTCGTTATAGCGTTTAATTCAAGTCAACAAAATGAATAAAAAATGGAAAAAGAGCCGTAAACCGTTAGCCTTTATTTTGGCAGCAGTTATGGTTTCATGCTCCCAGGAGCGTTCACCGGTAACCGGTTGGGCCTACAATGATCCTGCAAACGGTGGGTTTGAGAAGCCACCTTACGAAGAACAGGAAACTGGTCCGGGTCTTGTACTTATTGAAGGCGGTACTTTTTCAATGGGACGTACCGAACACGACGTTACCTACGAGTGGAACAACACCGCCCGCAGGGTAACCGTTTCTTCATTTTACATGGATGAAACCGAGGTTAGTAACCTGTCTTATATTGAATACCTGTATTGGACAGCCCGCGTTTTTGGGCCTACTTTCCCCGAAATTTATTACAAAGCGTTACCAGACACACTGGTTTGGCGCGAAAAACTGGCTTATAACGAGCCTTATGTGGATTATTACCTGCGTCACCCGGCCTACCGCGATTATCCGGTAGTTGGTGTTAACTGGTTACAGGCCAATGACTTTTGCGCCTGGCGTACCGACCGTGTAAACGAGTTCATTCTTATCCGCGAAGGCCTTTTAGAGCATACTCAATCACCTTCCGATCAGGATTACTTTAGCACCGAAGCCTACCTTTCAGGAAAATGGCAAGGTCAGTTAAAAACAAAACTTCCTTCATTCGATGGCCAAAATCCAGAGCGCGATGTGCGCATGGAAGACGGTATCTTTTTACCAAAATACAGACTCCCAACCGAAGCAGAGTGGGAATATGCCGCTTACGGTTTAATTGGTAACACCATTGGCGAGCGTATCACTGATCGTCGTATCTATCCTTGGAACGGCCATGGTGTGCGTAATGCCACCGATAAATACCTTGGTCAAATCAACGCTAACTTCGTTCGCGGTGCAGGTGACTACATGGGAACTGCCGGTTTCTTAAACGATAACGCCGACGTAACTGCTCCGGTTTACAGCTACTGGCCTAACGACTACGGTTTGTATAACATGTCAGGTAACGTGTGTGAGTGGGTAATGGACGTTTATCGCCCAAACACTTTACAGGATGCGGATGAGTTCCGTCCTTTCCGTGGTAACGTATTTAATACACAGGTGCGCGACAGTACCACTTTAATTGGTGGTTTAGGTGGCGAAATTGTAACCAACGTGGATGGTCCAACCTGGCAAAGATTTAAACACAAAGTAAACATCCCTTCTCAACACGGTGTTAGTCAGGAACCTCAGGAAGTAACTGATAGTATTTTAACCATCAGCACCAACGATCCTACAACAGGTAACAACAACGTAACTCCTGAAGGTAAATCAGACATTCCGGGTCGTGTTAAATGGAGAGAAGTTTCAAGTGCTGTTTCAACAGATAATTTGGATGAACGCAGAAACTACAAAACTTCCGACTACATCAACTACATGGATGGCGATGTAATGTCTAGTATTTATTACACCGATGGTGAAGATGCCTATACAGATAAAGCATCCAAGTTAATGTACGAATATGCTAAAACCTCTTTGGTGAATGATAAGTCAAGGGTGTTTAAAGGCGGTAGTTGGAGAGATCGCGCCTACTTCCTTAATCCAGGTGTAAGACGTTATTTGGATCAACGCCAGTCAAACGCATGGTTAGGTTTCCGTTGTTCGATGACCCGTGTGGGTAGCCCTGTTGGAATGGGCGGAAAAAAATAACATTGTTAATAATTAAAACAGAACCCCTGAGCAATTTGTTCAGGGGTTTTTTTATTTTGCATTATGCACAATCCTAATTCAATAGAAGAAATACATCAGTTATTTTTAAAATGTAATCAAAACATTTGCACCGACACACGCAAAATTGTGAAAGGCTCTATGTTTTTTGCCCTTAAAGGTGCCAATTTTAACGCGAATGAGTTTGCTACAAAAGCCATTGAACAGGGTTGCGCGTATGCCATTGTGGACGAAGAAAAATACGCAAACGGTTCCACCATTATTTTTGTGCCCGATGTTTTAATTTGCCTGCAGCAATTGGCCAATTATCACCGCCTACAATTTAAATTGCCGGTTTTATCCATTACGGGTAGCAACGGAAAAACCACCAACAAAGAGTTGATTCATGCAGTTCTCTCTAAAAAATACAACACCCTGGCCACCATTGGTAATCTAAACAATCACATAGGTGTTCCCCTAACGCTTTTGAGGCTAACGAAAGAGCACGAGTTTGCCATTATTGAAATGGGTGCCAACCACCAGGGCGAAATTGATGAGCTGTGTAAAATTGCAGAACCCGAATTTGGATTAATAACCAACATAGGTAAAGCGCATTTAGAAGGGTTTGGCGGCATTGAAGGCGTTAAAAAAGGCAAAAGCGAAATGTACCGTTTTCTGAAAAAAAGGGGCGGTAAAGTGTTTATTAATGGAGATGATGAAGTGCTATATGAATTGGCATTTGAAAACGATAAAATTTCCTATGGCTGTAAAAAACTTTACGATGTAATTGGGAAAGATATGACCGAAAGCGAAACGGTTACTTTTAAATTTACAACCCGCTATGGTGACAAGGACTGGAACAAGAGAAAGGGTGTTCACACAAAAATAATTGGGGCTTATAATTTTATAAATTGCCTGGCAGCCACCGCCGTAGGAAATTATTTTAAAGTGTCGGACGAGCAGATACAGCAGGCCTTGGAAGAATACACCCCCAACATGAACCGTTCTCAGTTTGTTAAAACCACAAAAAACACCATCATTCTAGATGCCTACAATGCTAACCCCAACAGCATGAAAGCCGCCATCGAAAATTTTGCCAAATACAAAGCCGATAAAAAATTGCTCTTGCTGGGCGATATGTTTGAGTTGGGTGAATATAGCAAGGTAGAACACCATAAAGTGGTGGAACTGCTAAAGGAACATAAACTTGAAAATGCCCTATTGGTAGGTTCTGAATTTTATAACATGCGGGAAGAGATGCCGTTTACCTGTTTTAAAACCACCGATGAGTGCAGAAACCATTTAATTGGAAAGGCAGTTGAAGGCCATACAATTTTAATAAAAGGCTCAAGAGGAATGAAAATGGAAGTGCTGCAGGAAGTACTCTGAACAGAATGATTATCTTTAACACACAACAGTTTTAGCCAAAAAAAATTACACCATGAACTTTAAAAAAAACAGCCTGATTTTTTACATTCTTTTGTCAATGGTTATTGGATTGGTTTTGGGCTACCTCATTAATTTATCCATCACCAACAACCGTTTAAATTACGCCGAAACCGCCACCGGCTCCATTACAAATCCGGTAGTAAAAGAAAAAGTTCAGGTTTATTTGAAAGCCTACGAAGCCAAACAATTTAAAGAAGCCAAAAAGGAGATTGCCTCTGATTTTTCGATTCTCAGCGATATTTTTCTTCACCTCATTAAAATGATTATTGCCCCACTGGTATTGGCTGTTTTGGTTTTAGGCGTGGCCAAAGTAGGCGATTTTAAAAGTGTTGGACGAATAGGGGTTAAAACCATGATTTATTTTACAAGTGCCACGCTAATTGCACTCGCGCTTGGTTTGGTATTGGTAAATGTGTTCGAACCCGGCAAATCAATGAAACTCGATAAGCCCGATGCGGGTGTTGAAACCGGCATAAAAACCAATACCCAAACTTCTAAAAATTTTATCGATCACGTTATTCCCGAAAGTATTGTGCGCTCAATGGCTGCCAACGATATATTACCCATTGTGGTGTTTGCCCTGTTTTTTGGGGTGGCCGCCGCTGCGATTGGTGATGAGGGTAAACCTATAATCAAAGCCTTTGATAGTCTTAGCCACGTGATGTTTAAGGTAACCAACTTTGTAATGAACTTTGCACCCATAGGGGTTTTTGGTGCCATTACCGCTGTTGTTATTCAGCAGGGTTTGGATGTGCTGGTGGGCTACAGTTATTTAATTTTTTGCTTCTTTGGTGGCCTGTTGTTTTTTGTGTTTGTGATTTTGTTTGGTGTTTGCCTGCTATTTAAAATCAACTTTATTCGTTTATTGAA
>JADLED010000034.1 GCA_020846335.1 Bacteroidia bacterium
ATGGTTAATACGTTAATTGCTAATAAACCCTGTCATTATAAGCGCTAGCACAACAAACTCTACGTTGGAAGTGGAATATTCGCACATCGAATTAAGCATCAAACTAAAAACTAATATTTCAGAGTAAATACGGCATGGTCATTGTTAAAATCGTGGAAATTTGAAGCAAATTAGTAGCTAAACCAAGTGGAAGCGAGAATTAAGGTCTGTTGTGTGATGCAATAGCTTGATTTGTGGCCGACAAACTGCAGCTATTAGTAATTCCCTATCACCTATTGGTTTTGTGTTTTATTTAGCAGGTAACAAAATAAATTTGTTTAAAATATTTTGTTATGAGGGCTGAAATTACCAAATCATTCATTGGAGTTTTATTAGTACTTGGTTCAATTAATTTAACTTTTGCCATTACACACACAAAAAACGCGAAGGGTTTTAAGGAACAAAAAGGCAACCAGATAAGTTTTACTGAAAACAAGGGACAGGTTTGTGATCAATTTCATAACCCAAGACAGGATGTTTTTTATAGTGGAACAGATGGTAATTTAGTCTTCCATTTAAAAAGCAATGGGATTACGTATCAGCTAAATAGAATTGATTCATGGAAAATAGAAGATTATCCGGGATCAGATAATAAAGAAACGGCAATAAAGGTTGCCGATAAAAGTACAATTTATCGAATAGACATAAATTGGTTAAATACTAATCCGAATGCAATAATATCCGAAGGAAATACCTCCGGCGAATTCAATAATTACTATTTAGAACATTGCCCAAACGGAGTGCTGAATGTGAAAAATTACGAAAGCGTTACCTATCAGGATATCTACAAGGGTATTAGTTTAAAATGGTACCAGCATGATGGCCATTTAAAATACGATTATCTTGTTTCTGCAGGAGCAAACTACAAACAAATTCAACTGGAGTTTAAAGGTTCAAAAAACATTCGATTAAATGCAAAAGGAGACTTGATTATTAAAACGCCTCTTGGAGAGATTATCGAGCAGGCACCTTTAGTCAGGCAAAATGGCATCGTATTGAACTCAAATTGGGAACTAAAAGAAAACGTGGTAAGTTTTAATATCGAAAATCTAGACCCGAATCTTGATTTTATTATCGACCCTGTTGTACGCAGTTGGGGAACTTATTATGGAGCTGCAGGAAATGATGTTTCGTATTCCACCATGATGGATGCAAGCGGTAATGTTTATATGGCAGGATTTGCAAATTCAAATGTGAGCATAGCAACTTCGGGAGCCCATCAAACATCTTACGGCGGAGGCACCAATGATGCTATACTGGTAAAATTTAACGCATTAGGCGTTCGTCAGTGGGGTACTTTTTATGGAGGTGGTGGCGATGATCAAGCTTATTCATGTGCAACTGATGCTTCCGGAAATATATACATGGCAGGGCATTCAACATCAACCACTGGTATTGCGTCTGCGGCATCGCACCAAAGTGTATATGCGGGAGGAACCAGCGATGCGTTTTTAATAAAATTTAATTCTTCAGGAGTTCGTCAATGGGGAACTTATTATGGCGGTACTGCCGTTGACGAGGCACTTGCCTGTTCAGTAGATGGGAGTGGGAATGTTTATATTGCCGGCGAAACAAATTCTGGCGGTGGAATACATACAACAGGGGCTCACCAAACAGTTTTTGGGGGAGGAGCAGACGACGCTTTTTTAGCCAAATTTAATTCATCAGGAGTTCGACAATGGGGAACTTATTATGGTGCCGGTGGTAATGAACTTGCGCTGGGTTGTACCACAGATGGATTAGGAAATGCTTATTTAACAGGACAAACACTTTCTACAGCAAGCATATCAACTTCAGGATGTCATCAGGCAAGTGCAGGTGGTGGAGGAGATGCGTTTTTAATAAAATTTAATTCTTCAGGTGTTCGCCAATGGGGAACATATTATGGGGGAACGAGTGCTGAGTTCGGTAAAAGTTGTGTAACAGACGCCGCCAACAATGTTTATTTAGGAGGTTACACAGCATCTTCATCAGGAACAATAATTGCTACTAGTGGGAGTCATCAAACAGCATACGGTGGCGGTTCGTTCGATGCCTTTTTAGTAAAATTTAATTCATCGGGTGCGCGCCAATGGGGAACTTATTTTGGCGGAAGCGGAAGCGATGCAGGACACTCTTGTGCCAAAGACGGGAGCAACAACATTTATTTTGCGGGGCAAACAACCTCGTCTAATAGCATCGCTTCTGCAGGAAGTCAACAAACAACAATAGGTAGCATTTCGGTAAACGATGCTTTTTTTGTAAAATTCAACCAAAGCGGAATTCTTCAATGGGGAACCTATTATGGCGGAAGTGGAAATGATTATGGATTTTCTTGTGCAACTAATGGAACTGGTACTGATTATTATTTAACCGGTTATTCTAATTCCACAACAAGTATTGCATCTGCGCTTAGCCATCAATCCACTTCTGGTGGTAATAACGACGCTTTTTTAGCTAAGTTTTACGATTGCCCATCACCGCCACTACCAACAAACACCACACCTGGTGCTAATCAAACCATTTGTGCCAATAACATAACTACTTTAACAGCCACCGGCACTGGAACTGTTACCTGGTATGCAACAATTACATCAACTAATAGTATAGCCAGTGGAACAAGTTTTATAACGTCAACACTCTCCGCAGGAACCTATACTTTTTATGCAGAGAATGAAACATGCGCTCCAAGCGCAACCAGAACTGCAATTACTGTTACTGTTAAGGCTATCCCAACGATATCAGTTAACAGTGGCTTTATTTGTGCTGGTAAATCATTTACAATAATTCCTAGTGGCGCAAGCACCTATACCTTTGAAGGTGGTAGCGCAATTAAAACACCAACTGCAAATGCAAGTTACACTGTTATAGGAACAAGCACCGCAGGTTGTGTTTCACAAACCGCAGCAGTTTCAAGCATAACCGTAAACCCAAATCCAACAATAACAGTAAACAATGGCACTATTTGTTCGGGCAAAATTTTTACTATGAATCCATTGGGAGCAATTTCATATACTTATAGTAGCGGTTCAAATACGGTTACACCGATTAGTAATTCCAGTTACACTGTAACCGGCTCAAACGCACAAGGATGTATAAGTTCCGCCATAAGCTCAGTTACTGTAAATGCAACGCCAACAATAAATGTAAATAGTGCTGTTATTTGTTCGGGCATCACATTTACAATGCTGCCAACAGGTGGTGTCAACTATACCTATAGCAGTGGCTCTAACACAGTTATGCCCTTTAGTAATAGTAATTATACGGTTACTGGCAGTTCTGCACAAGGTTGCACAAATACGGCAATAAGCAATATTACAGTAAGTAGCGCACCAACAATTACAGTAAACAGCGGAGCTATTTGCGCTGGCAATTCGTTCACGCTACTTCCTGGCGGTGCAAGCACTTACACTATTCAAGGTGGCAGCGCAGTTAAATCACCAACAGCAAATGCAAGTTACACAGTTATAGGAACAAGCACTGCAGGTTGTGTTTCACAAACCGCAGCAGTTTCAAACATAACTGTAAACGTTAATCCAACAATAACTGTAAACAATGGCAGTATTTGTTCGGGCAAAATTTTTACTATGAATCCATTGGGAGCAATTTCATTTACGTATAGTAGCGGTTCAAACACGGTTACACCAATTAGTAATTCCAGTTACACTGTAACCGGCTCAAACGCACAAGGATGTACAAATTCCGCCATAAGCTCAGTTACTGTAAATGCAACGCCAACAATAAATGTAAATAGTGGCGTTATTTGTTCGGGCATCACTTTTACTATGTTGCCAACAGGTGGTGTCAACTATACCTTTAGTAGTGGCTCGAACACAGTTATCCCCTTGAGTAACAGTAGTTATACGATTACTGGCAGTTCTGCACAAGGTTGTACAAATACGGCAATAAGCAATATTACCGTGAATATAACGCCAACAATTACGGTAAACAGTGGAGCTGTTTGCGCAGGAAATTCATTTACCATCATTCCCGGCGGTGCAAACACTTATACCTTTCAAGGCGGCGGGGCAGTTAAAACACCTACCGCAACCAGTAATTACACGGTTATAGGAACGAGCGCTTCGGGTTGCGTTTCACAAACATTTGCCAGTTCAAGCATTACTGTAAACCCAAATCCAACTATTAGTGTCAACAGTGGTAGCATATGTTCAGGTAATACCTTTACCATCATACCATCAGGAGCAGCTTCCTATACATTTAGCAGCGGTTCAAGCACAGTGGCACCTACGGTTAATACAAATTACACACTCACCGGTTCTAGCGCGCAAGGGTGTACTAATTCCGCAATAAGCTCAGTTACTGTAAATGCAATACCAACAATAAATGTAAACAGCGGTGTTATTTGTTCCGGCAACACTTTTACAATCATTCCCGGTGGCGCTGTGAGTTATACATTTAGCAATGGTTCAAATACTGTAATACCACTAAATACCAGCAGCTATACGGTTACTGGCACTTCAGCATCAGGTTGCACAAACACGGCTATAAGTAACGTTACCGTAAACACCACACCAACTATTACAGTGAGCGGTGGTGCAGTTTGTCCCGGTGGTTCTTTTACACTCAATCCAAGTGGTGCGGCCACTTACACGTATTCGAGTGGCACACCGGTGGTAACACCAACCAGCACAAGCGTCTATACAATAACCGGCACTTCATTGCAGGGCTGTGGCTCAGCACCAGCTTTTGCAACAGTTGTGTACACTAATAATTTGGCGGTTAATATAATTTCTTCCAATACAGTTTGTTCCGGGCAGTCAATACTATTAACAGCAAATGGAGCCAGCACCTATACATGGAATACAGGAGTAATTTCGGCAACAATTGCATTAACGCCTACAACAAACATGAGTTATTCGGTTGTTGGCTCAAGCGGTTCATGTTCAAATTCCGCGGCAACAACAGTTACTGTGCACCCACTTCCCATAGTTACGGCAAGCGCAAGTTCTCCGGTTATTTGTCAAGGGCAAACAGCAACACTTACGGCCTTTGGTGCAATCAACTATACCTGGAGCCTGGGAGTTTACACTTCGGTAAACATAATTACCCCGAGTACAACTACTACTTATTCAGTTACGGGTAATGATTCAAATGGCTGTGTTAACACCGCTGTAATCACTCAAACCGTCGAAATTTGTAATAACAGTATTTCCTATAATTGGAATCAAAATACAATGATGAAGGTGTATCCTGTTCCAACAGGCAATTTAATTCATGTCGAACTAAGTACCACATTACTCACTTCAAGCCCATCAAACTTGGAATTTCAAATAATTAATTCACTAGGTCAGCTACTAAAAAGGCAAAACGTATCAGGACAAGACAATCTTATTAGTTTGAATGATTTTTCTGCCGGAATATATTACCTTATATTAATTGGAGATAAGCAGCAACAGAGGTTTAAGTTAATAAAAGAATAATGGATAATTTATTTATAATAATTAATGTGCTTGTTTGTTCGAGTATTCCTATAATTATTGTTCTGGTAACAAAGAACAAAAATAAGAAGGACAAGCAGTAGCCTTTGTAATAAATTACCTGACTTTTTTGCAATTATTTAGTCTGAGCTTATCTCAATGGATAACGAATAATGTCACTATTGGAAATAAAGCAATTTCAAAACAACCATATCAAGCGGGTTCAAATTTAACTTTGCTGCCAAATGGTGGGAGATTGACCCTGCTTATCCGATAATAGTGGTATTGGATAAGCTGAGGATTATAAAATTGGTATAATCGAAACCTTTAACCTGCCCGTTTTTTATACACGCCAAAGGTAAAATCGCTGGCATTATTTCTTGCGAATTCAGCATCTGCATTTAGCAATTGGCTGATTAGTTTTTCAGATTCAATAGAACCATCAATAAAATGATGTGCAATATTTTTAAGGAGGGGATGAACTATGTTACCGCCTAATTTTGTTTCTTCCAAAGTGTCAAGGTTTTGGTGCAAAGCCTGCAGAATTGATTCAGAATCAGGCGCCTCAGATGGGTCAGAAAGAAACATTCTTAATATTCCCGGCCTGTGAACTTTCTTTTTCACACGAGTACTTAAAGGAAATGTTTTTTTTGAAGCAGGTAGGTCTTTAATTAAATTATTGGCTAACTGAAGTTGTTTTTCTGTCCACTGCAATCGGTTTGGGCCGGTGTATTCAAACGCTACAACTAATCCGTTTTCTTTTAATAGTGGGAGTGTTTTTTCACGGAGAATAAATTTAACGTCTTTAAAATGATGAAGGCTCGAATCAAAAAGTACAAGGTCAAATTTCTCACCTGCTAGTGATTCTTTTTCAAAATCCAGACATAAAAACTGAATGTTGAATTCTCTGTTCTCAATTTTATTACGCGCAAGCGCAAGTTGTTTTTCGGAGATGTCAACCCCAACCACTAAATCAAAACAACCGCTGTTGTAAAATGCCATTTCGTGCGAACTATTGCCGCAACCCACCGAAAGCATACGCAGGCCTGTTTTACCGCTCAGGTATTTTTTTGCAACATAAGTTTCGTAGTTCGTGTTTGGATTACCAGTGCAAAGCAGGCTCCACCAATTCTGGATTTGAGGAATTACCCAAAAATCAGAATGCGATTTTTCAAACATGTTCCATTTTGCCAAAGTCCGGTCTTTGGCTGTTGGCATAAAATTTTTTAAAATAAATTTGAGTCCTTTTTGATTTAAAAGGTGAAAGAGCTCAATAAAATCGCCTGCCGAAATCATTGTTTTCATACAAGTCAGGTTCTGTTCGAGATTTTTAAAAAAGTTCTAAAACCATAAATCCGGCTAAGTGTATTATAAATCCGCTTAATGCCTGTTTCTGTTTTAAAATTGGAATGAGGAACAATGGGTTGTTTCATCCAGGCATCAAATTCACTCTCGTTCAGGCCTAATTTTTTTAACACATAGGGTTTATCGTTCTTCATTAATGCTTCATAAGGGTTTTTTTGCGCAAGTATCTCAAGAGCAGATTGCCGGCTTATCTGGTCATTACAAATAAGAGAGGAAAGATGCGCCTTCCGTATATCTGCATTGAACTTAACAGGCATAATGTAGCGGTGATAAAACCGGGTAAAAACTGATTCTCCGTGTTTGGCGGGTGGTTCTTTCCAGCCGGTTTCAGTAAGCAGAATTTTTTTAGCCTCTTCGCGGTTATAATCGAAGTAATTGAGAAAAAAAACAGTTTCTATTCGTCTTAAATTATAGTAATAAAATCTTTTGAAAAGTGTCATAGTTGGTAAGCGGTTAAGACGTGTTCCATCATCGTGCTTTTTATAAATGTCCAACATGTTGGCCGTATCTCCTTTGTTGTGAATCCAGCATTCGGGCATAATGCCTTCAGAAATAAAATTATTTCCGGTTAAAATGTAACGAATGTTTAATTCATCAGCCATTTTGTAAAGTCCTGCAACATAATAATGGTCGGTAGGAAACTCAACATCTATAACACCGGCTTTTAAATACGCTACCTGTAACTTACGAAACTCATTCCAATTTAAAACATAAGTTTTAAGTGGTACACCAAGTTGTTGTGTAAGAGATTCAAGATTATGTGCCGAAGTTTCAGTGTTCCACCCAGTGTCAATATGCACGGCAATTGGGTTTAGGCCCAGGGCAACACATTTGTAAAGTAGGTACGAGCTATCCAACCCACCGCTCACACCCACTATGCACCGACCTTTGTTTTTTTTTACAGACAGCTTTTTTAAAACAATATCAAGTTGATTTTTTTGAGGTAAGACATTGGGTTTTTTTGCAAGGTATTCGGTACAATAATTACAAACTCCGTTTTTGTCGAACCGGATGTCAATTACCGAACTATCCATTACACAACGGTTGCAAATCATACAGTGATAACGGAAATAAATATCACATTATTGTTAAAGCCGACCAAAAAATAGTTTTAGCGGATAGGCAGTCTCACAAACTAAAACAAATTTAACTGTTTACTTTCTGTAAGGGCATTCTTATATACATTAATCACCCTAAGCCTTGCCATTGCGTGGTCAACCATAGGGAGTGGATACTTTGAAGTTCCAAACTCAGGCACCCATTTTTTTATGTATTTAAAATCAGGGTCAAACTTTTTTTGTTGTTCGGTGGGATTAAATACCCTGAAATAAGGCGCGGCATCGCAACCTCCACTCGAAGCCCATTGCCAGCCGCCGTTATTGGCACTCAAATCAAAATCGTTGAGTTTTTTTGCAAAGTAGGCTTCCCCCCAACGCCAGTCAATGAGCAAATCCTTAATTAAAAAACTGCTCACAATCATGCGTACACGGTTGTGCATAAAACCGGTGTTGTTTAATTCGCGCATACCCGCATCCACAATAGGAAAGCCGGTTTCGCCACGACACCATTTTTCAAAATCGTCAGGATTATTTCGCCAGGGAATACGGTCGTAATCCTTTTTAAAAGATTGATGCACCACGTGTGGAAAGTGCCACAAAATCATCATGTAAAAATCGCGCCAAATTAATTCATTGAGCCAGGTTTCGCTTTGCCTCATGCTCAGTGCCGCCAATCTACGAATGCTAATTGTGCCAAAACGCAAATGCATACTTAGTCGGCTGGTGCCCGGAATGGCTGGAAAGTCGCGCTGTTCCTTGTATTTTTGAAGCAAGGTTGCATCCGGATTTTTAGGCGCAATAAATACAAGATCGGTTTTTATAAAGCCCATACTTTTTAACTCAGGTAAGCTGAGTGCCTTGCTGGCTAAAAAATTTTGAGCGTATTTTTTATTGGGGTAAGGTTTGTAATAAAACGGGTTTAATTTCTTTTTCCATTTATTACTGTAGGGTGTAAAAATGGTATAGGGTTTTCCGTCGTCTTTCAACACCTCGTCTTTTTCAAAAATGCATTGGTCTTTAAACGACTTAAATTCTACACCATTACTGAGTAACAGATTTTTTATTTTTTCGTCGCGCTCAATGGCATAAGGCTCATAATCGTGGTTGGTAAATACCGTTTTAATGGAATGTTTTTTAATTAAGCCATTAAACACTTCCAAAGGTCTGCTGTAAAAACAATGCAGCGAAGAGCCGAGCTGTATCAGTTCTGCATTTAAAGCTTCCAAGGCCTGATGAATAAAATCAACGCGTCTGTCGCGCTTGTCTTCCAAATCGTCCAAAATGGTTTTATCAAAAATAAAAACAGGCAATACTTTGTTACCTTCGCACAGCGCACGGTAAAGCCCCGCATTATCCTCCAGCCTCAAATCGCGCCTGAACCAAAACACATTTATTTTTTCGTTCTTCATTAAGGCTAAACTAAACAATATAAGGGTCAACCAATTTTAATTTTTCTAAAACTTTCCCATAATTGTTTGTAAAACCATAATAATTTGTTGGTAGTATTTTGTTTGAAAACGGTGTGATAAACTAATTTCGTTCACACAAAAAAATAAACAAAATGTCCATTCAACTCAGCGAACAGGAAGAACAAAGAAGACAAAAACGTAACGACTTAATGGCTATGGGAATTGACCCATATCCGGCCGAGGAATTTAAAACCAACGCTAACGCCGCCGACATAAAGGCAAATTACGAGCGGGATAAATTAAACTACAAAGACATTTCGATTGCAGGCAGGGTAATGAGCGTGCGCGATATGGGAAAAGCTGCATTTGCCGTGATACAGGATGCCACCGGCCGCATACAAATTTATGTGCGCAAAGACGACATTTGTCCCGGCGAAGACAAAAGTCATTATGAAGTGGTATGGAAAAAAATGATTGATATTGGTGATATTATTGGATTACAAGGCTATGTCTTTACCACCAAAACCGGCGAAACATCCATTCACGTTACCTCATTTAAAATACTAAGTAAATCCTTAAAACCATTGCCGGTGGTAAAAACCGACGAGAGTGGAAAATCCTTTGATGAAGTAAGTGACCCTGAATTCAGGTTCCGTCAGCGCTATGTGGATTTAATCATCAATCCGCAGGTGCGCGACACCTTTATTAAACGCACACAAATTATAAATTCCATTCGTACCACCTTAAACAACGCCGGTTTGCTGGAAGTGGAAACGCCCATCCTGCAAAGCATTCCGGGTGGTGCCGCAGCCCGTCCGTTTATTACCCATCACAATGCTTTAAACATGCCGCTTTATTTGCGCATTGCCAACGAACTTTATCTAAAACGCTTGATAGTGGGCGGTTTTGAAGGCGTGTACGAATTTGCCAAGGACTTTCGCAACGAAGGCATGGACCGTACGCATAATCCCGAATTTACAGTGTTGGAGTTTTATGTTTCTTATAAAGACTATAACTGGATGATGGATTTTACGGAGAAACTGCTTGAGAAAGTGGCCACCGATTTGTATGGCAATTCAGAAGTGACGATGGGCGATAAACAAATTGATTTTAAAGCACCTTTTAAGCGCATTACCATGTACGATGCCATTAAAGAACACACCGGCTTCGACATCAGCAAAATGAATGAAGAAGAAATAAGAGGGGTGTGTAAAGAATTAGGCATTCACGTAGAAGCCTCAATGGGAAAAGGCAAATTAATTGACGAAATTTTTGGTGAAAAATGTGAACACCATTACGTGCAGCCAACCTTTATAACAGATTATCCGGTAGAAATGAGTCCGCTCACCAAAAAACACCGCAGTGTGGAAGGCCTGGTGGAGCGCTTTGAACTAATGGTAAATGGCAAGGAATTGGCCAATGCCTATACTGAGTTGAACGACCCTATCGACCAACGTGAGCGTTTTGAAGAGCAGTTGAAATTACAAGAGCGTGGCGACGATGAAGCCATGTTTATTGACCATGATTTTTTACGTGCTCTGGAATATGGGATGCCGCCAACATCGGGTATTGGTATCGGAATAGACCGATTAACCATGTTGCTTACCAACAACACCACCATTCAGGAAGTGTTGTTTTTTCCTCAAATGAGGCCAGAAGTGAAAGCAAGTGCGGACGAGCCTCATTCATGAGTACCAAAAGAAAAATAAACACACGAACTAAATGAGGCCAGAGGTGAAAGCAAGTGCGGACGAGCCTCATTCATGAGTTCTAATAATAGAATAAACAATTAAGCCGAAGAAAATTTGATTAAAGACTTAATTGTTTATGCGTTTTTATCCTAACCCGTAAGGGGGTATTTTATTGTTTTTAAGGATTGCAACAACAAATGTTCGTTTCTTAAAACCAATAAATTGGCACAGGTTGATAATTTAATTAACTTTACCTGTTTAAGTGTCGGTTTTGCGATTTTTATCAAATATAATTTTAGTAACATTCATCCTGGCGATTTTAGCAGTAGCCTGCAACGAACCAAAAAAAGAGGAAGTAAAGGAGCCAACCCGGATATTTAACGGTTACCACATTCTTTTAGACGAAATCGTTCGCTCCAAATCAGGTATTTTCAGGGGACTTGAATTAAACACAAAAACCGACAGCATTAAACTGGTTGAAAAAGCCGCACCCATGGAGAGTTCGCCGGGACACCTGTATTACGAGTACAAAGCCGATAGCCTTACCTATTATTCCATTGAGTACACACTTAATAACGACAGCCTTGAAGAGATAGACGTGCAGATTAACACCGACGATCTGGAACTCAGCTCTTACTTGTTTTGTGATTTAAAAGATTATTACGCCAATAAATTACCTAATCCTACCGAAGATAAAGGTTATGTGGTGTATAATTGTTTTGAAGGACAACGAAAACCATTTGTGGTATCGCTTAGTGATAATTCCAGCCCCACCAAAGGCATCATCAACATGGTTATTTACAAAGACAAGTAAATTTCAAACTTAATTCTTTATTATTTTTTTAGTACAAATCCTGCCTGAATCTCCGTACATGTCTATAAAATAAACTCCCGGTTCAAATGCACTTACATCCAACATCATTGTGCTTTCGCCTAAATTGGCTCTTTGCAGCAAAAGCTGGCCGGTAACATCCTTAATTTCAAGCCGGTGGCATAAACCACTCTTCATTTCTATTTGTAAAGCATCCGTCACCGGATTGGGAAAGATTTTTAAATCCTCTGTAGTTATTGATTTGGCTAATGATAACGGCACATCGGTCATCCAGGTTTGGTTTAAACGGGTATCAGTCTTATCAATACCACAGGAATAATAAAACCGTTCTCCGGCAGCCACACACATGCCGCCTTTTCTACCAAATGAAGGCAAACTATTGTCGGAAGTCCAGATATTTAAAACATCGTTATAATACCACTGGTCGTTAAAATAGGTGTTGGTGGAATCGTATCCGCCAAACACCACCAGTTTATCTGAAATACCTGCCATGGCCGCATAAGCCCTTCCCTTAGGTGTTGGAAAATCAGCAAGATTGGTCCACGAATCGGTATTGGGATTGTAGCGGTAAAATTTTTTACTGAAAGAACCCGCAGAATCTATTCCAAAAAGAAAATACCCGAAACCATGCAACGCTGCGCCACTGGCCCGCCACTGTCCGGCAAAAGGCAGGTTGTTTTTTTGCTGCCAGGTATCGCTGCTAATAGTGTATTGCCACACTTCCTTATTAATGCCACCATTCGTCTGTGTTTTTCCACCGGCAATTATTATGCGGTCGCCTAGAGGAATGCAAACGACACCCATTAGTCCTGCGCCGGGTTTAGAACTCATTAAGTGCCAGGTGCGCGTGGCAATGTGGTATTGATATAGGTTATTAAGCGCTCCGGTGGGACCAATCCCTCCAAACACGTAAAAGCAACCCTGTCCTGCAAAGGCGCAGGCGTATTGCCGTTCGGTGGTGTGGGGCATATCGGGAATAGTGGTCCAGGTGTTGGTGGCAAGGTCCAGTTCAAAAAAATCGATGGTGGCGCTCCAGCCCTCCTGCAGGCCGGTGCCAAAGTAGGCTTTGTTTCCAACGGTTACAGCCACACCATCATCGCGCTTTGAACCGGGGAAATCCGGCAGACGGCTCCATACCTGAGCATTGAGGCCATTAAGCAGAGCTAATAAAATAAAAGCCAGACCGTTTTTCATTTTGTGTTAACGAACAGGAATAGAGATTATTGCCAACAAAAAAGCCATCCTTGTTTTAGCAGGATGGCTTTGTATTTTATAATACGAATTCAATTAAGCAGTTCCGGTTTTGCGAACGCCAGTTGTTTTTTTAACGCCGGCACTCACTTTGGGTTTAGTAGAATCTTTGGCCACCGATTTTTTTACTTTTGTTTTTTCTTCGGCTTTAACGCTCACGGCTTTTTCTTCCGTTTCGGTTTTTTCTTCTTTCTTTTTAAGATTGCCCGAAGATTGCAGCACATTGTACCAGTTAAACAGCTTGCGCATGTTGCTCACATAAACGCGGTCTTTGTCGTAATCAGGCAATACCTCGCCAAAATATTTTGCAATTGCGGCATCATCGGCCTTGTTGTCAATGGCAGCGCCACCTTTTTCCTTGTCGAAAATGGCTCCCATTATTTCTTCAATGGCTTTGTCATCGCCGGTGGTAAACATGCTGATGTCGGATAGCGTGGATACTTTGGTAGAAGCATAAACATTCACGCGTTTTTTGTCCACCAAACCTTCTACAATAATTCCGTTTTTGCTTTGAGCAACAATTTTAAAGAGCCCCGGTTGCCCTGTAATAGCTATAATTCCTGTTAAATCGATCATACTCTGAGAGTTTTTCTAATAGCGCAAATATAGGTTTTTAATTAAAAACTCGGGGCTTTTTTTCCTAAATTTATAAAAATGCTTCATAGCGAAGACATAAGCATCAATTACGAGCAACTGGATGTATTTTACAACCGGTATTTTGCCTATTACCGCAGCCTTCAGGCGTATTATAAAAAACGTTTTGTTAACCGCTGCCTTATTTTTCTGAATCAAAAATACATTGATGGCATTAACGATTTTGAGCCCGACAACCGGATAAAAGCACTGATAGCCGCATCGGCCGTGCAGCTCACACTTGGTTTGGAACGCTGGGAAATGGATTATTTTGATTTAATAATTGTACACCCTCAGGATTATAAAAGCAACACCGGACTGAAGTTTAGCGGCGAGACCAATCTGGCAGGATATGTGAAACTGAGTTGGAAAACATTTTTGAGAGGATACACTTTTAATAACGATAATGTAAATCTGGGTCTGCACGAATTTTCGCACGCGCTGCATTTTTCGGGATTAAAAGGCGGCGAACAGGATTACTTTTTGGATAACTATTTTAATAACTGGTTAAGCTCTGCCTACGAGGCCTTTAACGACTTAAAACTTGGCAGGCCCAGTATTTTCAGACCTTATGGCGGCACCAACATCAACGAATTTATGAGCGTTTGTTTCGAACATTTTTTTGAATCGCCTCAGCAAATAAAAGAAACCTATCCTTTGTTGTATTATTCCACGGCCTGCCTGCTCAATCAATTGCCCGATGCAACCAACACCCAACTAAATGTGCGGGCGGTTATGATGGACGAAAAAAGCAAATTATTACCCGGATTGGAACACTACCACTTTAGCTCACCTGTTTCGGCTGCCATGTTGGTGGCCATTGTGCCGCTAATATACACCGTGTTGAGCGCCGGATTAACCAATGTTATCAGTTTGTGTTTTGAAGCACTGTTTGTCTTATTGTATCTGCGCTACGATTTTAGCTATACACAACTCACAATAAATAACCGGGAGTTTGAAATAAAAAGAGGTCGTTTTATTTTTAAATCACGGAAACAACAATTCAACCCAATTGCTTGCTTAATCAGCTTTAGGAGCGGAAGTGATACTGAAAATGGAAATTATGAATTGATTTTTTACGACACAAGCGATGAACGATTTTACGAAGAGGATTTGAATTTGAAACAAGGCGATTCGGATTCATTAATCAAAGCCCTAAAAACCAACAGAATCACCTATTATGAGGGATAGCAACAGATTGTTTTTAAATATCTAATTAAGTACTTTTGATTTCTGTGAAATAAAACAGAACAACAGTATTCGCAACAGCACTAAAAATACAACGGGTTTAAAAGATTACCATCATAAAAAAATATTAGCAAATGAAATACGATTTAATTGACAGCAATTTGTTTACCGGCAACCGCAACAAATTTAAAAACGGCATGAAGCCAAATTCCATGGCTGTTTTTGTAAGCAACGACATAATGCCTACCAATGCCGATGGTGCCATGGGTTTCAGACAAAACAGCGATTTGTTTTATTTAAGCGGCATCGATCAGGAAGACACCATTTTGGTAATTTTTCCGGATGTAAAAGATGGCAAACACAAGGAAATATTGTTTGTAAAAGAAACCAGCGAGTTAATTGCCATTTGGGAAGGCGCCAAACTAAACAAACAACAGGCCACTGAAGTTAGCGGCGTGGAGCACATTTACTGGTTTCAGGACTTTAAAAAAGTAATGCAGCCATTTTTTACACAGGCAGAACACATTTATTTAAACAGCAACGAACACACACGTCGTTACATCGAAACTGAAACCGCACAAGACCGCTTTAATAAAAGAATAAGGGCCGAGTACCCACATCATAAATACGAACGCAGTGCCCCCATCATGCACCGCATCCGCGCCATTAAAAGCACACAGGAAATAGACCTGATTCAAAAGGCCTGCGACATTACCGAAAAGGGATTTAGGCGATTACTTAAATTTATTAAGCCAGGTGTTTGGGAATACGAAATCGAAGCCGAATTAATTCACGAATTTATCCGCAACCGTTCGGCCGGCTGGGCCTACGGACCTATTGTGGCAAGCGGAAAAAACGCCTGTGTGTTACATTACGTTGAAAACAATAAACAATGCAAGGACGGGGATGTGATTTTGCTGGATGTTGCAGCCGAATACGCCAATTATGCCAGTGATTTAACCCGCTGCCTGCCTGTAAATGGTAAATTTACCAAACGTCAGAAAGAAGTGTACAATGCTGTTTTGCAAGTGCACCGCGAAGCCACCAAGCTTTTATTACCAGGCCAAACATTCGAAAAATACAATAAGGCTGTTGGCGAATTAATGACGGAACAATTATTGCAATTGGGCTTAATTACCAGCGATCAGGTAAAAAATCAAAATCCGGATTGGCCGGCCTTTAAAAAATATTTTATGCATGGCACCAGCCATTTCCTTGGTTTGGATGTGCATGATGTGGGTTTCTTTACAGAGCCCATGCAGGCCGGCATGGTATTTACCGTGGAGCCGGGCATATATATTCCTGAAGAGGGATTAGGCATTCGCATAGAAAATAACATTTTAATTACTACCAACGGGCAAATGGACTTAATGAAAAACATTCCGATTGAAGCCGATGAAATTGAGTCTTTAATGCATTAATTTTGTTTATTGAAATGAAATGGGTAAATTAGATTAACTAATAAAATCCCATCTCATGAAAACAATCAGACTTTTTCTAGTTGCTTTTTCCTTGGTTAGCCTGTTTGCAAAGGCTCAGGATGTAAATCTCGAAAACACCAATCAGTCGCTTATTTTTCTGAATCCCTCTTTTGCAGGGAGCAATGGGGGTATGCGATTGCAAAGCTATTACCGCAATCAGTGGCCACAATTAACATACAATATTACAAATTACAACTTGGCTTTTGATATGTATCTGAGTAAACTCAAAGGAGGTTTCTCAGTGTCTTACTTAAACGATAATGTTTGGCATGGACTTTTAAAAGCCAATACTTTAAGTGTGGCTTATGCCCAACATTTTTCATTAATGAATAAAAAAGTCAAAATTATTCCATCGCTGGAATTGAGTTACATTCATCGTAATCTGGATATAAACATGTATTCGTTTTCGGAATACATTGACCCCAGGTATGGGCGTAACTGGAGTGGTTATAGCAACCAGAATACAGCAACAAAACAAAATGCCGATGTAAGTGCCGGACTTTTAGTTACCTATAAAAACATTAATGGTGGTGCTACATTAAAACATTTAACTCAACCCGATGTAGGCATTCTAGGTACCTCAAAAATGCCCACACTCCTAAATATTCACACTTCTTATACAAAGCATTTTAATGAAAAAACAATGTTGCAATTTATGGTAAGATATGGCGCTCAGAGAGACTATCGTAGTGCGCAAGCCAACGTAAATGCTGTGCTGTTTAAACATTTGGTATTGGGGGCAGGATACTCTAATGGCGATGTGGCGATGGCAAGTTTGGGTTACAGAAACAAGTATATATCGGCACTTATTGGCAATAATTTTGTAGTGAGTAAGTTGGCAGGCAAAACAAATAGCATCTGGTCCATTTCATTTTCAATGATGCTACGTAAAGGAGAGAAAGTAACCGAATTAGGTAATTTTGAAAATTGGTAAAAATGAAAACATACACAACATTATTACTTGCCCTGTTTGCAGGTAGTTTAACAGCTCAAAACTTAACGCCGCTTAACCCGGTATTTTCAATGCTCACAGTTAATCCTTCGTATGCGGGCATCAGCGAAAACATGCGCGTTCAAAGTCAGTTTTCTAAAATATTTATACCATCCTTTACCGGATACCGTTCTGGCGAGGCAAGCATTGCGGCTGATTATTACGACAAAAAAACCGCATCCGGCTTAGGCATTTCAGCAAATTACAGTAATATGTTTGGGGGTATCAGAACCGACAGGCAAATGTCGTTTACCTATTCCAAACACCTTTTTCTGAAAAAGAAATTCAAACTAATACCCTCCTTGCGCTATACGGTTGCCAACATGCACATGAACGACACTTGGTTGGGATCAACAGGCAATAACAACCTCAATTATCAAACACTGTCGGCAGGCATGTTATTTAATTATAAGAATTTTTATCTGGGATATTCTGCTCACGAATTGTTTAACACAAGCAATAAATCATCTGGTTTATTATCATCGCTATTGAGGAATAACAAATGGAACGCCTCCTATAATTTAAGGTGTGGAAAGCAATTACTTTTTAATTTTTCTGCGTTGTACTCTAATTATTCAGCCTTCAACAATTGGCAATTGAGCACCAATGCAGTATTTTGTAACCATTTTATTTTTGGTGGGGGTGTTCAGTTGAACGACGTTTCTTATTTGGCGGCCGGCTATAAGGCAAACAGAATTAACGTGATGCTGATGAGTACATTGCCTGTAAAAAGTTGGGCAGGATTTAATTATAGTCTGATGCAGTTGAATGTTAACGCCCGACTTTCGAAAGGAACACAGGATAAAACCCAAATTCAGAACATTGAAACTTGGTAAAGGTGGACAATATGAATAATAGTCGGATATTTATTTTAATATCATTGTTCTATTCATTACCTAACTTCTCACAAGACATTCATTTATTAAACACACAGCAATCTTTAGTTTACCTCAACCCTTCCTTTGCCGGCAGCAATGGCAAAATTCGATTGCAAAATAATTATCAAACGGATTACAGGGGAGTTTATCCATTTTCCACCATCCGGTCCTGCGCCGATTTTTATGTGAAGGCCCTGCATGGTGGCATCGCTTTTTCATTTTTGCACGATAACTTTAATAAAGGGCTACAAACTACAAGCATGGCCTCATTGGCTTATGCCCAACACCTTGCGTTTAACGAAGGAAAATTAAAAGTGATTCCATCCATCGAGGCTTCCTATTTTAAGAAACAACTGGATGTGAATTCAATTTCATTAGGAGATTTAATCGACCTCCGCAATAATAATATATGGATTAACGCCGGAACTCTTCCACAGCCTGAAAAAACCATTGTGGATATGAATGCGGGGCTGCTGGTAAACTACCGGGCTTTGTTTGC
>JADLED010000035.1 GCA_020846335.1 Bacteroidia bacterium
TAAGCGCCGGTGGTGGCACTGCCAGTTTGCTTACTATCAGCGATGCCCATGATTTCAGACCTGTGTGGTCGCCCGATGGAAAAAACATTGCCTTTGCCTCCGACCGCAGCGGTAACTACGATATTTATCTGATGGCGGTGAATGGTGGAGCAGCCAAACGCTTAACCTATCACTCGGCCAACGATTTAACGGGTAGTTTTAGTCCTGATGGTAAAACCATTTATTTTACTTCTTCACGCATGGATAACGCCGCCAATGTGATGTTTCCAACAGGTGCTCTGCCTGAATATTATTCGGTACCTGTTAGCGGTGGTAAAGAAACTCAGGTTCTTTCCATTCCTGCCGAAGATGCCAAATGGGACAAAGCCGGCAACCGCCTGGTGTTTCACGATAGAAAGGGTTACGAGGATTCGTGGCGCAAACACCATGTGTCATCGGTTGCACGTGATGTTTGGATGTTTAACAAAAAAGAAAACAGTTTTACAAAGCTCACAGATTTTGCAGGTGAAGATCGCAACCCCGTTTTTAGTGGCGATGAATCGGAACTCTTTTATCTGAGTGAAAAAAGCGGAAACTACAATGTTTGGAAAATGAATCTGAGCAACGCTTCGCAGAGCACTCAAGTTACAAAATTTGAAAAAGATCCTATTCGCTTTTTAAGTACTTCCTCAAACGGTGTTTTGTGCTTTTCGCAAAACGGCGAAATTTACACCAAGGAAAATACCGGTGAACCAAAAAAAGTGAACATTAAAATTGAGACCGACGAGCGCTATGCCGAAGCCACCAACGAAACCTTTAGCAGTGGTGTTACCGATATGGAAGTTTCGCCCAATGGAAAAGAAGTGGTGTTTGTGGTGCGTGGCGAAGTGTTTGTAACTTCTATCGAAGGCGGCATCACGCGCAGGATTACGAACACGCCGGGGCAGGAACGCTCCGTAAGTTTTAGTCCTGACGGAAAAAGTATTTTGTATGCTTCGGAAAGAAATAATATTTGGGGATTGTATGAAACTAAGTTAACACGTAGTGAAGAAATCCATTTTTACAATTCGACCGTGCTAAAAGAAGAAGTATTGCTTGCCGGAAAAACAGAAGCCTTTCAACCCATTTATTCGCCCGATGGCAAAGAGGTGGCATTTCTGGAAGACCGCACTGCCGTTAAAATCATCAATCTAAAAAGTAAAGCTGTTCGCGAAATTGTTTCAGCCGATAAAAATTATTCTTACTCTGATGGCGACCAATGGTTTTCATGGTCAAAAGATGGTAAATATTTATTGGTGCAATTTCTGCAGGATGGCAACTGGCTGTCGGAAGTGGGTTTGGTGGAAACAAGCGGCAACGGCAAAATTGTGGATTTAACACAAAGCGGTTTCGACAATGCGGTTCCAAAATGGTCGCGTGATGGCAAAATGATGTATTGGTTTTCAAACCGTCATGGTATGAAAAATGTGGCCAGCCATGGTAATCAATTGGATGTTTACGGCATGTTTTTTACACAAGCCGCCTTTGACCGGTTTAATTTAAGTAAGGAAGATTTTGCCTTGCTTAAAGAAAAAGAAGACAAAGAAAAAGAGAAAAGTAAGGACAAGGATAAAGACAAGGACAAAGAAAAAGATAAAACAAAAAAAGATACCGCTCAAAAACAAGCCGAAACCCTTAAAATGGAACTCGAAGGTATTTCAGACAGAAAAGTACGCCTTACCATTCACTCCTCCGAAATGGTGGATGCCATGCTGTCTGCCGATGGCGAACAATTGTATTACCTCTGCCGTTTTGAAAAAGGATTTGATTTGTGGGTACACAAAATGCGTGAAAATGAAACCAAAATTCTCTGTCGTTTAGATGCCGGCTCGGTAAGTGGCATGATGATGGATAAAGATGGAAAAAATTTATTTTTTGTGGCAGATGGCCGAATGGTGAAAGTTGGCGTTGATAAAGGCGACCGCAAAGACATTGGCTTTACTGCCGAAATGAAACTGAACACCGCAGCCGAACGTAACTACGAATTTGAACATGCCTGGCGTCAGGTTGTGAAAAAATTCTATGTACGCGATTTGCAAAAAACTGATTGGAATTATTACCGCGAAAACTATGCACGCTTTTTACCACACATTAATAACAACCGCGATTTTGCTGAAATGATGAGCGAAATGCTGGGCGAGTTAAATGCCTCACACACCGGTTGTTTTTACCGTCCCCGTTTTAAAAACCCGGATGAAACCGCGAGTTTGGGCGTATTTTACGACGAAAGCTATACCGGCAAAGGCATGAAAATAATGGAAGTGATAGAAAAAGGACCACTGGCTCAGGCTTCTTCGCAAATTAAAGCGGGAACTGTTATTGAAAAAATTGATGGCGAAGAATTAGGTGAAAACGCAAATATCTATCAACTCCTTAACCGCAAAGTTGGAAAATACACCCTGCTTTCGCTATACGACGATGCCACAAAAAAGCGCTGGGAAGAAACCGTGAAACCTGCTAACATGGGGCACATTAACGAATTGCTTTATCAACGCTGGATTAAAAAAATGCAGGCGCTGTGTGATAAAATTTCGGGTGGACAAATTGCCTACATGCACGTAAGGGGAATGGACGATGAAAGTTACCGCGCTTTTTACGAGCAGGTAATGGGCAAATACAGCAACAAAAAAGCCCTGATTGTTGATACGCGCTTTAATGGTGGTGGCTGGATGCACGATGATTTGGCCACATTTTTAAGTGGAAAAAAATACATTGAATTTGTGCCACGCGAACGTAAAATTGGTTACGAGCCGGGTGGCAAATGGGTGAAAGCATCAGTAGTATTGATGAACGAGGGCAACTATTCCGACGCGCACATGTTTCCGGTGGTTTATAAAACACTGGGCATTGGCAAAACCGTGGGTATGCCCGTTCCCGGTACCGGCACAGCTGTGTGGTGGGAAAATTTACAGGACCAAACACTTACCTTTGGAATACCGCAAGTTGGTGTTATGAGTATGGATGGCAAGTATTACGAAAACAACCAACTGGAACCCGATTTTAAAGTGTTTAACGATTACCTTCAGGTAACCACCGGAAAAGACCAACAGTTGGAGAAGGCTGTGGAAGTGCTGATGAAACAACAATAAACGGTAAAAAAATTATAAATGGGATATAAAAGGAGTTGGAATATTTCATAAATTTATTAAGCGAAAACTTAATTTGTAATTCTGTGAAAAAAGCAAGCCAAATTACATTTTGTATCTGCATTGTATTAATTCTGAATTCCTGTCGTAAAGACACCATCATAAACTCAACTACCACTCCCCTTTCTGCATTCAAAGCAGGAGATTCGTCGGTAGTAACGGTTAACATTATCAACCAGACGCTTGGCAATGGCAACAACAAAACCGAATCGGTGTTTTTGGATGTGAATAAGGACGGACAGGATGATTTTAACATCACGTTTAACAGCTATCAGCATGCCGGCGGCACCATACGTGATTTTTCGGGCAACGTGGTTTGTATTCACAAAGATGCCCTGCTGAATGTTTTTAAACACACCGATTCGTTATTTCTGCACAAAAGCATTTCCACCTACACTACTTCAGGATATTTTTCAATCGATACTGTTTACACGCACGATTGTTCGAGGATTTCATCAAATGATAAATGCGATTCGGTACAAAAAGATAAAACCGATTTGGTTTATTTTAAAAAGAACGATGAATTGAATACAAATTCCAATTTCCTTTCAACAATCCAACCTTTCAATCATTTAGCTGATATTCGTCAATCACAACTGGTTAGCACTAAATATAACCTTACAAACGACACTGCTTATAATACCGTCAAAAAATATTATTACTGCAAAAATGCGGCTCCACAAAGTGAATCGTTTTATTGCTGCTACAAGTTGCTTGTTTCTGGTAAAGAAAGATTGGGTTGGATAAAACTGAATTTAAAATGGCCTTATCTAACTGTCATTGAAACAGCATTTGATGATTAATACTCAATAAAGCCGAACATTTTGAATTTCAACCAGTCTTTCTTTTTTTATACCGACCGGTTTATTGAAAAATCAGTACTTTCATGCCTCAAAATTAGTTATGAAGTTTCTACAAATTGTTTTTATTCAACTGCTTTTAATAACCACTTTAAAAGCTCAGGATCAGGTTTTAACCCTTAAAACTCCCGATGGTGATTTGGAGGGAACGCTTAGTTTACCCGAAACCAAAAGCACCATTCCGGTAGTTATTCTCATCGCAGGCTCGGGTCCAACCAACCGCAATGGCAACCAAAGTGAAATGGAAAATAATTCGCTGAAAATGATTGCGACGGAGTTAACTAAAAATGGCATTGCTTCGTTTCGTTTTGATAAACGCGGTGTGGGCCAAAGTGGTGATGCGGTTAAGGAAGAAAGTGAATTGCGTTTTGAAACATTTGTAAAAGATGTGGAAGAATGGATAAAATTACTA
>JADLED010000036.1 GCA_020846335.1 Bacteroidia bacterium
TAAAACTTTAAAGGCTAAGGAAAAATCTTGGAGAGTGTATTTCTCTAAGAGTTAAAGACGCTATTGATGAACTCTTGCAAGACCTCAATAAAATACTTAATAAATAGGATATTGAAGACTTATTTCATGGTATCTTCAAACTAAAATTATTAAAGAACAATTTAATTTCTATTTTTGAATCATCTTCATAAGTGCGCACTCAGACCCTGTTTACTTTTACCACTACTCCCAAAACTGCCATTTTTGTGGCCAGTAATCAATTACCCGCACTTCAAATTGTTGGAGACTTATTTTATTGTGGCTTTTGTTCCAGATATAAGCCGCGAGTTGAGTGCCCTGACTAATTTTTGGATGAGAGGTACCCGCAAAATAATCGGTGTAAATACTTAGTGTGGAATCTGAATTTAAAACAAATTCGCGCGCTGATTTTGCAGCGTAGCCATAATGCACGCTACCATCGGGCTCACCAATGTTGATGCAGGCTTCCAAATCGGGCAAAGATTGTTGATTGATTTTAATTTTAGCAATGAGCTGAACCACATTGCCCTCACGAAACACCATTTGACGGTAATCGCCTTTGGCATCGAATGGAAATTCATTGAGTGAATCCATAAGCCACTCGTTTTTTAAAAGGTGTGAGTAGTTGAGTGCACCCGGGTGGTCTGAATTGGAACCGGCCAGAATGGGGTCGTTGGCCACTGCCTGGGTATTTTTAACAGGATGTTTGGCGTATAACTTATAATTAATGGCCTGCGTTTGTGTGTTTTCCAGCAGGTACGGAAAATACTGCTGTGCCACCGCTTGCTGTGCAGGCATGGCCGAACTCAGTGCCAGATACTCGCATTTTAATTCAGAAACAAAGCGGCTGTATAATTTCATGGATGAATACAGGGTGTCGGTAGAAAGTTTTAGCTCAAAGCGACCATTGTACTTTTTAAAATAGATGTTGCGCATGATGCTGTCCACATCAAAAAATAACGGATACACTTTTTCATCGCCAAATTGTTTTTTGTACTCAAAGGTTTTTTGAAACTGGTACTCGTAAACCGTTTTTACAGCCTGATTAAAATAATCCTTGCGGTAATAGGTTTTAGCAATTAATACAAGAGCCAGTAGCGCCATAACAAATGCCGACAAATATTTATTTCTGTAATTGTAAAGCGAGGCCAGATAAACCAAAAAGGCCATGCCCGCAAAGAGCATCACCGAGTTTTGATAAATGGGTGCCCTGTAAACCGAATACAGATAAATAATGAGGTAGTTCAACAAAAAAATCACTAACAAAAAATTCCGTCTTCTGTCGGCAATGGCTTTAAGGTTAAGCAGCACAGGTGTTACCAACAGTACCACCACCGAAATGCCTGCACTCCCCGTTCCCAACATCACCTTCATAAATCCAAAAACAGCAGTCCAGTCAGGCTTATCCAACCAGCCACCCTGTTCGCGCCCAATGCCCGCCAAACCCAACTGGTAAAGGCTTACGGGTAAATTTGGCAAATAGGCCACTACTGCAATAACCCCGCAAAGCAGGTATTTTTTCAGGTACTGTTTTTCCTGCAAAAATAATCCGGCTACAAATAAGGTGAGTGCAAACAACGAATTCATGTGTTGGTTCATGGCCGAGAGCAAGGCAAAAGCACCAAACCAAAAATAGTTTTTAAAGGCATGGTTTTTCTGAAACACCAGTTCGTAGAAATAAAACAACAGGGCCATGCTAAAAAACACACCCGAAATGTACATGCGGGCAATGGGTGCGTAAAACACAAACACCAGTGAAAACGAAAGTACAATGGCAAGCACCAGGCCAACGGACTTTGAAAAGTTGCGGTAACCCAGAGCATACCCATAGATTACGGCACCAAATCCAAACAACAAAAAGGGCAGCTTCACCACCCAGGTAACGTATCCAAATAGTTTTACGAGGGCAAAAATAAGCAGTTGCACAAAAGCCGGGTGCGCATCTATTTTAATTCCTTTATGAACCAGATCGCTAAAACTGCTGAACTGCGTGCGTTCCAGGCCACTGAGTTCGTCGTAGGTAAACTGATAATCGAAAAACGGCAACAAGCGCAACACTATGCAAACGCACAGTATCACCACAAACTCAATATGCTTTACAAGGATTGCTTTCACACTTATCAGTTCAGTTTAAAGCTAATGGGAATGGCGTAATAACAATTCCAGGGCTTGCCCTCTGCCTTTGCGGGATTCCAGGGTGGCATTTTTTTTAGGACCTCCACCGCCGCTTTATCGAGTAAAGGATGAACCGATTTTTCGACCTTAATTTTTTTGATTCTCCCTTTTTTATCAATCATAAATTTTAAATACACTTTGCCTTCAATGCCTTTGTTCCTTGCCTCCTCAGGGTAAATCAAATTGGTTTGTATGAACTTAGCCATAGCCGCATTGCCGCCAACAAAGCCACCCGCCTCTTCCATCGGGTAATAGCTTATTTCCCCGCCTTTTTTATCAAACATTTTACCCGACACAAATTTACCCTGTTTGTAAAAGTCGTAGCGTTTTAAAATACCGTTGGGATAAAAAGAAGTAACCGTGTCCACCAACTTGCCATCGGCATACTTTCGGATGCAATATATTTTTTGATTTTTAGAATAGGTGATGTCGTAACCGTTGCGGGTGTTGTTGACGTAATGTGTTTTGCTGCTTACTTTGCCTTTGTTGTTATAGTAAATAAAATCACCGTCAATCACTTCGGGTTCCAGGTTGCGGTAGTGCCCCATGCTGTGCTTTTGCCCTTTAACGTTGTAAAAAGTGCAGGTATAACCTTTCTCTTCCTTTTTGCATTCCCGGTAAAAGGCCGCACTGTCTTTGGTAGTGAGTTTCCAGCTTTTATTAAAATAAATAACCTCTTGCGAATAAGCACAAGAGGTTATCATACAAATGAGTAAGGCTATGTTTTTAATCATGCAATTAAATCACTTTTACCATCCAATGCATTTTATCTTCGGCTTTACCTTTGCGGATGTTTCTTAAGGTTTCATCCACTTTGGTAGAAAATTTGCGATCGGCCACAGGTGGCAAGGCGTAATCTTTTCCGTTATGACCAATGCCAATAATGTGCGCTATGGTGGCTGCCGTTCCGCAACCAAACACTTCTTTGAGGTTATTGGCTTCAATGGCTTCAAACACTTCTTTAATGCTTACTTTGCGTTCTTCCACTTTCATGCCCCAGTCGCGTGCCAGTGCCAGCACACTGCTGCGTGTCACACCGTCCAGAATGGTATCGCTGAGTGCAGGGGTTAACAAGGTATCGCCAATCACAAACATCACGTTCATGGTGCCGCTTTCTTCAAAATATTGCTGTGTTTCGCTGTCGGTCCAAATTACCTGTTGGTAGCCTTTTTGTTGGGCAAGTTTGGTGGGATAAAGACTGCGGCCATAATTGCCGGCTGCTTTTACAAAGCCCACTCCGCCTTTAACAGCGCGGTAAAAATTAGTTTCCACCAATACTTTGATTGGCTCGCCATAATATTTTCCGGCAGGGCAGCTTATGATGATGAATTTATACGTGTCGCTGATTTTAACGCCAATGGCTTCGTCGGTGGCAATTAAAAAAGGACGAATGTAAAGGCTTCCGGTTTCGCTGGTTGGCACCCAGTCGGTGTCCAGTTTAATTAATTCCATCAGTCCACCCATAAACAGCTCTTCAGGAATTTCGGGCATGGCCATACGAATTGCACTTTTGTTTAAGCGCTCAAAATTGGTGTGCGGACGAAATAAAGACACCTCACCGGCCTCGTTTTTGTAGGCTTTCATGCCTTCAAAAATGGCCTGACCATAGTGAAACGCGCTGGTGGCGTAGCTCATGGGTTCATCGGCATAGGGTTTTATGTAAGCCTTTTGCCATTTACCGTCGGCGTATTCGGCAACAAACATGTGGTCGCTGAAACATTTGCCAAAAGGCACGTTGTTGATGTCGTAATCGGAAACGCGGCTTTTTTTAATTTTTTCTATGGTTATATCAAGAGTACCAGTCATAATCTAAACGTTTATTTAACAAATAAAATTATAATTTTTGATATGGCAAATAATTTAAGGGATTATTACTGTTTTTTTAATGCCGAATTTAACAAATGCCCCGAATTCCCCGAAAATTGGGCATTTCAGCGAATATTGGAACGGACGTTTTAAGCCAACAGCGGGCAGGAAAAAAATATTACTTTTAAGCAGTGAATACAATTTTTAAAGATTTAGTGGTGATTGAACTGGCCGGTGTTTTGGCCGGACCAAGTGTGGGCTATTTTTTTGCTGAACTTGGTGCCAAAGTAATTAAGGTAGAAAATCCAACAAGCGGCGGCGATGTAACGCGCAGTTGGAAATTAAAAACCGAAGACCCCAAAGAAGCCACCAGCGCCTACTTTTGGAGTGTGAATGCCCTCAAGACCATTGAATGGCTCGACATTACAAAACCCCGCGACCTGGAAAAACTATACCAATTGATTAAAGAAGCCGACCTACTGATTACCAATTTTAAAAAAGGCGACGATGTGAAACTGAAAGTGGATGAGGCCACTGTGCGTTCGCTTAATCCTAAAATTATTTACGCCGGCATCAATGGATTTGGCAGCCAGTCGTCGCGCACGGCCTACGACCTTATTTTGCAGGCTGAGAGCGGTTTTATGAGCATGAATGGCGAACCCAACGCTCAGGCTTTAAAAATGCCGGTAGCCCTGATTGATGTGCTGGCCGGTCATCAGCTAAAGGAAGCTATTTTGATTGCACTGCTGCAACGCTACAAAACCGGTGAGGGCAGCAGTGTGTCGGTATCCTTGTTCGACAGTGCGGTGGCCTCGCTGGTTAATCAGGCAACCAACTGGTTGGTGGCAAAGCAACTGCCAAAACCTCTGGGCAGCACCCACCCCAACATTGCTCCTTACGGTGAGTTGTTTGAAACCAAAGACAAACACCTGGTTACCTTTGCCATTGGCAACAACAAACAATTTAAACAATTGTGTGAACTCATACAATACAACAGTTTGGCTGGGGACCCCAAATACGCCACCAATGCGGCCCGCGTAAACAACCGGGCGCAATTGTACAGCATTTTGTACGACTATATTAAACAATTTAATTTTAAGCAATTGTTTGAGGCATGTTTGCTGCAGGAAATTCCTTTGGGAAAAATCCGAAATTTAAAAGAAGTGTTTGATTTACCCGAGGCGCAGCACATGTTGCGTGAACACACAGTTGAAAAGAAAACTATAAAAACCGTTTCGGGCATTGCCTTTAAATTTAACAAGCCATGAAAGTTACAGAAGCACTAAGCCCTGAAGATTTAAACGCCATTTTGCAACTGCGCTACGAGGTGCTGCGCAAACCCTGGGCCAAAAGTATTGAAAGCGCCACGGATGATTTGGAAGCAAAGAGTGTGAACGCTTTTATTAAGAACGAAAACGGAAAAATAATTGCCTGTGCGCGTTTGCACGAAAACGAAAACAGAGTGGGGCAAATCCGTTTTATGGCGGTGGATGTGGCTCATCAGGGTAAAGGATTGGGAAAGGAAGTGTGTGGCTACCTCGAAAAAAAAGCCAGAGAACTGGGATATTTAAAAATTCAATTGCAGGCACGTGAAAACGCAGTTGAGTTTTACAAACGTTGTGGTTACGCGGTTAAAGAAAAAAGTTATTTAATGTGGGAGGTGATTCAGCATTATTTGATGGAGAAGGAGCTGTGAATGAATTTTACCGAACACAATTGAATATGATTGATTATGATTTTGTTTATTCCTTTAATCAGGAGCAACCCGAGTTATCAGCGTTCTTTTAGATTTGTGTCGAAAGAAAATTAAACCACTAAGACACTCAGGACACTAAGAAACACTAAGAAATTTAAACCACATAGAAGCGTAGTAGGCATAGGAAAAAACTCTAAGTCTTAAAGTCTATGTGCCTATGTGGTTATATGTGGAGAAACCACTAAGACACTCAGGTCACTACGAAACACTAAGAAATTTAAACCACATAGAAGCATAGTAGGCATAGAAAAAAACTCTAAGTCTTAAAGTCTATTTGCCTAGGTGGTTATGTGTGGAGAAACCACTAAGACACTCAGGTCACTACGAAACACTAAGAAATTTAAACCACATA
>JADLED010000037.1 GCA_020846335.1 Bacteroidia bacterium
AAAACTTCTTATTTCTCAATCAACAATTTGTTGGTTATTCTGCCATTTACCGCTTCAAACACAATAAAATAGGTGCCTGCATCAAAGTTCGAAACATCCAGCGTGCTGTTGCCGGTAAAAGTACCCATTGCAATTTTTCTGCCGGTAATGTCAACCAAGGTGTAGCTAATAGTTTGTCCCGAAGTATTTACCAACACCAGTTTATCTTTTGCCGGATTTGGATACATGCTCACCATTGAAGCTGACAACACATTGGATTTTATTCCAACTCCATTGTTGCTCACATTCATGTTCATGGCACCGGAAGTGGTTAAAACACCCATGCTGCCATTGGCACTAACTTTTTTACCAGCCGAAATACCAAAGTTGAACGAAGAATTATCGGCAATGCCGGTGTTTAGTTTAAACCATAGTTCACCAATTTTTCCATTGCCATTCACATCAGTGGCATCAGTTCTTACAGAGGCAGCATACAGTTTACCATTTGTAAAAGAAGGTTTGCGGAACTGGATGTTTTGGTTGGAAGCATTAAGGAACGACGATGTATAAACCATTTTCACAGAATCGGACTGAACCATGCTTTTATCAAAGTCTAAATCAAAGGCAGCACCATACAACTGGCTCACAGGATTTGAGGCATCACCTAACACAATGTCTATCACATTCCACATACCACCGTAAACTTCACTTTGCTGAGGCACCAGAATCAAATCCGGATTTGCAGCCGAACCCGAAGAACGGAAGGCATGAGTACTCGCGTAGTTGTTGTAAATGGCCAAAGTATCACCATTGTTTACAGTGCCATCGCCATTACAGTCCGCATGGCATTTGTTCCAGCCGGTGCTTACATTGCCGCTCCAGGCGTTGGCAAACTGACCGGCCCAGCTAATGCTGGCACCACTACGTGCCGAACCCGTGGCACCTGAGGCCAAACCTAATTCAAACACGTCGCTGTTATTCACCACACCATCGCGGTTGGCATCGCCCGGCCAAACAATGGCGCAATTGGTAAATACCGTTAATGCAAGTGTAGAAGTGCTGGTGCAGGAATTAGTAGCGTGTGATGCTGTTACGGTATAGTTGGTTGAAGCTGTTGGCAACACATTTAAAGTAGAAGTATTGGCACCGGTATTCCAGGTATAAGTGCTTCCGCCGGTGGCAGTAAATGTTACGGATGAGCCAACACAAACGGTGTTGCTACCGCCAACGCTCAGTGCCGGCGCTGTAAGCACAGTAATACATTTCGTGGCAGAATTGGTACAACCGCTTACTGCCGTTCCAATAACGGTGTAACAACCGGAAGCGGTAGGTGTTACCACAATACTGTTGCCGGTGGAAGAAGTGCTCCAGGTATAAGTGCTGGCTCCTGAAGCTGTCAGGGTTCCGTTGGCGCCCGGACATAAAGAACTGGTGCCACCTGTGGTAATAACAGGGTTAGCAGTAATAGTAATACATTTAACTGTTGATGCCACACAACCGTTGGAGTTGGTGCCAGTTACAGTGTAACAAGTAGAACCCGAAGGGCTCACCACAATGCTGTTGGCGTTAGAACCCGTATTCCAGGTGTAGCTGCTGGCGCCCGAAGCACTTAAGGTAAGGCTGGAGCCTGCACAAACAACACCGGTAGGAGAACTCACAGTAATGGTAGGGCTTGGTAAAATTGTTGGGCAGATGGTGTTACTACCAAAGCAACCGCTGCTGCTAAGTGCATAAACAGCAACACAACCGGTGTTGGCATTCACAACCACTGAAGGGCCACTGCCTAGAAACGTAGAGGTGCTTGCTGCATACCATGTATAGGTGCTGGCACCCGAAGCCACGTAGGTAGCAGTAGAGCCGGCACACAAGGTGGTTAATCCCGAAATGCTAACTGTTGGAGTCGGAGCAATGGTAACACACACTACTGCGCTGCTGGTGCCCGGACACGCGGGATTAGAGCCAACTACAGTGTAACAGGTGTTGGCAGTTGGCGTTACGAAAACCATACTTGTTAAAGCACCGGTGCTCCAGGTATAGCTGCTGGCACCCGATGCAAACAGGTTGCCACCATAACCAGAACAAATATTAACCGATGAAGTAGCGCTAACATTAGGAGGACTGGCAACTGTAAACGAAACAGAGCCATTTACCGAGCAACCCGAACTACCAATAATTTGTGCAAAATAAACACCAGCGTTGGTTGGGGTAAAAACCACCGTGTTGGTTGGGCTGCTTACACTCGAAATGCTTGACTGAGTAATGGTCCATGTATAATTAGTGGCGCCCGAAGCCGTTAGAGTTACGCTGCCACCCAAACACAAACTGTTGGTGGAAGCACCATAGCTAAGGGTTGGGGTAGGAAGCACGTTAACACAGGTAACTGCAGTGCTGGTGCCGGGACAGTACAAATTAGAACCCGTTACGGTATAACAGGCCGAAGCAGTTGGGGTAATATTTAGGTTGGGAGATAAAGAACCATTGCTCCAGGTATAACTGGTGGCTCCGCTCGCAGGAATAGAAATGCTGTTGCCGCTACAGGCGTTTACCGATGCGGTTACGTTTACTGAAGTAGGACTATACAAGGTAAAACACTTCACCGAAGCAGCGGTACACGAACCTGCCGAGCTTTGAACCGTAAAGCAACTGGAAGCAGTAGGCGTAACAACAAAGCTGGTATTGGTGTTGGTGCCAAATGCTCCGGTGCTGGTATAGTTGCTGGCACCTGATAAATTAACAGTAAACGAAGCGCCAACACAACCGGCGCCACCGTTGGGGCTCACATTAATAATGGGATATGGCGCTGTATTAAAAGCGCCGGAGGTAACGGCCGTACCAATAACCGCACTGGAACTGTTAACAGCAAACACATTAATGGTGTAGGTGCCGGGGCAAACATTAATGGTTCCGTTGCTGGTACTTGATGAGTAACCATAATAACTGTTTACCGGACCCGAACCGCAGTTGGTGGTAACGGTAAAGGTATAATAAGCTGTTCCACTCACTGTGGAGGTAAAGGCCCAGTAAATGGGCATGGTGCTGCTACTTGCACAAAGCGTGGAGTTGGTGGCTGTTAAGCCCAATTGCGCATAGCTTTTTGTTCCGGTGGATGCTAGTAGTACCAGCAACACGACCAGGGTTTTAAGGAGGGAGATTTTTTTCATGTGGGTGTTTTTTAGTTGTGAGTAATGATTAATTTTTTTAAACATATTTTCTTTCTTAAACCACTAATACAAGTAGCGTGTGTATTAGGTTGGGTAATTTTTCTGCAAGTTAGGTATCTAATGCCAATTATTATGCTAAATGCTGTTTCTAATACGTAAAACCAGTGTTTCGGTGAACGAAACACTGGTATTAATGAGTGTAATTTTACATTTCAGATAATTAATGGGAAAAAGAATCAGGTCCATGGTTTTTTATTTTTCTAAAACTACTTTTTTAACTTGTTTATGCTGTTCGCTGTTCAGTTCCAGCAAATAGGCACCGGCTTCCAGAGCCGATACATTCAAAGTATATTTACCACTAAAGCTGCCACTCGTCATTTTTCTGCTGGTGATGTCGTATAGATAAAAATCAATTTTTTCATCTGAATTATTTTCCAACATCAGTTTATCTTTTGCAGGATTTGGATAGACCTTCACCTGTGTTGAATATAATCCCTTGCCTTTAATTCCTGTGGCGTTGTTGCTCACATTCATGTTCATGGCACCAGAAGTGGATAGAACGCCCATGTTGCCTGCGGCGCTGGTTTTTTTACCGTTGTTAATACCGAAGTTGAATGAAGAATTGTCCGGAACACTGCTATTGAGTTTAAACCACAGTTCACCAATTTTACCATTACCATTCACGTTGGTGGCATCGGTTCTAACGCTGGCAGCATATAATTTGCCATTGGTGAAAGTCGTTTTGCGGAACTGGATGTTTTGGTTGGCTGCGTTGAGGAAAGAAGGGGTGTAAATCAGTTTTACCGAATCGCTTTCAACCATGGTTTTATCATAATCCAGTTCAAATGCCGCACCATACAATTGGCTGAGGTTGTTTCCGGCATCACCGAGCACCACATCCACCACGTTCCACATGCCACCAAATACTTCGCTTTGCTGTGGCACCAGAATCAGATCCGGATTAATGGCCGAGGCAGAAGAGCGGAAAGCATGGGTGTTGGAGTAGTTTGTATTAATGGCCAGAGTATCTGCGCTGTTAACAGTACCATCGCCATTGCAATCGGCGTGGCATTTGTTCCAGCCGGTGCTTACATTGCCCACCCAGGCATTGGCAAATTGTCCGGCCCAGCTAATGCTGGCACCACTGCGCGCGGCACCGTTGCTGGCTGCTGCCAGACCCAATTCAAACACGTCTGAATTGTCCACCACACCATCGCGGTTGGCATCGCCCGGCCAAACTATGGCACAGGCTGTGTTTACAGTAACCGCCAATGTGGCACTACCCAAACAAGTGCTGTTGGGAATGCTGCCACTCAGGGTATAAACACCCGAACCTGTGGGTATCATCGATAGAGTGGGTGCCGCGCTGCCACCCGGATTCCAGGTGTAGGCACTTGCGCCGGAAGCCGTAAAACTAACGCTTGAGCCCAGGCAAACCGAATTGCTGCCACTGATGCTTAAAGACGGTGTGGGAATAACAGAATAACAAAAAAAGGCAGTGGCACTGCAACCCCCACTGTTTGTGCCAGTTACTGATAGGCAGGTGTTGCTGTTAGGCGAAAGCACAATAACTGTGCCGGTAGTGTTGTTGCTCCATTGGTAGTTGGTGGCATTGCCGCTTACCGATAAACTACCGACAGCACCCTGGCAATAAAAATTGGAACCGCCGCTAATGCTTAGGCTTGGAATTGAACCCGGCGTTACTGTTAAACAGTAACTGGCCTGATTGCCGCAGGCCGGGTTTTGCCCATAAAGGGTGTAGCAGGTGTTGGCAGTGGGTGTTACCACAGCCTGAAACGATTGACTGATAACGGTATTGTTGAGTGTGGACGAATACCAAAAATAAGTGGGGTAGGTGTTAATGCCATTCAATCCATTGACGGTAAGTGTGGTTTGCTGACCCGAACAAACGGTTGCAGGCCCTGTTATAGACAAAGAAGGAGGAGGTAAAGTGCCTGTGGCGCAGGCCACTGCGGTGGAAGTGCCACAGCCATTGCTGCCTGTAACTGTGTAACAACCCAGTGAATTGAGATTAATGTTGGGGCTGTTGGAGCCGTTGTTCCACGAGGAATTGGATGCCCAGGTATAACTGAAGGCACCCGAAACGCTGAGTGTGCCAAAATTTCCGGATGAGGCGCCACACAACGAAAAGTTACCGGCTGGCGACAGGCTGAGGCTGGGCGATCCCGAGGCCACATTCATGCAATACGATACCGAAAAACTGCAATTGTTGGCATTCGTGGTAATGGCCGTGTAGCAGCCACTGGCAGTTGGCGTAAAAACAATGCTGTTTGAAACAGTGCCCGATGGTAACCAACTGTAACTGCCCACTCCAGTGGCACTCAGGGTAACGGTGGGTCCTGCACAAAAGGTGGGTGGACTTGAGGAATTAATGGTAAATGGTGCCGGTGAGGTGAGTACCTGAATGGTTTTTGTAACACTACCCAAAACGGTATTACCGTTGTAGGCAATGCAGGTAACCGTTGTAGTGCCGGGATTAAGATAGGCTATAAAAATCTGCGAAGCTGCGGGGTTGAATGCCCCATAGTAAAATGAAGCGTTGCAGTTGGTGCAATTAAAGGTCCAGGAATAACTGGTTGCACCGGGTGGGCTACTGATAACCCCGGCCTGAGCGGTGGTGGTGTATTGATTGGCACACTGAATTGTTGGATTAACTGTAAAATTAAGGGTTTGACCAATGGAGGAATGAAAGGTCATAAAACATCCGATCAAAAACAGGCAGGCTTTTTTAAGCCATGTAGGTTGTAAATGTTGTGTCATAGCGGTTAAGGTTTGTTTAGGCCTACTCTTTTTAGGATTTTCGGCATGCTCCTTTATAACTATAACGAAAGCCGACAAGCCCGGGTTGGTGTTTTTAAGTCTAAAACTAGCCGTAACACCTTAAATTAACGCCTAAGCATGGTCAATGTCTGTTTTGACTTTATAAGTGGCCTGATTTTGGTGGTGGAAAATTTAATCCCAAATTAGGGTTTAGCACAAACTCTCCCGATAAACCCTGACAGGGGGTAGGCGCCACTAGAGACCCTTGCAGTTTTTAAACATTCCGGCTTAGGCGGACTTCAAAAATCCGCCTCAAACAATTTTGCAAAATTCCTTTTAAGCTTTTGCTTAATATCATCCAGGTTTACCTGCCGGCCAATTTCTTTGTGTAAACTCGTAACACCTTTGTTATTGATGCCGCAGGGTATAATGTTGTTAAAGTAATCGAGATTGGCGTTTACATTAAAGCCCCAGCCGTGCATGGTTACCCAACGGCTGCTGCGCACACCCATGGCGCATATTTTACGTGCTTTAAGTGGATGCTCAGTATCTATCCACACGCCTGTTTCGCCCGCGCTGCGCTCACCCTTAACGCCGTATTCGGCCAGGGTAAGAATAATGGTTTCTTCAAGCAAACGCAGGTACTTGTGTATATCGGTAAAAAAATTATCCAAATCCAGAATAGGGTAGGCCACCAGTTGCCCCGGACCATGGTAGGTAATATCACCACCACGGTTTATTTTGTAATATGTGGCTTCTCTTTCGTGCAATTGTTGCTCGCTTAACAACAGATTTTTTTCATCGCCGCTTTTGCCGAGGGTGTAAACATGCGGATGTTCCACAAACAACAAATAATTTTTGGTGGGTATTTGTTCCTGTTCGGGCAATGTGCGGTTGGCTACTTTTTGAGCAAGAATGTTGTTGAACAAACGTTCCTGATAATCCCAGCAGGCTTTGTAATCCATGCTGCCCAAATCTTCGAATATAATGTGTTTGTTTTGCACAGGGTGTTAATTAGTCGTTACTCAAAAGTCTTTTTATTAATTCAGAAAGCTCACTACAAGTATTTGGGCGCCCTTGCGGGCTGTCGCTACTCGCTCTTAATCCAACCGCTCCCTGAGTTTTCATCGGAGGGCGGTTGGATTAAGGAGCTCAAACAGGCCGCTCCATCCCTGGCGCAAAATCCGTACTTTAACATTTTCATCTTTCATTTTATTTTAGCAATTCTAAATTAAAGACACTCAGGAATTCCCATCACTATTGCTAATTTTCGGTAAACTAAAACGATTGTATGTCGTGTTTAATTCGGTATTCGCAAGGCTTTCAGATATTTTAAGACTCGTTAAATTATAATTCAAACATTAAACAACAAACTAAAAACAGTTTTGTGCGAAAGCTTAAAAATAAAAACTGGAAACAAAGCGCTTAAAAATTCGAAAGATCGGCTTTGAGTTTGTCAATTACTTTTACTTCCACCGGATCAATTCCCCTTAGGTCGGCAATGTAACAGCTAATCCAATCGCCAATATTTATAAGGTATAAAAACTGTTCCAGCTTGCTTTCGCCCTTGGCCACCACATCGGTAACACCTGATGAGAGCGACTCAAATAAAGGTTTGCACAAGGCGTAACGTTTTTGTGTGCGCGCATAATCAAACGATGTTTGGAAACTAAGCACGGCCAGATTTTCGTTGCGGGTCGTCCAACCTACCAATTCGTTGTGATTCATTTCGGGCAAACAGTGATGCCAGCAAAGCATTTTACTGTTTTCGTTAATTTGTTGTCTGAAACGCACCACGGTGCCCTCGCAGGAACCTAAAGAATACAGCACCGGAATTTTATTTACCAACTTTTTGGCAATTTGTTCGGCTTCCGATTTAATGGCGGCATTTTCTTTTTCCAAAAGCACAATGGCTTTTTCGAGGTCGCTAAAAATGGAGGCGGGCGCATAGCCTTTTACCACCAGAATTTTAATGAGCTGAATTAAGGAGTAACCAATGCAGGAGCGGGGAGGGAAGCCCCCCGGAATTTCAATAAAATCCATCTGCCCGGCTTTGGCAAGGTCAAGAATTTTTCCGCCGCTGGTAACACAGGCAATTTGCGCTTTTTTGGCAATGGCCTGTTGCATGGCACTGAGTGTTTCCTCAGTGTTGCCCGAATAGCTGGAAATAATAACCAGTGTTTTTTCGTTAACAAAGGCCGGAATAAAATAATCGTTGTTGGAAATAATGGGAACGCTGCAACTGTTGGCAACAAGTTCAGAAACAATGGTGCCGCCAATGCCTGAACCACCCAGCCCGGTAATAACAATATTATTTACCGGTGTGCCTTCCGAAATAACGGCTTTGTTTGCAATTGCCAGCGATTCGCTCAACTGCTTTGTGAAATTCTGAACTAAATTTTTCATTTTGTGGATAGCAAAAATAATCAAAATTTACCATGTGGTTAGTAAAGAAGCTTAAACTTGAAAAGAAAGCTCTCCCTTATCGAGCAGCAATTTGGCTTTTAAGATAGCCACCATACTCAGCGAATCGCTTATTTGCCCGTTCATCACCATGTCATAAGCTTCCATAAAAGGCACTTTTTTCACCACCAAATCCTCGCTCTCTTCGGGTTCCGATTCAGTAAGTTGCAGGCCGGTAGCCAGATAAATAATGCAACTTTCGTCGCACACCGAATTGCTGGTGTGCATGCGGCACAGCTCGCGGTAATGGCTGGCAATTAAACCGGTTTCTTCCTTCAGTTCGCGTTTGGCCGAATCCAAAGGGTCGATGCCAATTGGACCGCCACCTTCCGGAATTTCCCAACTGTATTGTTTTAGGGGGTACCGCCATTGACCCACCAGCCAGGTATTAAGGTCTTTATCAAGGGGTAATACGCCAATGGCCAGATTTTTAAAACTCACCATGCCGTAAATGCCCGGTTTTCCGGCCGGATTAAGCACTTTGTATTCTGTAACGCTTATCCATGGCGACTCGTACTTTTGCTCAGCACTTAGGGTTGTCCATGAATTTTTTTCTAAATTATTCATCGTCAATTTGCTATACTTTGTCAATTCAATAAGTTACCAACATCCAAAATGTTAAATTTCCGCTTTAATTTTAGTAAATTGGCAACTATTTTACGTGTATTTTCGTAAAATTAGCTAATTTATGTCGTTGAAAAACAGGCGATTCTTTTTGTTATTGTTATTGGGGATCAATTTTGCCCTGATGAATTCGCAAACCCTTTACTGGGTGGGTGGTTCAGGCAATTTCAACGACGCAGCACACTGGAGCCTTGTTTCCGGTGGCACTCCGGCCAATCAAATTCCTTCATCCAATACCACTGTGAGTTTCGACGAAAATTCAGGTTCGGAGTATTACGAAGTGACTTTTACAAAAAACTGCAGTTTTAAAAACTTCAGAGCCGGTACCTACAACAATTTGGTGCGTTTTAAAAGCGAATCGTCGGCAACCGTCAATGTTAAAGGTTCGGTGTTTATGGCCGACAATGTTGTTTTTGAAAGCACGGCCCCAATGCTGTTTGCCGGAAACCCCGGCACTGCCAACACTTTGGAGTTTGGCAAAAACACGCTCAAATGCGATTTAATTTTTAATAGTGGAGAATACAACCTAAAAAGCTTAAACCTTTCGACCAGCAATTCGCTGATTTTTAATGGCGGGGTGATTAACATGAACCGGGCATTTATTACAGCCGGTAATTTTCTCAATCCAAATCCATCTGTAAAATTCAATGTAAAGGATTCCCATTTTAAAATTGAGAATAAGGTTGATATTAAATCCTACGAAAACTTTATAAGCAATAATCTAGAAATAACAGCGCAAACCACTTCCAAAACACAGTACCTTGTTCCAAGCTCATTTTCCTCTTCCAAAAAATTATCCTCCAACAACATTAACAGCGGTTGCCCCATTGTGGTGTCGTTAACCCCTGCCTGTACCGGAACCTGTACGGGTATTATGGCCATTAGCTTTCCAACCACCTGTATTGACCCACCTTACGATATTCAGATATTTAGTAACTGTAATATTTCGAGTAGCATTACCTCCAACTTTGCCGTAATAACGCTTACTGCGGTGCCACCGGGTAATACCTTTACTCTTGGCGGCATGTGTGCCTGTTCCACCAACCTGTTTTGTCAGATTCTGGATGGCGCTTCGCCACAAAATACCATAGTGCCCACAGTGGTTAGTCCACCCTCCTCGCCAATAAACTTTAATGGTAACCTTGTAATATTAAACACCACCACCACGGCACCAACCTGTAATTCGTCCTGCAATGGCTCCTTAACAGGCCAGTTTGTTTCGGGTGGTGTGTATTCCATTGCGGTTTCGCCTAGTACTGTTACGCCTTCGAGCTTTACAGTTAATGCCGCACCTTTTGCAACTGCTTTTTCACTTACCGGTTTGTGTGGCAGCGCCTATACCTTCTCTATTGCCGACCAGTTTGGTTGTTCAACAGTAACTACAAAAACGCTCAATGCCCCGCCGCCACTGTTGGCAAATGCCACTAAAAAAGATTTAAACTGTAATGCCATTAACAACGGTGCGTTTTCGGTGTCTCCTACAGGCGGCACAGCTAACTATACGGTTAGTTTTAGCAGTGGGGCCACCTTATCCACCACAGCGGGTGGAACTGTGTCTGTGGGTTCATTGCCACCCGGTGCAGTATCAGCCACTGTTACCGATTCTAAAGGATGTACGGCCATTGCAACTGCCACCATTACTCAGCCGGTAGCTTATACCATTACCCCCACGCAAACCAATGTTACCTGTCCGGGTTTTTCAACCGGAATTGCTGCTGTTAGTGTTGGCGGTGGTCAGGCACCCTATACTTTCACCTGGAGTCCCACGGGTGGCAATACCTCCACAGCCACTGGATTAGGAGCAGGTTCATACACCGTCAACATTTCCGATGCTTTGAGTTGTTTGGTGTCTTCGGTAATAACCATTACCCAACCAACGTCGATTACTCTTACACCTTCTGTAACAAACCTGAGCTGTAACGGGGTTTGTAACGGTTCGGCCACTGTTTCGGCCACAGGACCAACCACTGCCATTTCCTTTACCTGGTTGGCAACCGGTGGTTTGGTTATTTCAACCACCAACACCATCAACAGCCGGTGCGCGGGCATTTACACCATTATTGCCAAAGATGCTCCTAGCACCCCAACCTGTGTGGTTACCCGAACAATAAATATTACACAGCCACCTTCATTTACAATTGCTGCCAGTACACAAAGTATTAGTTGTGCCACCAGTACCTGTTCGGGCAGTGCCACTTTAAATGTGAGTGGAAGCAATGGCACACCTTACACTTACACCTGGACACCGGGTGCTATAAGTACATCGGTGGCAACATCCTTATGTGCGGGCACCTATACAGCTGCTGTTCGCGATGCTTCTGGATGCGTAACTTCCACAGTGGTCACCATTGCTCAACCGCCTACTTTTTCGGCAGGCATAACCACCGGCAGTGTAGCCTGTAGCGGTGCTTCTACGGGTAGCATTAATTCAACACCAACGGGTGGAACAGGTCCTTACACCTTTACACTCGTATCATTCGGCTCTACTTTAACTTCTTCACCGCCTTATACCAACCTGCCTGCCGGAAACTATACCTTATTAATAAAAGACAGTTCACCGGCAACCTGCGCTCAGGCCTTTACAGCAAGTTTACAACAGGCACCAACTTTGGTTCCTGCCATTAGTTCCACTTCGCTAACCTGTTTTAATGTGTGCAATGGTTCATTGGGTGGAAGCGCAGCAGGAGGAACACCCACTTACACCTTTACCTGGGCCACACCTACCGGTACTGTGGCAGGAGGCGCTTTATCAGGACGTTGTGCCGGTGTTTACATCCTTACAGTAAGAGATGCCAATAATTGTACAGTAACAGCTACGCGAACACTCACACAACCAAGTGATGCCACCATCACCATTGTTACCACCAATGTGGCCTGTAATTCAGGAACCACGGGCGTTTTGTCGGCCAATGTGGTGGGAGGAACCCCCGGATATACTTTATCATGGTCTAATGGTTTTACCGGAAATCCCAACAGCGGATTAGGCGCAGGTAACTATACGTTAACGGTTACGGATGCCAACAGTTGTATCAAAACCTCTACTGCTGTGATAACCCAACCTTTGCCAATATCGCTTACACGCACCACTACCGCCACTTCCTGTGCAGGTGGCTGCAATGGCTCGGCCACCGTTACTGCCACGGGAGGAAACGGACCTTACAATTTTAGTTTTAATTCTGTGCCTGTTGTGAATAATACCTCCGGGATTATTTCAGGCTTATGTGCCGGAAATTATATTGCCAGTGTAACCGATGCCAGCTCCTGTGTTACCAGCACCGTGTTTGCCATTACTTCGCCGCCCTTACTTTCGGCAGCCATTACGGGTACTCAAAACAGTTGTACTGCATGTACCGGAGCCGCAACTGTTACTGGTTCAAATGGCACACCGGGATACACCTTTGTTTGGACCAATTCGCTGAGCGCCACCGTTAGTACCAATGCTGCTGCTTCTTCGCTTTGTGCCGGAAACTACACCGTGAGTGTTATTGATAGTAAAAGTTGTGTGGCCACCACAACGGTAAATATTCAGCAAACCGTTATTTCTGCCGCTGTTTTGGGTAGCACCGGCATTCAGTGTTTTGGTGCCTGCACCGGTTCGGCGGTTGCCAGCCCGAGTGGTGGAACTCCACCTTATAACTATACGTGGACACCTTCAGGTCAAACCACTCAAACCGCTACCGGACTTTGTGCACAAGTTTACACTGTTACTATTAAGGAACAAGGCAGTTCGGGCTGTAGCAGTCAGGCTACTATTAACATTGCCACACCGCCGGCATTATCGGTTACCACTACACAGGCCAACCTTACCTGTTTTTCTGTTTGTACCGGCTCCATGTTTGCCAATGCCACAGGTGGTACTGGGGCTAAGAGTTATTCCTGGAGTCCCGGCGGACAAACCACATCGAGCATAACCGGCCAATGTGCGGGTACCTACACCTTACGGGTTTCTGATGCGAATGGGTGTACCACCACACCAACCACCTTTAGCATTACCCAACCAGCTTCTATTACAGCTAACTTTACTAACACCACACCTTCGGGCTGTACACTTTCCAATGGCAGTGTTTGCGTTGGGCCTACCGGAGGTGCGGGAGCGGGCTACACCTATACCTGGTCGCCCGTAACAGGTAGTGCCAGTTGTTTGACAGGTTTAGCCGCAGGCTTTTATTCGGTAACCATTGCCGATGGCTCGGGTTGTAGTGCGAGTTTTTCCACTTCATTAAATAGTCCGGCGGGGCCTACCATAACAGTGAGCCAACAATCGGTGGCCTGTTTTGGAACCAGTACCGGTGGCGCCACAGTTACTGCTTCCGGAACTCCTGCATTTAGTTATACCTGGTCGCCGGCAGTGGCAGGCAACACACCGGCAGCTAGCGGTTTACCGGCTGGTTCCTATGTGGTTACCGTAAGAGATGGCAACAGTTGTGTAACCAATCAATCCATTACCATTACTCAGGCAACTTCGCTCACCTTAAATCAAACGGTTACCAATTCCCGTTGCTCGGGCGGAACCCAAACGGGGTCAATCACGCTTACACCAACTGGTGCGGCCACACCTTACATTTTTTCGTGGAGCGGACCCTCGTTTACTTCTACCAGTCAAAACATAACAGGTCTTGGTCCGGGTATTTACACATTATCGGTTATTGACGCGGTGCCATGTCCCGCCAAAATATTTACGTTTAACGTTACTGCACCACCTGCAATAACCATTACTGCAAGCTCTACCAAAAGTGTGATTTGTGCCGGTATAAACAACGGTTCCATATCGGCAACGGCTTCGGGAGGAACACCACCGTTATCGTTTACCTGGGCACCTTTATCTCCTTTTACAGGATCTACCACTTCCACAGTTCTTAATCTTGGTCCCGGTATTTACAGCGTGAGTGCGGTGGATGCCAACTCCTGTGTTTCCACCCCTGCCACCTGGACACTTGCGGCTTCTACACTCAGCACGGCCATTGTGCAGCAAAGTGCCACCTGTTCCAATTCCTGCAATGCCTCGGCTACTTTAAACGTTACAGGAGGTTCACCTACATATACATTTAGCTGGTCCTCAGGAGGTTCAACCACCAATTCGTCTTCGGGCTTGTGTGTAGGTAATTACACCGCCAGTGTTGTGGATGGCGATGGTTGTATTTCGCAAAAAGGATTTACGATTTCACCGGCTTCGTTATTTTCTATTACGGCTGCGCCTAGTCAGCCTTTGTGCAGTGGCTCGTGCAACGGAAGTGTGGCCATTACCCCAACCGGTGGAATTGGTGCTGTAAATTATGTGTGGTCGCCTACAGGTTCAGGGCAAAATCCAACCAATTTATGTGCGGGCAATTACACGGTAGTGGCAACGGATGGCAATTCATGTTCGGCCACCAGCGTGATTACTCTGACCAATCCTCCGGCTATTTTGTCAAACGTTACGTTTACCAATCCATTGTGTAACAATAACTGCAATGGCATTGCCGTGGTTAATCCTACCAATGCCATTGGTGTGGTTACTGTTACCTGGCTGCCAACCGGCCCCAATTCAAAAACTATCACAGCGCTTTGTGCCGGCACATTCACATCTGTTATACAAGATGCCAATGGTTGTGTGGACACTCAAACGTTTACATTAACCAATCCACCGGCGCTGAACGTTAACACTTCTTTTGCTCCATCCACCTGCGGCGCGTCAAACGGTTCCATTACCTTAATTCCAAGCGGAGGAACTCCGGGATACACCTATACGTGGTCGCCTAATGTGAGTAGCACGGTTTCTGCCACCGGTCTTTCGGCACAGATTTATACGGTTGTGGTGAAAGATAACGCGAATTGTTCCAATACGGTGACCATTCCTTTAAGTAACTCCAATGGACCAACGGCACCTGTTAGTTTCACCAATGTGTTGTGTTTTGGGCAAAGCAACGGTGCGGTGTCGGTAGGAGCCTTTAGTGGTGGCACGCCACCTTATTTGCCTGCCGTTTGGATAACACCTCCTCCGGCAAGTACTGTTAATACGTTAAGTAACATACCAGCAGGCAACTATACCGTTCAACTGGAAGACAATGCAGGTTGTATCACATTTACCGGAGCCACCGTAACCGGTCCGTCCTCGGTTTCGGTATTAGCAAATATGGGTTTGCCAACCTGTAATGGTATTTGCAATGGCTCTATCACCCTTAATGTTACCGGAGGCGTTCCGGGTTATTCTTACAGTTGGACACCAGCATTACCGGCCACTTCGGTTCAAACAGGTTTATGTGCCGGCGATTATACTGTTTTAATTGGTCACAACAGTGGTTCCTGCACACAGACTCAAACCTTTAATGTGCCGGGACAGGTGAATCTTACCTTTACAGATAATGTAGTACCCAATAATTGTTTTGGAAATTGCAACGGGGTGGCCAGTGTGTCGGTACTGCCAACGGCGGGCATTCCTTCTCCTTTTGTGTTTAGCTGGAGCAATGGCACAACCGGTCCGGGCCCACTCACCACTTCTGTTGGAGGATTGTGTAATGGCCTATATTCGGTTACTGCAACGGGTGCAAACGGATGTTTTAATACTTACACGGTTAACATTACGTCGCCCACTCAACTTACGGTAAGCAGTTCGGTGCTTCAGCCAAGTTGTAATTTGTGTAATGGCTCAGCCACGGTTACTCCGGGTGGTGGCTCGGGCAGCACATATACCATTAACTGGGCCAGTGGTGCTACCACCAACACGCTTGGTAATTTGTGCGCAGGTATTTATCCAATTACTGTTACCGATAACAATGGTTGTTCGCAAACCAATACAGTTATTGTAGACAATTCGACTGGCATTAGCGGCCACACGGTTACCACACTTGATATTCCTTGTGGTGCCACTTGTACGGGTGCTGCCACCATTACCGCTACGGGCACCAACACGCCAATTAGCTACAATTGGGTAACGCCGGCCTTAAATGGTTCGGTGCAAACCAATCTTTGTCCGGGTCCTTATTTTGTTCAATTGCAGGATGCTCAGGGTTGTATCCGTAACGCCTCGTTAACCATTAATGCCGCTACCAATATTACCATTTCACCATTTGTGTTACCACCTAATTGTGGTTTTACCAACGGTACGGTGAATGTGGTGGTTTCGGGTGGAACGCCAACCTATAATTTCTCGTGGGTGCCTTTGGGCCCAAACAGCGGCACACTGAGTAATGTTGGTGCAGGCAGTTATACTTTAACGGTTACCGATACCAGTCCGGGTGGATGCCCAACTTCGTCAGTTGTGAATGTGAGTAATAACACTGGACCTGTGGTAGCCATCTCTGCCACTAACATCAATTGCTTTAATGCCTGCACCGGCGCTTTGTCGGCTAATGCAACCAGCACGGCCCTGCCACTTTCGTATAACTGGAGTGGAGGAGGCAGTACCCCGACTTTATCCAATATGTGCAAAGGCGTAATTACCTTAACAGTTACGGATGCCAATGGTTGTTCAACTGTTAAGTCGGCCACATTAACTGATAATCCAAAAATTCAAACCATTATTCCTGCTGTTATCCAACCAAGTTGTAATCTTTGCAATGGTCAGGCTGTTGTAACTGCTTTTGGCGGTATAGGACCTTACACTTATTCCTGGACCAGCGGTGCAAGCACTAATTCGATTACGAACCTTTGTGCAGGATTGTATCAGTTGTTGATTACGGATTTATTAAACTGTCAGCAAACAGAAACTGTTACCATTAATAATTCCAATGGCATTACGGGTCATAATTTTAGCGTACAGGATGTTACCTGCGGTGGTAACTGCGACGGAGCTGCCACAGTAACGCCTGTTGGTGGAAATCTGCCAATAAGCTTTAGCTGGATTAATCCGACCATACCTGTTACCGGTAACTCGGTAAACAACCTTTGCCCGGGAGTTTATTTTGTACAAATGCAGGATGCTCAGGGCTGTTTAAGAACGGCCTCCACCAATATTAATTCGGCCACCAATATTTCGTTAACGCCGTTTATTGTGCCTCCTGCCTGTGGATTTACCAACGGGATTATTTCAGTTCAGGCTTCGGGTGGAACGCCAACACTTAGTTTTAACTGGTTGCCGGCCGGACCAAACAACGGCACTTTGACCAATATTGGTCCCGGTAGTTATACCCTTACAGTCAGCGATACCAGCCCTGGTGGATGCCCTACCACAACGGTAATGAACATCAGCAATCTTAACGCGCCAAACATTGCACTTACGTCCACCAACATCAATTGTTTTAATGCTTGCACGGGTGCGGTTTCCGCCAATGTTACGGGCACTGCTTCGCCTTTTACCTACAACTGGAGTGGTGGTGGAAATACACCTAATATTGATAATCTCTGCAATGGGGTCATAACACTTACCGTAACCGACACCAACAGTTGTGTGGCGGTTAAATCTCAAACCATTACACAAAACCCTCAGTTACAGGCAAGCGCCCCATTGATAACACAACCAACCTGCAACCAATGCAATGGTCAGGCGGTGGTAAATGCCATTGGTGGTGTGGCGCCATATACGTTTACGTGGACGTCGGGTGCAGTGGGTGCGTCGATTTCGAATTTGTGTGCGGGTTTATATCAGGTGCTGATTACTGATAATCTGAATTGCCAAAAAACTGAAAACATTGTTATCAATAATTCCAATGGCATTACCGGCGAAACCTTTACCGTGCAAAACGTGGCCTGTAGCGGCAATTGCAATGGTGGCGCCACGGTAACACCGGTGGGAGGCGCTTCGCCTTATGGCTTTAACTGGATTAATCCGGCATTAAGCACCACCACCAGTGCTGCAAACAACCTTTGTGTGGGCACGTATTTTGTAAAAATGACCGATGCGAATGGTTGTATCCGCACATCTTCCACCAATATTTCGGCGGCCAGCAACATGAGCATAGTTTCTAACATTGTTCAACCGGGTTGCGGTTTAAGTAATGGCATTATTAGTTTAAATGTGAGCGGCGGAACTACCCCTTACACCTATAGCTGGAGTCCGGTTGCGGGCAGCAGTGCTTCTTTAACCGGTTTGGCACCGGGCAATTACACGGTGTTAGTAATAGACCAAAATGGTGCCGGTTGCTCGCAGCTAATGAATTTTAACCTGAACAACCTTAGCGGCCCTACCATTAACTACACACAAACCAATGTGAGCTGTTTTGGATTGTGTGATGGCTCAGTGGCCGTAGTTACCACCGGAACAGCCGCCACCACCTTTACCTGGAGCACGGGCAGCTCGTCAGCAAACAGCGGCAGCAATTGCGCCGGAGTTATTTCGCTTACGGCAAGTGCCAATGGTTGCAACAGTGTTAAAACATTTACCATTGAGCAAAAGCCTAAACTGGAACTGGACTATGGATTGAAAAAAATCAGTTGCGGCACTACCTACGACGGGCAAATTACACTGTTGCCAATTGGTGGCGAACTGGCCTACACCTTTAGTGGAACCTCTGGTTTAAACAGCAATACTTCGTCTTCGTTGTGTGTGGGTGATTACACATTAACGGTTACGGACGTGAATGGCTGTGTGGCCGATACGGTGATTAAGCTCATTAAGCCGGTGCCAATTAGTCCGACCATTACATCGCTTAACTCGTCCTGCTCTTCGGTAGCAGATGGTTCGGCTGCTGTGGTGGCAAGTGGCGGCACACCAAAATACACCTATTTGTGGACAGGACCTTCTTCATTTACTGCAGTGGTAGCAAGTATCAATAACATCTTTTCGGGCGATTACACCCTGAGTGTTACCGACAGTTTGGGTTGTCGGAGAGATTCGGTATTAAAAATTATTACCACAGTTACCATTGAGGCTAATGCAGGTCAGGATACTTTGGTTTGTCCGGGAAGTTCGGTGAAAGTTACCGGTATTAATTCAAACGGAGTGGTTAACTATAGTTGGTACCTGTTGCCAAATAACACAGCCACAGTGGCCAATACGGCGAGCTTTAGCATTCCGGGTGCAACGAATAGTTATACCTACGAGTTGGTTACCACTTCATCTAATCCTGGATGTTTAGACAGGGATACGGTGGTAATTAAAGCCTTTTCTACGCCTTACATTGAGGCCGGAGCCTCCTTTACCATTCCTATTTTTGCAACAGTAACTATAGGTGGCAATCCAACCACAGAGGGCATTGGATCAGTAACGTGGTCGCCGGCCGGAACCATAAATGACAGTAACCTTGAAAATCCGGTGGCATCAAACACGGTTTCAACGACCTATACGGTTGCACTTTCGTATGGTAATGGCTGTTTGGTGAGCGATACCATGCAGGTATTCCTTTATCCGGCCATTATCATCAATAACGGTTTTAGCCCCAATAACGATGGTAAAAATGATGTGTGGTTAATTGATAATCTGGAGCAGTTTCCTGACAATACGGTAGAGATATATAACCGCTGGGGCGATTTGTTGTTTTCGTCTGTTGGCTATCAGGTGCCATTTAATGGTAAATACAAAGGCAACGATTTGCCGGTTGGCACCTATTATTATGTTATTCACTTAAATCACCCGGCTTATCCTAAACCATACACCGGACCTTTAACCATATTCAGATGATGAAAAGAAATTACATATTCGTTTTCTTCTTCCTTGTGATAAAAGGTTTTGCCCAACAATTGCCACAATACTCGCAATACATGCTTAATCAAATGGCACTGAATCCGGCGGTGGCTGGTAAGGATGATTTTTCGGAAGTGCGCTCCAACAGCAGGTTGCAGTGGGTGGGCATTACCGATGCACCCCGAACGTATATGTTAACCTTACAGGGACCAATTAAGAGCAAACACATGGGCATTGGCATGAGTTTGTTTACAGACATTGTTGGGCCAACACGCAGAACAGGTTTTAACCTATCGTATGCCTATCACCTCAAATTAAAAGACGACATGCATTTATCAATGGGTGTTTATGGCGGTGTTTTGCAATGGGGCATCGATGGCAGCAAATTAACCCTGCACGATGATGGCGATCAGCAATTGTTAAGTACTTATCAGGTTACCTATGTGCCTGATTTTGGAACCGGTTTGTATTTTTATAAGAAGAAACGTTTTTATGTGGGTTTAAGTATTCCGCAATTGTTTCAGTCGCAAATAAAATTATATCCCGGGGCTTACAAAAACAGTAAAATTGTAAACCATTACAACCTTAACGGTGCCTACACTTTTGATATAGGTTCGGATTTTAAGGTGGAACCATCGTTCTTATTAAAATACGAATACCCCGCACCGCCAAAACTGGATTTGGGAGTACGGGGAATTTACAAAGAACAGATTTGGTTGGGTGCCACTTTTAGAACGAACGATGCGGCTTCTGCATTAATAGGTTATATGCATGAAGATCACCTGATGATTGGTTATTCCTATGATTTTACCATGACCCGGTTAAAAAAATATTCGGGCGGCACCCACGAAATTATGTTGGGTATTAAATTCTCTAAAAAACAAGCCGCCACCTGGGAAAAAACACCTGCGGTTACCGAAACAAAATAGGCCCGAAAGCGGCGTTAATTATCGAAAAACTCTTAAGAATGTGTTAAAAGAAAAGGGTTGTTTTAAACAATTTATAAACTTTGATTATTTATTTATTTAGAATCATTATAAATTACCTGATTCGTTAAAATAATTAAAAATTTACGGCGATAATTCTTAATCTTCTGCTAAATTTGCCAACGTTTTATGTCATTAATTTGTCATACTTATAGGTCGTAACAGGATTAAAATTTCTCATTTTTATATGAAAAACCAAATACCCCGAATCTCTTTAAAAGCTCTGACAGCGTTAGTTTTCACGGTTTTTATTTTTTCACAAAATTTACTGGCCCAGGATGGGGCAAAGATTTTTAAGCAAAATTGTGCGGTGTGTCACTACTCCCACGAAGATAAAATGCTTACGGGTCCAGGCCTGAAGGGTATTTTTGACCGCGCCCCAAAAGGCGATTGGTTAAAAAACTGGATTCTCAACAACGAGAAAATGATTAAGGCTGGCGACCCTTATGCCAACAAAATTTACGCACAATACGGCAAAGCAGCCATGACTGTGTTTGAAGGACAGTTGACTGACAAAGACGTGGACGCTGTTTTGGCCTTCTTAAAAGCCCCACTTCCTCCTCCTCCAACAACTTCAACCGGAGGTACTACTGGAACTACCGGAAGAGACCCGGTTGCTCAAGGCGGCATAGACCCATTGTATTTGATTTTAGGAGTAATTGTTATTCTGGCCATTTTATTGGGTGCACTTCGCAGCGTAAGAACTTCATTAGCTAATGCTGCTAACCGTGCAGAAGGTGTTGCCGAAAATCCTGAAACAACTTTCTGGCAGGAAGCTAAAAACTGGATGGCCGGTCGTCGCCGTTTGGTAGGTGTGTTTGTTATTGTGCTTGTTTTTGGTGGAATGAAAAGCTGTTGGGATGCCTGTTACAACATTGGCGTTTACTACGACTACAGAACACAAAAAGGTTACAAGCCGGAACAACCAATTAAGTTTTCACACAAATTGCACGCGGGCGATAACGAAATTGCCTGTCAATACTGCCACAGTTCGGTGGAAAAATCGCGTCATGCCGGCATTCCTTCGGTAAACATTTGTATGAACTGTCACAAGGGCATCTCAACTGGACCGCAATACAAAGAAGCCGAGATTGCAAAAATTTACGAAGCCGCTGGTTTCGATCCAAAAACTCAAACCTACGACGAAAGCAAACAAAATCCATTAAAATGGATTAAAGTTCATAATCTGCCTGACCACGTTTACTTTAACCACTCTCAGCACGTAGTAGTTGGTAAGGTGGAATGTGTTACTTGTCACGGCGATGTAAAAGCCATGACAGTGGCCGAACAAAAATCGCCATTGACCATGAAATGGTGTATTGAGTGTCACCGCAAAACCGAAGTGGCCATGTCGGGCAACGCTTACTACGACCGCCTGCACAAAGCCTTAAAAGAAAAATACGCCGGTCAGTACGACGTTAAATTTACTGTGGATAAAATTGGCGGACTTGAGTGTGCCAAATGTCACTACTAATAAAAATTAAACATTAAAGATTCATATAACGTAATGTCTATGTCAAAAAAATACTGGAGAGGATTACCAGAGCTAACTAACAGCCCTGAATTCCAAGAGCAACATAAAAATGAGTTTGCTGAACCTCTTCCAATGGATGAGTTCCTGGGCAGCGAAGGCGCTTCCGGAAATGGCACCTCGCGTCGTGATTTCCTTAAAGTAATGGGCTTTTCTACTGCCGCTGTTGCTTTAGCCGCCTGCGAAACTCCTGTTAACCGCTCAATTCCTTATGTTGTAAAACCTGAAGAAGTTACACCTGGTGTGGCTAACTTTTATGCTTCAACATTTTACGACGGACACGATTTTGCTTCCATTCTTGTTAAAACACGTGAAGGCCGTCCGATTAAAATTGAAAGTAACGATGCAAAAGGAGCCACACATACCGGCACCAATGCACGTACACAGGCCTCTGTGCTTGGTTTATACGATGGTGCCCGTTTACGCGGTCCCATTTGGGAAGGCAAAGCTGCAAACTGGAATACAGTTGACGACAAAATTGCGGCTTCATTAAAAGATGGCGGTATCCGCATTCTTACCTCTACCATTATCAGCCCTTCTACCAAAGCGGTAATTGCCGAATTTATGGCAAAATACCCAAGCACCAAACACGTTACTTACGATGCCATTTCATACAATGCACTTACCAAAGCCAATAAAAACGTATTTGGTAAAGCAGTGGTTTCTTCATACGATTTTAGCAAGGCTAAATTAGTGGTGGGCATTGCCTGCGACTTTTTAGGCAACTGGTTATCGGGTTCCGAATTTTCGAAACAATACGCTAAAAACCGTAAGGTTTCCAAAGAAAATCCTGAAATGAGCAGGCATTATCACTTCGAAAGCAACATGTCGCTTACAGGTGCCAATGCCGATTACCGCTACATGGTTAAACCAAGCGAATTGGGTAAAGTAACAACTGCCCTCTTTAACGAAGTGGCTTCAGCCACCGGTAATTCTAAAGTTTCGGGCGAAACAAAAATTGACAATGAAAAAGCGGTTGCTGCCATTAAAAAGGTGGCTGCCTCTTTAATCGAACATAAGGGCAAATCGTTGGTTGTGTCTGGACTTAATGACGAAGGTGTTCAAACCCTCATCAATGGCATCAACAAAATGCTCGACAACTATGGCAAAACTGTGGATGTTGAGAATTACATGAATTTTAAACAAAGCAACGACAAAGAATTTGCTGAACTGGTGTCTGAAATGAATGCCGGTAAAGTAAAGGGGTTGATGACTTATAACTGTAATCCTGTTTATACAGCACCTGCTTCGTTAAACTTTGAAGGCGCATATAAAAAAGTACCTGCAAGAGTTTCTTTTGCTCAGGTAATGGACGAAACAGCACTTCAGGCTCATGTTGTTTGTCCTGACCATCACTACCTCGAATCTTGGGGAGATGCCAATCCAAAACTGGGCGTGTTCACATTGCAACAACCTACTATTAATCCAATATTTGCGCAACCACGTAACGAAGGTACCCGTCAGTTTCAGGACAGCCTTTTAAAATGGTCGGGCATTAAATCTGATTACTTATCGTATTTACAAGGCTACTGGAACAACCGTGTTTTCCCTAATCAGGGCAAATTTGGTGATTTTGGTACTTTCTGGGCAAACGCCCTGCACGATGGTGTGGTTAAAGTGCACATTCGCAAAGAAGTTGAAATTGCACCACTTCAGGTAGATTCAACTGGAAAACCTTTAATGGCGGGTATTGCCACAATCATTAACGACATGCTTTCTGATTCTGTTGCAAAAGTGGTTGAAGATCCAAAAGGTAAAAAAGAAGAGAAGGAAACTGTAACTGAAAATTTACCAAATCCTGATTACAATAAAGCTGCTGCTATGGCCACTTCAGTTAAAGGTGGTAAATACGAGCTGTTTGTGTATGAAAAAATGAGCATTGGTAATGGCAATTACTCCAACAACCCATGGTTAATGGAAATGCCTGATCCTATTTCTAAAGTTACCTGGGACAACTACGTAACTATGAGTCCGCTTGATGTGAAGGAATTAGGTTTACGTGAAATGCTTCGTCAGGACATTGATGGCAGTATTGTTAAACTTTCAATAAACGGTGTTGAAGTGGAAGTGCCTGTTTACCCGCAACCGGGCCAGGCACCAGGTTCAATTGGTTTAGCTGTTGGTTATGGTCGCAAGGCTGAAACCTTAAAAGTGGCTAATGGTGTAGGCGTTAATGCCTATGCGTTTATGGCCATGATTAACGATACCATTCAGCCAATTGCCACGAACGCTTCCATTACCAAAGTGGAAGGCGTAACGCATCATTTTGCAGCCACTCAGATTCAACACACCATTATGGGCAGGGAAGAATTTTTGTTGCGCGAAGTATCCTTAAACGAATTTAAACAAAAAGATAAAAAAGCCTGGAACCCTGCGGTTGAATTAGCCGTGCATGGTGGAGGCAAAGCGCCGGTAAGTGAAGTTGATTTGTGGGCCGCACATCCACGTCCCGGTCACAAATGGGGCATGAGCATCGACATGAATCTTTGTTTTGGTTGTGGCGCCTGTGTGGTGGCTTGTACTGCCGAAAACAACGTTGGTGTGGTGGGCAAGGAGGAAATAAGCAAAACACGCGATATGCACTGGTTGCGTATTGACCGTTACTATAGCTCAGACGTTACAAAACACAATACAAAGGCAGAGGGCTTAATGGCTACTCAGAAAATGTACATCGACATGGAAAATCCTTCGGTAGATCCGCAGGTTACCTTCCAACCAATGATGTGCCAACACTGTAACCACGCTCCTTGCGAAACTGTTTGCCCGGTATTGGCTACCAGCCACAGCACCGAAGGCTTAAATATGATGACTTACAACCGTTGCATTGGTACCCGTTACTGCGCCAACAACTGTCCGTTCAAAGTTCGTCGCTTTAACTGGTTTAACTTAAATGGCAACGAAAAATTTGCCGATGTAAATCCTGCACAACAAGAATTAGGTCGCATGGTGTTGAATCCAGACGTGGTGGTAAGAAGCCGCGGTGTAATGGAAAAATGCTCAATGTGTCAGCAACGCTTGCAAGCCGGTAAACTCGAAGCTAAAAAAGCCGGTGCGCCTTTGGTGGATGGTGCCATTAAAACAGCCTGTCAGTCGGCCTGCGCCAGTGGAGCCATTGTTTTTGGTGATTTGAATGATACCGAATCGATGGTAAGCAAAGAAAGAAACGATGAAAGAAGCTACTTCTTGTTGGAAGATGTGGGAATTAAACCAACCACTTCGTACAAGGTAAAAGTTAGAAATCAGGATGAAGAAATGCTTCACGAAGAATCTGCCGCAAAAGTAGAAGAGAAAGCAGGCGAAGCGAAAGAGGAAAAACATTCATAATTGTAAAGAATTAAATTAAAAAGATAATATGCACGCAGAATCAGAAATCAGGAGACCATTAATACTTGGCCAAAAGAGTTATCGCCAAATTACTGATGATATTATTGCTCCTATTGAAGGGAAAGCAGCCAGAGGATGGTACACACTTACCACCATTTGCGCCCTTGCCTTTTTGTGGGGTATTTGTTGTTTGGCATACACCATTGGTGTAGGTATTGGTTCATGGGGAAGTAACAATGGTGTGGATTGGGCATGGGACATTACCAACTTCGTTTGGTGGATTGGTATTGGTCACGCTGGTACCCTTATCTCTGCGGTGTTGTTGTTGTTCCGTCAAAAATGGCGCATGGCCATTAACCGTTCTGCTGAGGCCATGACAATTTTCGCTGTAATGTGTGCTGCCATCTTCGTACTCCTTCACACCGGCCGTCCTTGGTTAGATTACATGTTGTTTCCTTTGCCTAACCAGTTTGGTTCTTTGTGGCCTAACTTTAACTCACCCTTGTTATGGGACGTGTTTGCGGTATCTACTTATTTCACCGTTTCATTGGTATTTTGGTACATTGGTTTGATTCCTGATTTCGGGATGATTCGCGACCGTGTGATTAAACCTTGGCAAAAGAAAATGTACGGTTTATTGTCTTTTGGTTGGGGTGGAAGCGCCCGTCACTGGAGCCGTTTTGAAGAAGTATCTTTGGTTTTGGCAGGTTTATCAACCCCACTCGTATTCTCGGTTCACTCCATTGTATCTTTCGACTTTGCCACCTCTGTAGTTCCGGGCTGGCACACCACCATTTTCCCGCCATACTTTGTGGCCGGTGCGGTGTTTTCAGGTTTCGCAATGGTATTAACCTTAATGTTGGTGGTTCGTAAAATTTACAAATTAGAAGCTTACTTAACAGTAAAGCACATTGAGTACATGAACATTGTAATCATTGTAACAGGTTCAATAGTGGGTGTGGCTTATTTAACAGAATTATTCGTAGCCTGGTACTCAGGTGTTGAATGGGAACAATACGCCTTCTTAAACCGTGCCACAGGGCCTTTGGCCTGGAGCTATTGGGCCATGATGACCTGTAATGTAATTTCTCCACAATTATTCTGGTTCAAAAAAATCCGTACGTCTATTGTGGCCACTTTCATTTTATCCATTGTAGTAAACATTGGTATGTGGTTCGAGCGATTCGTAATTATCGTTACAACACTTTGTCGTACCTACGTTCCTTCTTCATGGAACACTTACACGCCATCGTTCATTGACATTGGTATTTTTGTTGGAACAATTGGTATGTTTGGAACTTTCTTCCTGTTGTTCTCACGCTTTTTCCCTGTAATTGCTCAGGCCGAGTTAAAAACAATTTTAAAAGCATCGGGCGAATCACAAAAGAAAGAAGCTGCAGCTCATCCGCACCACTAATTAAGTAAGAACACAGTTTAAGATATAGAATTTAAAAAATATATGGCAACTCACAAACATATCATTCACGGGGTTTTTGGCGACGAAGTGCCAATGATGGAAGCCTGTAAAAATCTGAGGTCTTCCGGCATCCGTATTAAAGATGTATTTACACCAATGCCGGTTCACGGTTTAGACAGCCTTATCGGTGTTCCACGCACACGTTTGGCTATTTGTGCTTTTATTTATGGTTTAACCGGTTTAGGATTGGCCACGTTAATGATGTGGTACATGATGATTTCGGATTGGCCAAATGATATTGGTGGAAAACCAAACTGGGCGTATTATTTCAATATCCCTGCCTTTATTCCGATTACGTTTGAAAGCACGGTGTTTTGCGCCGCACACGGTATGGCTTTAACTTACCTGTTGCGTTGCTGGCTGGTTCCGGGTGCTAAGGCTAAAAATCCCGATCCACGTTCTACCGATGATAAATTTGTTGTGTACCTGGAGTTAAACGACGAACAGTCCAAAACTGCTGAATCAGTAATGAAGGCAGCAGGTGCTGAAGAAGTTAACCACAAAGGTTCTTTTGTTGTTGAGCCTAAATACACCTTAGAATAATCACATTAGTATTAGAAAATGAAAAAACATTATACAACCATAAAACTAGCTTGCAGTGTGGCTTTTGCCGGACTTTTAATGGCGGGTTTTACTTCATGTGGTAAAAAAGATGCAAACAGTCCTGGTGTAGAATTTATGCCAGACATGTACCGCTCACCTTCTTTGGAATACTACAGTATTCATACCATTGGAACCGATACCATTTACAACGCCAAAAAACCTGTAAAGGGTACCGTGGCCAGAGGTTATGTTCCTTATGCTTATGCAAACACCACCGAAGGTTACGAGCAGGCAGGTGCCAATTTGCACAATCCCCTAGCTGTGGCAAACAAAGCTCAGTGGGAAGCTGAAGGCGAAGTATTGTATGGTAAGTTTTGTGTGCATTGCCATGGCGCTACCGGTGGTGGCGATGGAAAAGTGGGTGGTAAATTACCTGGTCCTCCTCCGGCTTATAATGGTACACTTAAAAATTTGCCTGAAGGAAAAATATTCCACTCCATTACTTATGGCAAAGGTTCCATGGGTTCTCACGCCAGCCAGTTAACTCAGGAAGAACGTTGGAAACTGGTTTATTTTGTGCAGAAATTACAAGGTCCTAAAGAAGTGGCAGCAGACAGTACTGCTAAAGGAAACGCAAAACCAGCGGAGGCTAAAAAATAATTTATAAAAGATTAAAGAGACTATGAATACCGAAAAATTAAATTTTACAGTTCCGTCAAAAGCCAAAATGTTTTCGTTTGCGCTTATGATAGTGGGTTTAATATCCATTGTGCTGATGTTTATGATGGACAAGGGCAACGAGGAAGAGCATTACCACGCCGGTACCCGCGCATGGAGTAACGTTTTTGCCGGTTCCTTTTTCTTTATGGCGCTATCTCTGGCAGCGGCTTTCTTTTTAGGTTTGCAGTATGCTGCCGAAGCAGGTTGGTCAACCACCATCAAACGTTTAATTGAAGCCGTTACCATGTATTTGCCTTATGGTTTAAGTTTGATGTTGTTGTTGTTTATTTTAGGTCAATTGCACATTCACCACATTTATCACTGGATGGCCGATGGCATTGCCACTCCTGGTCACGAAAACTACGACCCCATTATTGCCGGTAAAATTGGTTACTTCGGTATTTTCTGGTGGGTGCGCACTATTCTTTATATGGCTGGTTGGTATTGGTTTACCATGAAGCTTCGCAACAACTCTTTGGAAGCCGATAAACTGGATGTGGACGTAAACAACAGCTACCACTGGAAAAACATTAAAATCGGAGCCTGGTTCATGGTGTTATTTGCCGTTACCTCTTCAACAGCTTCATGGGATTGGCTCATGAGCATTGACACTCACTGGTTCTCTACATTATTTGGCTGGTACATTTTCTCAGGCATGTGGATTAGTGCTTTAATTGCCATTACCGTTTTATTAATCTGGTTGCGCAAATTGGGTTACATGGAATTTGTAACCGAAAGCACCGTGCACGATATGGGTAAATGGATGTTCGCTATTTCGTTTTTGTGGACTTACCTATACTTCTCACAATTTATGTTGATTTGGTACGCTGACATTCCTGAAGAAGTGGTTTATTTTAAAACCCGTTGGGAAAGCTACAAGGCCTTAATGTGGGTGGTATTCTTTATGAACTTTGCTTTGCCAATGGTAATGTTAATGAGCCGCGACAGCAAACGTAACTTCTTCTTTCTGATGTTTGTGGGCACCATTATTTTTGTGGGTCACTACCTGGATGTGATAATGATTGTGATGCCCGGAACCGTTGGCCACAGTTGGACCGGCTTAAGCTGGATGGAATTTGGTAACTTCCTGTTCTTTTTAGGACTGTTTATTAACAGGGTATTAAATGCGCTTGCAAAGGCACCGTTGAAAGTGAAAAACCATCCTTTCTTACAGGAAAGTTTACACCACACTACCTAATAATTGGAATAGAGAAAAGAAGTTAGATTAATTAAAAATTTTAAATAAAATAAGATGAGTCTGTTAGTTCTGTTAGCCATAGTATTATTGATAATTGCCGGGCATCAATTATTGAGGATTATAGAGTTAAGCCGCGGTTTAAAGAAAACAAAAGAGTGGCAGGTAAGCGACACCGACAATAACATGATGGGTAAGGCCATGATGTTGTTTGGAGTTTTGTTTTTTGCCTTTTTCTTTTGGCAGGTAAACCGCTGGATGGATCGCTCTTTACCACCTGCAGCGTCTGAACACGGTGCTAAAATTGATACCCTTTGGGATGCCAACATGTGGTTAATTACCATTGTGTTTTTACTTACAAACACCTTTTTGTTTTGGTTTGCCTACAAATACCGCGGTAACAGCCAAAACAAAGCTGTTTATTATCCTCACAACAATAAACTCGAAATGCTTTGGACCGTAGTGCCAGCAGTGGCACTGGCTTTTATTATCATTTTTGGTTTAAAGTACTGGGGCGAAATTATGGGTAACTCTACTGAAAAGGACAAGGTAGTTATTGAGCTTTATGCCAAACAGTTTGACTGGACAGCTCGCTACACTGGTAAGGACGGACAATTGGGCGAAACCGATTTCAGACAAATTAGCGGCGGCAACTCAGTAGGCTTAGACACAACTGATACTTTTGGTTACGACGATATTTTAGTAAAAAATGAATTTCACATTCCGGTGGGTAAAGAAATTGAATTTAAAATGCGCAGCCGCGATGTGATTCACAGTGCCTACATGCCACACTTCCGCGCTCAAATGAATTGTGTGCCCGGCATGATTACCACTTTTAAGTTTAAACCAACCAAAACAACTGCCGCCATGCGTCAGGATCCTTATGTGATTAAAATGATGGCTGGTATTAACAAGCAACGCGAACTGGAAGGAAAAGAGCCGGTACAGTTTGATTACCTGTTGTTGTGTAATAAAATTTGCGGTTCATCGCACTACAATATGCAAATGAATATTATTGTGGACGAGGAAACAGACTACAACGCCTGGATTGCCAAACAAAAAGCAGTTAAAACCGTTGCAGACAAAAAGTAATAATTAAAAAACGAATTAATATAATATAAGATATGGCTACTCCTACCAATACATCTTTACACGAGGAACATTTAGTGCACCACGACCATGTGCATGACCATGATGATCATGAAGAAAGCTTTGTGAGCAAGTACATTTTTAGCATGGACCACAAAATGATTTCGCGCCAGTTTTTAATTACTGCCGTAATCATGGCCGTGTTGGCAATGACTATGTCTGTTATTTTCAGGTTGCAATTGGCCTGGCCGGGAGAAAAATTTGCCTTTGTTAACGCCATGTTAGGCGACAAATGGGGCAAAGACGGAATTCTGGATCCGAACATGTATCTGGCTTTGGTTACCATACACGGAACCATCATGGTGTTTTTTGTACTAACAGGCGGTTTGAGCGGAACATTCAGTAACCTTTTAATTCCTTACCAAATTGGTGCACGCGATATGGCTTCAGGCTTCCTGAACATGTTATCGTACTGGTTCTTCTTCGCTTCTACCGTAATTATGGTTTCATCTTTATTTCTTAACGATGGTCCTGCATCTGCCGGTTGGACAATTTATCCTCCACTATCTGCCTTGCCTGAAGCCATCCCCGGTTCTAAAATGGGTATGACCCTCTGGTTGGTATCTATGGCCATATTTATTGTATCCTCTTTGTTAGGAAGCTTAAACTACATCATCACCATTATTAACCTTCGCGCCAAAGGCATGAAAATGACCCGCCTGCCTTTAACCATCTGGGCTTTCTTAATCACCGCTATTTTAGGTGTGTTGTCTTTCCCGGTATTATTGTCTTGCGCCTTGTTGTTAATCTTCGACCGTAGTTTCCACACCTCGTTCTACCTTTCTGATATTTACATTGGTGGTCGTCCGCTGGACAATGTAGGTGGTAGCCCAATTTTGTTTGAACACTTGTTCTGGTTCTTGGGTCACCCTGAGGTGTACATTGTGTTGTTACCTGCATTGGGTATTACTTCCGAAATTATTGCCACCAACTCCCGCAAGCCAATTTTTGGTTACCGCGCCATGATTGGTTCTATGTTGGCCATTGGGTTCCTTTCGTTTATTGTGTGGGGTCACCACATGTTTATGACAGGTATGAATCCATTTTTAGGTTCGGTGTTTGTATTCACTACCTTATTAATTGCCATTCCTTCGGCTGTAAAAGCCTTTAACTACATTACCACCATGTGGAAGGGTAACATTCAATACACCCCGGCCATGTTGTTCTCTGTTGGTTTGGTTTCTTCTTTTATTACTGGCGGGGTTACCGGTATTATTTTGGCCGACTCTACTCTAGATATTAACGTGCACGATACTTACTTTGTGGTGGCTCACTTCCACATTGTAATGGGTTTAAGTGCCATCTTTGGTATGTTTGCCGGTGTTTACCACTGGTTCCCAAAAATGTTCTTGCGCATGATGAACAAAAAACTGGGATACATCCATTTCTGGTTAACCATTATTACCGCTTATGGTGTGTTTTTCCCAATGCACTTTTTAGGTCTGGCCGGTGTGCCGCGCCGTTATTACACCAATAGCAATTTCCCGATGTTTGATAATTTGGTGGACATTAACGAAATTGTAACTATTTGCGCCATTATTGGTGCCCTGGCTCAGGGTGTGTTTTTATTCAATTTCTTCTACAGTATTTTCCGTGGCGAAAAAGCACCACGCAATCCATGGAATGCCAACTCTTTGGAGTGGACAACCCCAATGGCCAATATCCATGGCAACTGGCCCGGCGAGTTACCAACTGTACACCGTTGGGCTTACGATTACAGCAAACCGGGCAAAGATGTTGACTTTATACCACAAACCACACCTTTAGAAGAAGGTGAGGAAGACGGTGGCGCCCACTAAACAATTTTTTTAGAAATTAAGAGCCCCTCACCTTAGAGGGGCTTTTTTATTTGTGTCATCCTGCATTAATTTTTGTGGATTATTTGTAAATTTAATTAACTCGAAATGTGGCATGAAAAAGTGTATTTACCTTTTGCTCTTGTATGTATGCATTGGTCGCGCACAGGTGGTGTTCTGTCCGCCGGGTGCCGAATGGCATAGTTTATTCGAAACCCGTGGACTTTTTGGCCAGGGAGGCTTTAGTGTTAACGAAAAAATAAAATACGTTCGGGATTCAGTTATTAATGGCACGCCTGTTAAAGTATTGCAACACCAGTTCTTTTATTATACGGATTGTTTTAATTCTGTAAATGTTACGGTAATTAAACAAAGTGGCGACACCGTTTTTTTCAGAAATAGCGAAACACTTCATAACTGGCAAATACTTTATAATTATACGGCATCAGCCGGACAAGGCTGGACAAATAATTTGAAATACAGTTTCAGCAGTGGTCGCACATACACCATTACTGTTGACTCTGTTTCAACGTTTACTTTAAATTCAATGACTCTTCGACGTCTTTATGTGAAATACGATTACGTGTATTCACACACCATCGATGAACGATTGGGTGTTAATGGCTTCCTTTTTAATTTTCGGTCGCCGAGTTGCGACGGGCATGTTTACAAATCAAATTTATGCTATGGCGACAATGGTTTTGCCATAGTTCAATTGAGTGCTTTGTCCTGCAATTACCAAAATGCACTTGGTAATGTCTCCAATCAAATGCATCAAATGGTATTTAAGTTTTCACCTAATCCCGCGCAGAGTTTTTGTTTGGTGCAACTCCCCGAAACCGAATCGGGTAAACACCACCAATTGCAATTAAAAAACAGTTTAGGTCAGGTGTTACTAAAACAGGATTTGGGCAGCGAACTCTTCTACCAATTGCCAACCCACCAATTCGCCCCCGGCATTTACTTTTTAAGTGTTTACACAAATGGTGAGATGGTGGGCGAAAATAAACTGATGATAACTAAATGAAATACGCACTAACCATATTAATTTTTGCGGCATCACTTTCTTGCTATTCGCAAAACTGGAATGTGTTTAACCGCGAGTACCGATACAACTACCGGCACGACACCGCCGACATAATAACCAACGTGTTGTTTCAGGACACAATTAAACAAAGAGGCACCGATACCATTTATGCTTTAAACCGTGTGGCATCGGTGTGTTCGGCGGCCTGTCCCGGCTTTTCAGTGGCCTTTACGCCCACTAACCCTGCACTCATAACCAACATGCCGCAGTTTTTACAGCGTTACGTTGTGAAGTACAGTAACGGTTTGGTCATGTTAAGTGATCCGTTTAAGCTTGTGATAAAACCCAATTGCGTTTTAAATCAAATCTGGTTGTTCGACAGTTTAGCCAACTATCAGGCCACCTGCACCGCCATTGGCCTGCAAACTATTTTTGGTGTTAACGATAGTGTTAAAACCATGGTGATAAACAGTACCGACACGGTGCAGTTGAGTAAAACATTCGGGCTCATAAAATTTTCGGATTTGTATGGCAAAAACAAAAGTTACCGGTTGGTGGGCATTGAAAAGCGGCACTCCTACGATTCGGTGGCATTATATGGCACCAAAGTTCCGAACGCCTGGGATTTTTATAATTATCAGGTGGGCGATGAGTTTTGCGAATCATATACCGGTATTTTTACTTCATCATTTAAAGCAGAATGTCGTAACGTGCAATATAGAATTGTGTCCAAAGGCATAGGTCCTAATAATTATGCTTATGAAGCCCACATCATTAGCGCTACTTCCTATAAAAACCCATGGTCACAGTCATATATTAATTGTAATTACGAACCATTTATTTATACTACAAAATTGTTTGGTTATGAAAACCTCAACTCCGAAACATTATTGGAAAACATCATGTATCCGGGCATGGTAGTGGTTAACCGTCCGATACCGGGCACTGAATCCCAGTTTTCGGGCATTTATGCATCAAGAGGGTATCCCAACGTTGCCTTTTTAAAAAAGAACAGTAATGGTCGTTTATTCAAAGCAATGGGTCTGGGTGGTAATGGTTTAATTCCATCCGGTAATTATTCTTCACTTGGCTGTGCCAGTTCTCCTTTAATTGTTTGTGCTGTTTATTCCTTGCCATTATCGAATCTTTCTTCACGAGCAATTAGATTTATTATTGGCGAGGGATGGGGCGTTATTGGTGCTTATGTGAAACTTCCCGAATTTACAGCTTCTTACGCACGCACCTGTTTTATACACAATGGTAGTGTTGAATTGGGTGGGCCTTATGTTGGCACAAACGAAATTGAATCAGAAAGCGCTGCCTACTCGGTTTTTCCTAACCCTGCATCAGGCACTTGCTTTATTAGGTTGCCGGAGAATGCTTATGGAAACACACAAACCCTTGTGCTTAAGAACCTCTTGGGCGAAACCGTGTTTAGAACAGATTTATTAAACCAATCTGAATACAATTTAACAACCCACCAATTCGCCCCCGGCATTTACTTCTTAAGTGTTTACACAGATGGTAAAATGGTGGGCGAAAGTAAACTGATAATTTCGAATTAGAAACTTTTGTTGATGTAATTGGTTTCGGCATTAAAAACTGTTTTTGGAAACCAATCCCTTATTTATTTTACTAAAAAAATGGGTAATTTGATTTTTTTCATTCGTTTTTTTTATCCATGCATAATCCGGGTTTAACCGTAAATAGACAGTTGGGTTTAGCAACGAAAACTAAAAGCCCCAAGGGATTTGCTTAGCGCATCCCGCGAATTGGCGGGAGAGGACTGTAAGAGGGCATATGTGCAATGCACATATGGGTCAGCTTGAGCGAGGACACTATTTTGAAGCCCAGGGTAAATATGCAGTGCATATTTAAGCCAGACTGTGCCTGGGGGAGCACAAGCAAAGACCGCTGGGGATTTTACGTTTGCAGTCGAAAGTCAACTGTCTATTTACGGTTTAAGTGTTCCAAATTTCTTTAACTTTATTTTTTATTACTTTTAAGTTAATCCATGAATCGGGTTTTTGTAAGCTTTCTTTTTTTCTACCTCGCACAATGTGCTTTTTCGCAAAATTATAGTTTTGGTGATACGGCACTTTGGAATGGCCCTTTGTCGCCGGATCAGGTGGTTAAAAATCGTATCAAAACAATGACTGTGAACCTCAGCGGAACAAGGCGACCAGCTTGTAGCGGCCCCCAGCCTTATTCATACACCACAATTTACGAATACGATAAGCAAGGCTATGCAACAAAAATTTCAGGTTCACCTGCAAACGAATACAATACCCATATTCGCGAAAACGAATACAAAAATAATTTACTGGTTAAATCGGTGATTCGTAACAAAGTTTTAGGATATGAGGGATACTATGAATTTACTTTAACCAAACACTACAATAACCATCTGCTTTGCGATACCTTTACCTCGCAACTTGGTAGCATAAAACATTTCCGGCAAACGTATCTCTTCGATTCGTTGTTGAGGCTCGTACAAACCGATACTTATGAGGCTATTGACAGTAGTTTTATGTTGACTAAACGCCAAAAGTTGACTTACGACAATAAAAGCCGACTTCAAAAAACCTATATCATTCACCCACCAACAAAACCGGACACTACCAGCATTATAATCAGGCGGGAAATTTTCTACTCAAAATTCAACAGGAGTTTCAAAACAGTTGAATATTATAATAACTATAAACGTGTCAGCGCTACAAAAACCACTTATCGGGGAAATAAATTAAAATCAATAAGATTAAAAGGTCCGGTGAAGTTTAAACGACCAAAGTACAGGAATCGGAAATTTAGGGAGCTGGAGAAATTTTCAGAAAAAAAAGGCATTATTACCCGTAACAATTATAGAACATACAGGCGCCGCCGCTCGTTGCCAACAAAATTTTTGCGTAGTAAGCACCTATTCGACGCAGCAACCGGATTACCGCTTAAGGAGATTGTGTATCCGGCCAAATCGGCTTCTTTTCCGGAAGGAATGCAAAGAGAAACAATTACTGTTTATACGTATGAACGTTATTGAAAAGCACTTACGAAAATTTGACAGACTTACTCCAGAGCCTTGCCTTATGTTTTTACAGCGATAAATTAACGTGAAATCAATTCCAAAAAAAAACACTGAATCTAAAAGCGTTTCAACTTTCGTCATCAGTGGTTAAATACACAAGAACTTATTTTCTAAAACGTACTCTTTCTAAATTCTATTTTCTTTTATCTTGTAATTATTTTTTCCAGAATAAATTATTGGCCGTATTTCGCACAAAACAGCGCATCAAACCTTGGCCTGATTAAAAGAGTGGCAAATTTTTAGTTTATCTCCGCTTTTTCTTTAAATTTGGATATCAGATAAAATTTCCCTGTAATGAAGCCAATTGCCTCACCTTTACTTTATGTTTGTTGTGTATTGCTGTTGGTTGTTTCATTTAAGGCAAGGGCAGGAAACGGATTTAAGCAAAACAAAGGACAAATCACCAATCAGGAGAATAGTACCAATACCAACGTGTTGTATCTGTATTCGGGCAATGGACTCAACATTCAATTACGCAACAACGGATTTTCTTACGACCTGTTTAGCAGCACAAACACCCCAACAGGTTTTAGAACCACTAAACAAGCACCATCCATCACCGAACTCGAAAAAATAAAAGTTTACAATCACCGCATCGACATTGATTTTGCAAACATGCAAAACACCGCCTACGTGCAGGCCGATAACGAACAGCCGGATTACGACAATTATTACCTGCATGGCAAACAAATAACAGGTGTAAAATCCTATCAAAAAATAACCTACAAAAACCTATATCCTTTTACCGACATTGAGTTTGTAATTGTGGAATCGCCTAAACCGGCATTTAAGTACAACATAATACTGCATCCCGGCGCCGATATTAAAAAGGTGAAGTTTTTAATACAGGGTGCACAGCAAATCATCAAAAACAAAAATGGCAGCATTAGTTTTGATACCGAACTTGGCAGCATTACCGAAAAAATTCCCATGAGCTATTACGCCAGCCAGCCACAAAACAACCTGCCGGTGGAATTTGATGTAAAAGGTAATACCCTCCAATTTAAAGCCGATTATGATACCACACAAACCTTGGTAATTGACCCCACCTCTAATTTAATATGGGCCACCTATTATGGCAGCAGCGATGTGGATTTTTGCAATACCAACGGCATGGACGGCCAAAACAATTTGTACATAGGCGGATACACAAACAGCACGGCCAACATTGCCACCAATGGTGTTCACCAGAGCACACTGGCCGCGGGTTTTGATGCTTATGTGGTTAAATTTAACGCCAACGGTGTGCGCCTTTGGGGTACCTATTTGGGTGCCGGCGGTGTGGATGTTTTTTACGCCATGTATGTGGAACCAAACGGCACCGTGTACTTGTGCGGCGATACCAGCAGCCAGAGTAACCTTACCAGTTTGGGAGCCTTTCAAACGGTGTTTGGTGGCGGCATAGACGATGTGTTGCTGGCCAAGTTTAACAGTGCGGGACAAAATTTATGGTGTACGTATTTGGGTGGTCCAAAGCACGACATTGCGCAGGCTATAACCGAAGACAGCAATGGCAATGTAATTATTACCGGTCACACCGAAAGTATTTCGGGCATTGCCACACCGGGCGCTTATGCCACCGCCTATAATTTGAATTACGATGTGTTTATTGCCAAATTTTCGCCACTGGGAGCCAGACTCTGGGGTACCTATTATGGCGAAAGTGCCGTGGACGAAGCCTATGGCATTGCCTGCGACGCACAAAACAACATCATCATTACCGGTGCTTCGGCAAGTATTTCGGGCATTTCTACACCGGCCGCGCACCAGGCTGTTTTTGGTGGTTATCAGGATGCATTTATTTCCAAATTCAATTCATCCGGCACCACACTTATCTGGGGTACCTACTACGGTGAGCAGGGCAGCGATTTTGGCAACGATGTGGAAGTGGATAACCAGGGAAATATTTTTGTGGTGGGCATTACCACGAGTACCACCAACATTGCCACAGCGGGCGCATACCAAACCAGTCAGGGTAGCAACGACGACTCTTTTCTGGCGGCATTTACCTCTGCGGGTGTGAGGCTGTGGGGAACTTATTTTGGTGGCGACGACACGGATTATATAACTGATTTGGCAATTGATGCCAATAAAAATTTATTATTTTGTGGTTCCACACAAAGTTCGTATTCCATTAGCACCGCCGGGGCCTATCAACCAAGTCTGGCATTGATTTATTATTACGACGCCTATTTTGCAAAATTTACAGCATCGGGTAAAATAAAAATGGCCACCTATTTTGGCGGCGATGGCAACGACAAAGCCTCCGCGCTGGTACTTGATAGTTTTGGCAAGGTGTACATTTCGGGCGAAACCACCAGCACTGTGGGCATTGCCACCACAGGTGTGCATCAATACACCTATTCGGGCAGTACGGATGCCTTTGTGGCCAAGTTCTGCATTCCCTTAGAACCTAAACTTTTTCCGACAGGTACGGCCACCATTTGCCAGGGTCAAATAACAGTTTCGGCAACTCCGGGTTATTCCAATTATTTATGGAATACGGGTTCAACGGCCAATCCACTCGTTACCACATTTACCAATGCTCCCGCCACGCTCACCTTTGTGTTGCAGGCCAGCGACGGTTATGGTTGCTCCGGTGTTTCGGACACCACAAAACTGAAAGTTGATAAATGCACCTCATTGCAGGAGATGGAGGCGGATAAATTATTTGTGCTTTATCCCAATCCCGGCCAAAACCATTTGACAATTGAATTGCAGAATCAAAACGCGGAGAACGTTTTGCTGCAAATATTTTCGTTAACCGGGCAACTGGTTTACGAAGAAAAATTTACCGGGAATACTTTTTTGGCAGATGTGTCAAAGCTCAACAAGGGCTTTTATTTTGTAAGCCTTAAAACCAGCAGGGCTCATAGCGAACGCAGGTTTGTTAAAGAGTAAAAACTTATTCTTCTTTGCGGTGTTCCAACGTATTTTTTAAGACTTCCCACAAAACAATACCGGCACTTACGGCAATGTTAAGCGAGTGCTTAGTGCCTGCCTGAGGAATTTCGATAACGCCGTGGCAGGCATCAATTACTTCCTGTTCCACCCCATACACCTCGTTGCCAAATACGAGCGCTAATTTTTGGCCATCATAGTTAAAGGCATTTAATGCCAGACTGTGTTTGGCCTGTTCAACCGCGTACACTTTAACACCATCGGCCTTTAATGCTAGAACGGCTGCAAGTGTATTTTCGGAATGTTCCCAACTTACTGTGGACGTGGCGCCCAGGGCAGTTTTTTCAATCTCTTTGTTGGGGGGTGTGCCGGTTACACCACATAAAATTAGTTTTTCAATTAAAAACGCATCGGCAGTTCTAAATACCGAACCCACGTTGTTTAAACTGCGCACATTATCCAAAAGCACAGTTACCTGACGTTTGGCTGCGTTTTTAAACTCGCTGGCACTTAATCTGTTAAGCGCCTCATTCGTTATTTTCTCCGACATAGAAACCTGTTTTACTCAATAAAAATAACTATATTTAGCGTTCAATTACAGCTACTTTTTTTGTGAAGATAAGTAAAGAATTTAAAATCGGTCTGGTAGTGGTTTGTGCCATTGCGGCCTTCATCTGGGGAGTTAGCTTCCTTAAAGGCTCAAATCTTTTTACCGAAAAATATTACCTCTACGCTGTTTATCCAAAAATAGATAACATGGTAC
>JADLED010000038.1 GCA_020846335.1 Bacteroidia bacterium
CAAAGTAAAAAGGAGTGCCGCCATCGGTTCTTGCGTTTAATTGTTTTTGGCCGTCTTCGTTCGCTTCGGGCACCCACACATGCACCCTGCCTTCCATAATGCTAATGGCTTTTCCGGGCACACCATAATCCACCACTGTACGGTCTTTTACCTTAAACGGAAATGGGTATTTGAGCTGATGCCCATATTTGTTTTTTACCACCATACCCATTTCGCGAACAGGTGTGCCACCTTCCTTAACCAATGTTGCCGAGTCTTCAGGAACAAAGCCAATAGAGGAATTGTAGGCATAATCACGTTCGGCAATCAGGTAAAATTTTTCCTTCATGGCAATGGCGGCATCGGGCAATAAATTTGTATCCAAAAAAATACCCTGCCGCATACCCTTTAGCAAACTATCGCTGCTGTGGCTGTAAATAAAATAAACCTTACAAAAGTTGAAACTGTTGTAATAAGCCTTCATCACATTTTTATTGTACAAATATGTTTCAATGGTTTTGCGTTTTGCCATTTCGCTGTTACCATTGGCATTTAAAGCATCAATAATTTTTTTATTTGTTTTTAGGCGGATTACCAAAGCGCCTTCCTTTAACTCATTAATTTGCCAGGCCGCTACGTTTTTTGCGCGTTTGTGAAATTTTTCAAACTGCTCCTTGTCTTTGTAGTCCTTGTATTCCGGAACTATTTCAACTGTGCTTTGCGCAAAAGCAAATGCCGCAAAAAAGCAAAATGAGATTACAATTGCAGTTTTTTTATTTAACCAATGAGCCATTTTGAAATCCATTATTAACCGGTGATACAAAGCACAGTTCGCCTTTTGAGTTTTCAGCCATCAAAATCATTCCCTGACTTTCTATTCCCATAATTTTACGTGGTGCCAAATTGGCTAACAGGCAAACCTGTTTTCCGATAATCTCCTCCGGCTTATAATACAAAGCGATGCCACTAACCACGGTGCGCTGATCCACACCGGTATCCAGCTTCAACTTCAGAAGTTTGTTGGTTTTAGGAATGCTCTCCGCTTCCAAAATAGTAGCCGTGCGTATGTCCATTTTCAAAAAATCATCAAAGCTGGTGGCTTCCTTAATTTCCTTTAATGGCGTTTCTGTTGAGGCTTCTTTTAAAGCCGCCAAACGTTCGTTTTCCTTTTTAATTTTTTCCAAACGGTCCAACTGCACCTGAATGTCGCTGTCTTCCACTTTCGAAAACAACAATTCATCTTTATTGATGGCGTGCCCCGTGGCCATGTTGGAAGCATTTTTTGCCGAAGACCACTTCATTTCGTGAAGATTCAGTAATCCAAAAAGTTTTTTAGAGGTGAACGGTAAAAAAGGTTCGGCGAGTATGGCCAGATTGCAGGAAATCTGCAAAGCCACATTCATAATGGTTTTTACACGCTCAGCATTCGTTTTAATTAAATTCCAGGGCGCGTTATCGGCCAGGTATTTATTTCCCATGCGCGACACGTTCATCCACTCTGTAACCGCTTCCCTAAAACGGAATTGTTCGATAGAAGCTGCAATACGATCAGGTGCAGCAGTAAGTTCCTGCAGTACAATTAAATCTTCCTTCGTGTAATCGGTGGCTTCGGGCACTTTGCCTTCGTAGAATTTGTGTGTTAACACAAGTGTGCGGTTAATAAAGTTACCGAAAATATTCACCAACTCACTGTTGTTACGTGCCTGAAAATCTTTCCAGGTAAAATCGTTGTCTCTGGTTTCCGGCGCATTGGCACAAAGGGTGTAACGCAACACGTCCTGTTTGTCTTTAAAATCGGTTAAATACTCGTGTAGCCAAACGGCCCAGTTGCGTGAGGTGGAAATTTTATCGCCTTCGAGATTTAAAAATTCGTTGGCAGGAACATTGTCCGGCAAAATAAAATCGCCGTGTTCCATAAGCATGGCCGGAAAAATAATGCAATGAAACACAATGTTATCCTTACCAATAAAGTGGATTAAACGCGATTCTTTGCTTTTCCAGTAATCTTCCCAACTATCCGGCAACAGCTCCTTGGTGGCCGATATGTAACCAATTGGCGCATCGAACCAAACGTACAACACTTTGCCCTGCGCACCTTCTACGGGCACCGGAACGCCCCAGTCAATGTCGCGGGTCATGGCCCTTGGTTGTAAACCATCGCCACTGTCTAACCAGCTTTTGCACTGGCCATAAACGGTTGGGCGCCAATCGCTGTGCTGGTCGAGATAGGCTTTAATTTTGGGCTGCAATTTATCTAAAGGCAAAAACCAGTTTTTGGTAGGCTTTAAAACCGGTTTGCTACCCGATAAGGTGGATTTAGGCTCAATGAGTTCGTCGGGACTTAATGAGGTACCGCATTTTTCGCACTGGTCGCCGTAAGCGTTTGGATTAGCGCAACGCGGGCAGGTTCCCACAATTAAACGGTCGGCTAAAAATAACTGGGCACTTTCGTCGAAATATTGCTCGGTTGTTTTTTCGGTGAATACTTTTTTGTCGTAAAGTTTTTTAAAAAAATCGGATGCCGTTTGGTGATGCACTTTAGAAGAGGTGCGCGAATAAATATCGAAGGAAATTCCAAAATCCTTAAAGGCATCGCCCATTAATTTGTGGTACTTGTCAACCACGGCCTGTGGGGTTGTGCCCTCAATCCTCGCTCTTATGGTAATGGGGACGCCATGCTCATCGCTGCCACACACAAATTTTACATCCTTGCCGGCACTGCGCAAATAACGCACATAAATATCGGCAGGTAAATAACATCCTGCCAAATGGCCAATGTGCACAGGGCCGTTCGCATAAGGTAATGCGGCTGTTACAAGTGTTCTTTTAAAATCGGAATTCATACAATTAGTGGTTATCTTGTATTTGATTACAAAACAACCGTATTATTTATTTACTATATAATTATTACTTTTATACAAAGGTAAGAATCTGTTTAAATACAGCGTTCCCATTTATACAGTTTAAGGTTTTATTTAAAAAATAAATCGCAATTGAGTACCAAAAAGGAAATCCCGAAAATGACCAGTCCCCCTTATTTAAAACGCGGCGACACTGTTCTTTTAATTGGTACGGCCCGCGCACGTACTAAAGAAACCATTGCACCCGCCATAGAAATTCTTAAAAGCTGGGGATTAAAGGTGCTAACAGGTAAAAACATTTACAAAAAGCACCACCAGTTTGCTGGTACCGATGCACAGCGCGCTGCCGACCTGCAATGGGCCATTGAACACAAAACGGCAAAAGCGGTGATAATTTGCGGTGGCGGCTATGGCACCCTGCGCATTATTGATAAGGTAAATTTTAAAGCCCTTCACAATCAACCCAAATGGTTTGTTGGCTACAGCGATACCACTGTAATTCAAAGCCGGTTATTTAATGAAGGCTTTTGCAGCATACATGGCACCATGGCTTTTCAGTTTACTAAAAACGAAGAAGCTACTCTGAGCCTGAAACATTTATTGTTTGGCGAAAAACAAGTTTACGAAGTTGCAGTCAATCCACTAAACCGAAAAGGCAAAGCCAGTGCCGAAGTGGTGGGCGGAAACCTATCCTTGCTTTATGCTTTGAGCGGAAGCGTGGACGACGTTAACACCAAAAATAAAATTTTGTTCATTGAAGATTTAGACGAGCAATTATATCACATCGACCGCATGATGCTGCAACTGAAAAGAAGCGGAAAGTTACAACATCTTAAAGCGCTTGTTGTGGGCGGCATGAGCGATATGAAAGACAATGCCGTGCCATTTGGAAAAACAGCCGAAGAAATTATTCTGGATGCAGTTAAAGAGTACAAGTATCCGGTGTGTTTTAATTTTCCGGCCGGACACATAGAAAAAAACATGGCGCTTTACCTCGGCAAAAAAGCCACTTTAAAGGTGGAAGCCAAAACGGTTAGTTTTACATTTAACTAGGCTATCACACATTTTTATTTATGTTGCACAAAACAAACGACGGTTTAAACATGTACTACGAATTTCAGGGCAATAACAGTGCCACTGAAACCGTGGTTTTTTTAAACGGCCTCACACAATCCACCCAGTCGTGGGGATTAATGCTGCCCTATTTTAAAACCAATTACCGCATTTTGCTACTGGATTTTATTTTTCAGGGGCAGAGCGACAAAAGCGGCCAGTGGCGCGACTTTGACCAACATGCTTTGGATGTAAAAACTTTGCTTGACAGCGAAAATATTTCAAAAATACATGTAATTGGTTTGTCTTACGGCAGTTTGGTGGCGCAGCACTTTGCAGTTTTGTTTCCAGATTATCTCAAAAAACTAATTCTCGTTTCCACCTTTGCACATAAAACGCCTTATTACGAGGCCGTGGAATTAAGCTGGTCGAGGGCGCTTGAAAGCGGTGGCTACAATCTGTTACTCGACATTATGTTACCCAGTGTGTTGAGCGAAAATTATTTTGCCAATCCACTTATTCCCATTCAGGTAATGAAGGAGTTGCGAAAGGACAGTAATCAGAATTCAACCGCCATTTTTAATTTGATGCGGGCCACCAAAGAGCGGGGCGATTACAGAAAGGATCTTGAAAAAATAAACTGCCCTACACTTGTAATACAGGGCGAAAAGGATTTGTTACTGCCTGTGCATTTGGCCAATGAAGTTCATTTGCACATAAAACATTCACAATTTGTGGTGATAAAAAACGCGGGGCATACGCTTAATCTGGAGCATGTGCCGGAAGTGAGTGGTTTTATTCAGGAATTTTTATAGCAAATCAAACAGGCTGTTAACGCCTGGATAACGCGCCACCGTATAGCCCTCGCCATAGCGTGCGCCAATGGTGCGTCCCCAAAGTGCGACTTTGCTGTTTACCACTTCCAAAAATTCTTTTGAAGAAATGGGCGTTACCGGTTCTTTTGATTTTGGATCATAAAACTGAGAGGAATAGGCCATAATTGACTTTTGTCTAATTTCCATGTAATCCGAAATGTCCACCACAAAATCAGGATGGATGTAATGGTCCTGAATGTAATGGTAAACTGATTTTGGCCGCCATGGTTTTTGAACTTCGCCATCGAGTGTTGTTTCGACCTTCAATAAGCCACTGTAAAAACAAGCATCAGATACCAACTTGGATGCACGTGCATGGTCGGGATGCCTGTCGCTGATAGCATTGCATAAAACCAGAGTGGGTTGATGTTTACGAATTTGTTGAATCACTTCAAGCTGATGGGCTTCATCGTTTGCAAAAAAGCCATCCTTAAAATTTAATTGCGTGCGAAAGGCGGCTCCAAGAATCTGAGCAGAGTCGTTTGCCTCTTTGGTTCGCAACTCAGCATTACCGCGAGTGCCCAGTTCGCCCCTACATAAGTCGAGCATGCCAACTGTTTTACCCATAGCCACGTGTTTGGCAATGGTGCCGCCACAGCTCAGTTCAATGTCATCTGGGTGAATGCCTATTGCAAGAATATCAACTTTCATGTAAGGTGATTTTTAGTTTAGTGTTACTTAGAATTTACTTTTTTAGTGAGTTCCGAAATTTTGTCGTTTAGTTTTGGCAGGCTTCTAAACAACACGTAACTGCGTTTAAAATCGCCTATGCTAAAGGCGGGCGAACCCTGAACTATTTCTCCCGTTTTATCAATGCTTGAGCCCACGCCCGATTGCCCGGCAATTTTTGTTCCATCGGCAATTTTTATATGCCCGGCCACGCCAACCTGTGCGCCTATCATGCAATTTTTGCCCACCTTGGTAGAACCTGCTATACCCGAAAGTCCGGCAATAACTGTGTTTTCGCCTATAACCACATTGTGGGCAATTTGCACCAGATTATCGAGTTTAACCCCCGACTGAAGAGTGGTGGAGCCCAGTGTGGCGCGGTCTATAGATGTGTTAGAACCAATTTCCACATTGTTTTCGATCACCACATTGCCTATTTGCGGCACTTTTACAAAGGTTTGCCCTTCAGTATTAGGCGCAAAACCAAATCCATCGCTGCCAATAACAGTGTTGGCATGCACGGTACAGTTTTTGCCAATTTTGCATTCGTGATACACTTTTACTCCTGAAAACAAAACTGTGCCATCGCCTATCTCACAATCATCGCCCACATACACGTGTGGGTATAATTTTACACCCTCACCAATTTTTACGTTTTTACCGATGTAGGCAAAGGCACCAACATAGCAATCGCCGCCCAGTGTGGCACTTTCCGAAATAAAACTGGGTTGCTCAATGCCTGTTTTGTTGTTTTTAAATTGGGTATATAGTTGCAGCAATTTGGCAAAAGCTTCGTAAGCGTTTTCCACCCTTACCAGCGTGCATCCAGCCTTAACAGGCTTATCCAGTACCAGACTTTTATTTACCAACACAATGCTGGCGTCGGTGGTATAAATAAAATTGTTGTAAATTGGATTGGCCAAAAAAGACAATGTTCCCGGCTTTCCTTCTTCAATTTTAGAAATGTTACCTACGCTAACGTTTTCGTCTCCCTCTACATTCCCGCCAAGTAATTGTGCTATTTGTTGTGCTGTAAATTCCATAAGTTTATCAGATAAAAATACATATTTTATTGATATTGCCTGGCATTAGTTCTTTACCCTCGCAATCACTTCCATTAATTTGATTTTCTCGGCGTTCCAATTAAGTGCCTCATTGGCTTTTTGCATGTTTAAACGGTAACGTGCCTGATTTTGAGGTAACAACATTTCCTTAATTTTTACAGCAATAGAGGCAGGTTCGTGATTCGTAATAAAATCGCCGGTGCCATAGGTGTTTATCACGTTTTCTATCTCCGGTAAGCGACTTGCCAGTATTGGAACTCCGGCCTGCAGGTAATCAAAAATTTTGTTAGGAAGACTAAAGTGATAATTGGGATTATTATCCTTGTCAATGCTCAGACCCAAATCGGCATTAAAAGTATAATGCAGCAATTCGCTTTTCGGAATTTTATTAATGAGTATTACTTTATCCTTTAATTGTTTGGCCTCAATCTTACTTTGCAGCACTGGCCACACATCGCCACCACCAACAATGTACAACACGGCATTGTCGATATATGTCATGGCATCAATGAGTTCTTCGGCACCCCGGTCCACATTAATACCCGCGCCCTGAAGCAAGACCATGTGTTTATCCAAAGGCAAGCCCAGTTCTGCTTTGAGCTTTGGCACAAACTGCTTGGGGGCTTCTGAGATGTTTCTAACAGCCACGAATTTTATAGCGTATTGCTTTTCAAAAATTCCGGCAATGCTTTGATTAACCGTGATACAATTTTTAAGTTGGGGCACTATCCAATTTTCGAGTCGCATCCAAATTTTGCGCTTAAAAGGTGTTTTTTGCAATTCGGGCACCTCGCAAAACAATTCGTGGCTGTCGTAAATTAGAGGAATGCCTTTTATTTTAGAAACCAGATAATTTGGTAAAAGCGTATCCAAATCGTTGGCAAAAAGCAAATCGGCTTTTTTAAACAATAAAAACCAAAACAAACGCACATTAAAAAACAAATAAAAGGCCGGTCCTTTTTTAAAGAGCAGTTTCATGCGATGAGCTTTAAATGGCCAGTTAATTGGTATTTGCAAAGAGTTTGGAAGGGCTCTACCTGTTAAAAGCACATCGTAGCCACTTTCCACAAGGGCTGTGCAGTTACGGTTTACACGGTTGTCGGTTACTAGGTCGTTGATTACACTTACGAGCGCTATTTTTTTCGTTGTAAACAAATACTTTGTTGATATTGGCCTAAAGATAGAAATATTACACCTCATTTATTATTTATTTTTACCGTAAGATGCCAGTGATACAGGAAAATATAAACCTTAAAACACACAATACCTTTGGAATAAACGTGTACTGCGATTATTTTGTGGAGATAAATTCGCCGGATGATTTTCTGAATCTGCTCCACAACAAAATCTACCAAAGCCAGCCACGACTGGTGCTTGGCGGAGGCAGCAACGTGTTGTTTACCAAAAATTTTAATGGCCTGGTTATTAAAAACCAACTCAAAGGCATTGAACCTGTTTCTGAAAATAACAACGAAGTAATTGTGAAAGCGTCGGCCGGCGAGGTTTGGCACGATTTTGTGTTGTGGTGCATTGAGCATAATTATGCCGGATTGGAAAATCTTTCACTTATTCCCGGCTGTGTGGGTGCCAGCCCTATGCAAAACATTGGTGCTTACGGTGTGGAAATAAAAGAATGTTTTGTGGAGTTGGAAGCCCTGTCGATGGACACAGGCGAAAAAAGAATTTTTAGCAAAGCCGAGTGCGGGTTTGGTTACCGCGAAAGTGTTTTTAAGCATCAATTAAAAAATAAATATTTAATCACGGCGGTGTGTTACCGACTTCAAAAAAACGCGAGCCTGAACACCACCTATGGCGCAATTGGGGCCGAACTCCAGGCAATGAACATTAGTTCGCCCGGCATTAAAGATGTGTCGCAGGCAGTTATCAATATCCGGCAAAGCAAGCTCCCCGATCCAAAAATAACCGGTAATGCCGGCAGCTTTTTTAAGAACCCCGAAGTGTCAGCCGAAAAACATACCACACTCAAAAAAGAGTTTCCGGAATTAGTAGCCTACGCCCTGTCTGGAGGAAACTTTAAATTGGCGGCTGGTTGGTTAATTGAACAATGCGGCCTTAAAGGTTACGAAATAAACGGTGCCGCAGTGCATCTGAAACAAGCGCTGGTACTTATAAATAAAAACAATTGCAATGGTGAAGACGTTTTAAAACTCTCCGCTTACGTAATGGAAAAAGTTTCAGAAAAATTCGGCGTGATGTTGGAGCGCGAGGTAAACATAGTTTAATGACCGTTTTATTTTTATATACCGAACTGGCCGATTACTTTTTGAAATGCTGCGATGAGCTGGCCAAGCAAGCCGAGGTTCACATTGTTCGTTGGCCGGTAAACAAAGAGGCGCCATTCCAATTTACATTTTCTGAAAAGATAAAAATTTACGATAAAAATAATTACACGCTCACCCAGTTAAAAGAACTCGTTCAAAAAATAAATCCCGGAATTATTATCTGCAGTGGTTGGATAGACAAAGATTACCTGAGTATTACCAAAAGTTACCATTCCAAAATTCCAACTGTTTTAACCTGCGACACCCACTGGAAAGGCACTTTAAAACAATACCTGGCGGTAACTTTGGGCCGGTTTTATCTGCAGCAAATATTCTCAAATGCCTGGGTACCGGGCCAAATTCAAGCCAATTATGTTAGCAAACTCGGTTTTAAAAAAGCCGTTACCAACACCGGATTTTATTGTTGCGACCTCGAGAAATTTAATGCCGTTTACACCCTAAACAAACAAAGCAAAGAAAATAATTTCCCAAAACGTTTTTTGTACGTGGGGCGTTATTACAACTTTAAGGGCATAAACAATTTGTGGCAGGCTTTTATTGAGTTAAAAAACGAAACAAACAACGATTGGGAGCTCTGGTGTTTGGGCGTTGGCGACATTGAGCCAGTAAAACACAACAGCATCCGGCACTTTGGCTTTGTTCAGCCCAACGATTTAGAACCAATTGTTAAACAGTGCGGGGTGTTTGTTTTACCCAGCCTGTTTGAACCCTGGGGCGTTGTGGTGCAGGAATATGCCGCTTCCGGCTTCCCTTTAATACTCAGCAATGCCGTGGGTGCATCGGAGGCTTTTTTGAGCGATGGAGAAAACGGCTTTTCGTTTCCCGCAGGTAATGTTGAATCGCTTAAAAATCAACTAAAAAAAATAATGAATTTAAGTAGTAAAGAACTACTTTTAATGTCGGATAAAAGCCACGAAAAAGCACAAACAATTAACCGACAAAATTGGGCAACAACAATAATAAAGATGTACAATGGATTCCAGAAAAAATAAAATACTTGTTACCGGTGGCGCCGGCAATGTAGGCAGTGCCTTGGTTGAACGATTAGTCAGCAATCCCGATAACTACGTGGTAATTGTAGATAATTTATCCACAGGATACTTAACTAAATTACCTTCCACCAGTTTATCCAACTGGAAATTTATTAAAGCAGATGTAAACAGCGTTAACGATATTTCCACTGTGATGCTGTCTTACAACTTTGATTATGTGTTTCACTTTGCGGCTGTTGTAGGTGTTATCCGCACACAGGAAAATCCGATTGATGTGTTAAACGATATTGACGGCATTAAGAACATACTCAATTTTTCGAAGAACTCTACCGTAAAACACGTTTACTTTTCGTCAAGCTCTGAAGTGTATGGCGAACCGGTAGAATTGCCTCAAAACGAACACCGCACTCCGCTCAACTCGCGGGTACCTTATGCTGTGGTAAAAAACGTAGGCGAGTGCTTTTTCAGAAGCTATTGGCAAACCTATCAATTGCCCTACACTATTTTTAGATTTTTTAATACGTACGGACCCAACCAAAGTACCGATTTTGTGGTGGCTCGCTTTTTGGCTGCCGCGCTTAAAAATAAAGATATTACCATTTATGGCGATGGTTCGCAAACCCGCACCTTTACTTATGTTGACGACACTGTAAGCGTTTGCACAAAAATTTTTGAAGACAACCTTCTTGCGAACGATGTGATAAATATTGGCAACGACGAATTAATGACCATTAAATCTCTTGCTGAACTGGCCATTAAACTCACCAATTCGTCCTCAAAAATCATTCACCTGCCACCACTTAAAGAAGGCGACATGACCCGCCGCCAGCCCGACAACACTAAGATGAGGCAAATTCTTAATAAAAAACTCATCAGTATTGAAGAAGGCATGATGAAAATGATGAACGATGAGCGCTTCTTAAAATCAATTCAGTAAATACACCAAAGATGTGTGGTATAAACGGTTTTGTCTCCGAAAAATTTTCGCAAGAAGAAAAAACCACTTTGGTTAAAAAAATGAACACCACACTCGCGCACCGCGGCCCCGATAACGACGGCGTTTGGATCGATGAGCACCTGTGTTTGGGTCACCGCCGGCTTTCCATTATAGATTTAAGCGCAGAAGGCAATCAACCATTTTCCACCGCCGATAAACGTTATGTGATTACCTACAACGGCGAACTTTATAATTACCGCGAACTAAAACTCGAACTGCAACGCGCCGCGCAAGGCTCAGGAAACATCCCTTATTTTTTTACAACCAATTCCGACACCGAAGTGGTATTGGCCGCGTATATTCGTTATGGTTTAAAATGCCTCGACCTTTTTAATGGCATGTATGCTTTTGCCATTTACGATACCCACGAAAAAAAATTAATTGTGGCGCGCGATCGCATAGGTGTGAAGCCCCTGTATTACCATTATGGTGACGATGGATTAATCTTTTCAAGCGAAATACGGCCCATCCTTCATTCCGGGCTAAAAAAATTCAAGCTCAACACCGACGCAGTGGGCGAATACGCCATGTACCAAACCGTGCTGGCGCCACGAACCATTGTAAAAGGTATCCATGTTCTGATGCCGGGACATTACCTTTGTTTTGAAAACAACAAGGCCACTATTACCCAATACTATTCACTCAACAAAATTTCGAATCAGGCCAACGACCTTAGCTATGCCGAAACCTGTAACAAGGTAAACGAACTGCTGTCGCTGTCTGTACAACGCCGTTTGGTGGCCGATGTTCCCTTTGGTGCCTTTTTATCGGGAGGCATTGATTCTAGCGCCATTGTTGGTTTAATGAGTAAGGTCAGCTCCGAAAAAATTCAAACCTTTAATGTTAGTTTTGATGAAAGTGAATTTTCTGAATCAAAATATGCCCGCATTATTGCCCAAAAATTTAATACTCAACACCACGAAATTAAATTAAGTCCTTCCGATTTTTTAAAACAATTGCCCGAAGCCCTTGCTGCCACCGATCACCCGGGCGGCGATGGCCCTAACACCTACATAGTTTCAAAAGCCACAAAAAACGCGGGCATAACCATGGCATTGAGTGGCATTGGTGGCGACGAACTTTTTGCCGGATACGATGTGTTTAAACGCATGGCCGAATTGCAAAAAAAATCATGGCTTAACGCCGTGCCACGTATTGCAAGAAAAGCAGCGGGTTATGCCATCAAACAAAAAAACAAATCGGTAAGTGGTAATAAAATTGAGGAATTGCTGGGTCAGCCCTCCATTAATTTCCGCACTGCGTATCCACTTAACCGGAGTTTATACACGCAAAAAGAACTTTCGGCGCTCATTAATTCAGGTAAGCCTTTTGAGCAAATTGAAAAAATAATGCAAGATGTGCCGCAAATCGAAAACCACCTGCTGAGTGCCGTTTCAATTGCAGAAATAAAAACTTATTTGCAAAACACCCTGCTGCGCGACGCAGATCAAATGAGCATGGCCGTGGCACTCGAAGTAAGAGAGCCCTTTCTGGATTACAAACTTTTGGAATTCGCACTAAGTGTTAACGATGAGTACAAATACCCGCACACACCAAAAAAATTATTAATTGATAGTTTAGGCGAACTCCTACCTTCCGAAATTGTTAACCGTCCCAAAATGGGCTTTACCCTGCCCTGGCAATACTGGCTTAAAAACGAGCTTAAATCGTTTTGCGAAAAAAACATTGCAGCCCTCGAAGCAAAAAATATTTTTACCAAAAACAGTTTGCTCTCACTTTGGAACAGATTTATTAACGGCGACAAAACCATAACCTGGGCCAGAGTTTGGCACCTCGTGGTTTTAAACAATTGGATGGACACAAACAATATTGAATTATAAACCAACCATACTCATTTTTATCGATTGGTTCTGGCCGGGCTATCTGGCCGGAGGACCGGTGCAGTCAATTGTTTCGATAGTTAACCATTTACAAAGCGATTTTAATTTTAAAATTATTACCACCAATTGCGACCTCAACAGCAAAACACCTTATCCGGATATTGTGCCCAATCAATGGGTAGCATCGCCTCTGGGCTGCGAGGTGTTTTATGCCGAACCTCATAAAATAAATGCCGAATTAATTACGAAACTTTTGCACGAAACCACATTTGATGGCGTTTACATCAATAGCTTTTTTTCTAAAAACTTTTCGATTCTTCCTCTGCAAATCCTTAATAAAACGTTTAAACACAAACCGGTTATTCTGGCTCCCAGAGGCATGTTGGGCAGTGGTGCGCTCGCCATTAAAAAAATTAAAAAGCAACTTTTTATTTTGTATGCCAGACTAAGCGGCTTGCATTCAAACATAATCTGGCACTCCACCTCCAGTCAGGAAAGTGCAGAAATTAAACACGTTTTTAGTGCTGCCAAAAGCATCGTGCAAATTTCCAATCTGCCCAAAAAACTTTCGGCACCCGCGCACAAAGAAAAAAATACCGGCACCCTCAACCTTTGTTTTGTGTCGCGTATCAGCGAAAAGAAAAACTTATTATTTGCCATTCAGGTGCTTTCAAAAATAAATGCGGTTGCCATCAACTTCAGTATTTATGGGCCACTGGAAGATGAATTGTATTGGCAAAAGTGCGAGGCTCTTATAAAAACACTTCCAAACAACATTCACGCGAGTTACAATGGCAGTGTGGCACCCAAAGACATTGAACGTGTTTATGCCACACAACACCTGATGTTTTTGCCAACTCTGAACGAAAACTTCGGGCACTCGATTGTTGAAAGCCTTATGTGCGGATGCCCCGTAATTATCAGCGATCAAACGCCCTGGAACGATTTGGAAAATTACCAGGCAGGATATGCCCTTCCACTTTCGTCGCCCGAAATCTTTGCCGAAAAAATTATAGCCTTTGCCAATTTAACACAAAATGAATATTCTCAAAAAAGTACGGCGGCAATTGGATATATTCGTGAAAAAATTAACCTCGATTTAATTATTAATCAATACAAAAAGTTATTTAATGAGTGCATTAAAAACTGATTTATCTTCTTTCAACAACGACTGGTACAAGCCCGGCCGCTCCACACTTGTTATCTGGACATGGTACGTGATTAATTACGCGTTCTTTAAATCCTCCTTTCCGTTTTATGGCCCAAAACGATTTTTACTGCGTTTGTTTGGCGCCAAAGTGGGCAAGGGTCTTATTATAAAACCACATGTGTCTATTAAATATCCATGGCACCTGGTAATTGGCGACCATGTTTGGATTGGTGAAAAAGCCTGGATTGATAATCTTGGAAAAGTAACCCTTAAAAGCAATTCCTGTGTTTCGCAGGGCGCTTTACTTTTATGCGGCAACCATAACTACAAAAAAACCACCTTTGATTTGTTGGTGGGCGAAATAACCCTTGAAGAGGGTGCCTGGGCCGGTGCCATGACTGTGGTTTGCCCCGGAGTGCGCATGGGCGCTAATAGTTTATTAACCGTAGGTAGCATAGCCACCCGCTCTTTGGATGCCGACTGGATTTATCAGGGCAATCCTGCACGCAAATTAAAACAAAGGGAATTACGCTCTTAAAGTTTCTCGTCAATCCGCTGCACGTTGTTTACACCCTTCACCTTTTTTAAATTGGCAATGAGGTGATTCAAGTGTTTGGTGTCATGTACATACACCATGATGGTGCCTTCAAACAAGCCATCGTCCGTATCAAAATTTATGGAGCGCATGTTCACATTGTTTTCGTTCGAAATTACTTTGGTAATATTATTTACAATACCAATTTCATCGGTGCCGGTAATTTTAAGTCCAGCCAAAAACGAAATCAATTGGTCGTTCACCCATTTGGCTTTAACCACGCGGTAGGCGTAATTTGATAATAATTTTATGGCATTGGGACAATTTACGCGGTGTATTTTTATGCCTTCGCCTATGGTAATAAATCCGAACACGTCGTCGCCCGGAATTGGGTTGCAGCAAGGCGCCAGCTTATAATCCAGTTTCTGTAAATCGTCCCCTATAACCAACATATCGGTTTTACCACGGGCACTGGTAACCAACTGTTCAATTTTTGGTGCTTCGGCTTTCTTCGGTTTTTTGTTTGGGTTTTCGCGAAACTTAACAAACTCTTTTATGTCGTTAACATCCACGCTGTTTAATGCGGCTCTGTAAAACAATTCCTGCGACGATGGCAATTTTAAAAAATTACAGAACTGATTTATGTTTTTGGTGGTAAATTCTATTTTAAATTTTTCAAGTTTCCTGCGCATTATTTCTTTGCCGTCTTCGGCAATTCGCTTGCGCTGGTCTTTTAAACAGTTTTTTATTTTCGACTTTGCCTTTGCAGTAATCACGTATTCCAACCAGCCATCTTTAGGCGATTGCTTACTGCTGGTTAAAATTTCCACCTGATCGCCACTCGCCAGTTCGTGGCTCAAAGGCACCAGTTTGTGATTTACCTTGGCGCCAATGCAATGTTCCCCTACTTTGGTGTGTATTTCGAAGGCAAAATCGAGTGCGGTGGCACCAACGGGCAATGTTTTCATATCGCCTTTAGGTGTAAACACAAACATTTCATCGCTAAACAAATTGAGTTTAAAATCATCAATAAACTCAAGCGCGTTGGGGTCGGGGTTTTCGAGCATCTCTCTGATACGCAAGAGCCAGTTCTCAAATTTATTTTCCTTTTCGGCCGCGCTTTCCTTGTATTTCCAGTGGGCGGCGTATCCATTCTCGGCCAAATCATCCATGCGGGTGGTCCGTATCTGCACTTCCACCCATTTACCTTCGGGTCCCATTACGGTGGTGTGAAGACTTTCGTAGCCATTGCTTTTGGGCGTGCTAATCCAGTCACGCAAACGTTCGGGGCTGGGGTGATAAAAATCGGTGATGATGGAATACACTTTCCAGCAATCCGATTTTTCCTGTTCAAAATGCGAATCTATAACAATGCGGATGGCAAAAATGTCGTAAATCTCTTCAAACGTAACGTGTTTGGTTTTAATTTTATTGAAGATGCTATAAATGGATTTTGGCCTTCCGAAGATTTTAAATTTAAAGCCCTGTTCCGAAAGTATTTCCTTTAAGGGTTCAATAAATTTTTGGATAAAACGTTTGCGCTCCGGTTCACTCTCCTTTAATTTGGTGGCAATGTCGGTGTATGCCGCCACGTCGGTAAACTTCAGTCCCAAATCTTCGAGTTCGGTTTTAATGGTGTTTAAACCCAGGCGGTGAGCCAATGGAGCGTATAAGAAAAGTGTTTCGCTGGCAATTTTAATTTGTTTGTCGCGCTTCATGTGATCAAGCGTGCGCATATTGTGCAGTCGGTCGGCCAGCTTAATTAAAATCACACGAATGTCCTCACTCATGGTGAGCAACACTTTTCTGAAGTTTTCGGCTTGTATCGAAGAGGTGTTGTCAATTACTCCCGAAATTTTTGTGAGCCCGTCAATAATCTGTGCTACTTTTTCGCCAAACAAGCCTTTCACATCATCCAGAGAAAGGTCGGTGTCTTCCACTGTATCGTGCAACAGGGCGCAAACAATGCCGGTAGTTCCCAAACCAATTTCTTCGGCGCAAATCTGAGCCACTGCAATGGGGTGATAAATGTATGGCTCTCCGCTTTTGCGCCGCATTTCCTTATGGGCTTCCACCGCTACTTCAAATGCTTTGCGGATAATTTCCTTGTCGCCCTTTTCGAGACGACGTTTACATGCTTTAATCAGAAGTTTATACCTGTTTAAAATCTCTCTTTTCTCTGCTTCAATATCAATTTGCATGCTTAGTGCTCTTTTGGGAATGTGTTTATGAAGGTATTAAATTTAGCCCTAAAACAAAAAACGCTTTCCTTAAATTTTTCGACTTACAATAATTCGTAAATCTTACCCGGCTTACTTTTAATCAGATTGCTGAATTCGAGTTGTAACAAAATGGCCGATACCTTACTCACCGGTAACTGCGAGGCCTGACAAAGTTCGTCGATGTGCAATTGATTTTTATTGGCAAACAAATCCACCACGGTTCTTTCGTCTGGATTCAGATTAATCTGAAGCGGTATCTGGCGCACTGCACTCTGTTTTTTTTCCTTTACCAGCCACTGCATGGCATCCAGTAAATCTTCCGCACTTTCTATCAAAGCAGCGCGGTTCCGTTTAATCAGTCCATTACAGCCCTCGGCCAGCACATCGCCTGCCCTGCCCGGAAACGCAAACACATCTTTATTATAACTGTTGGCAATGGTAGCGGTAATTAAACTGCCACCGGTGCGTTTGCTTTCCACCACCACCAGGGCATCGCAAAGGCCGGCCACAATGCGGTTGCGCTTGGGAAAGTTCACCGCATCAGGATTAGTGCCACTCATAAAATCGGTGAGGAGGCCGCCTTGCTGTACCATTTTTTTTGCAATTCTTTCGTGAAGTTGTGGATAAATCCGGTCTAAACCATGCGCCAAAACGCCTACGGTTTGCAAACCATAATTAAGCGCGGTTTTGTGCGCCATCACATCCACTCCGTAAGCCAAACCGGATACCACCAAAACCCCGCTTTGCTCCAACTCGCTCACCAACTCCATGGTTTTTTGGCGACCATATTCACTGGGTTTACGTGTGCCCACAACTCCTACAATTTTTTCGCAGTTAAGGTTGGCATTGCCTTTGTAATACAATAACACCGGGCTATCGCTGCAGTATTTCAGGCGCGCGGGATATTTTTCATCTGAAAAAAACAGTGGCTCAATTTTATATTTTTCAATAAAGCGGCATTCCTCTTCGGCGCGGCCAAGAACGTTTTTACTGTTAATTACAGCTCTGGCGTGTATTTCGCCAATGCCTGGTATTTTAAGCAGGTGCCCTTTCTTTTGACGAAATACCTCCTGTGCGCTTCCACAATAGGCTAAAAGGGTTTTGGCATTCACATCGCCAATACCTTCAATCAGGGTTAGTCCAATCTGGTATATTAGTTCCTGGTGCATAAGTTCTAAAACAAAGCTACAAGCAAAGCAAATTATTCATTGCTGTGTTTTGTAGTAATTTGAATAAAAAAACCGCTCCTTATTTGGAGCGGTTAATTTTTTAACGTGCCTTTGGTTTGGTTGCACCTGGCTTTGCAGCGCCCGGCTTAGGAGCCACAGGTTTTGGTGGATTAAAATAATCAATGTGTTTTTTGTTTTCAGGATCAATCCGCTTTAAATTATTAAAGGCCTCATCGGCACTTGTTTTGTCTTTTTTGGTAACAAAATAGTATCCAAGGTATTCGTACGCCTCAACCGCTTCTTTTTTATAGGTGGACGTTTGTTCTTCCGGTTTTATTAAACTTAATACTTTATCATACATGGTTTTTGTCAAATCCTTCTCGGCTTTGGCATCCATTGATGCGTTGGCCCGTCCGCGCCAGATATAGGCGGTTGGCCAGTTTGGATTTAATTTTACCAGTTGGGCAAAAGCCGTATCTGCTTTAACATACAGTGGCATGGTTTCGGCTTCTTTTTGAGCTTTTACTTTAGCATCCTTTATTGCAGCAGCTTCGGTTTGTTTGGCTCCTGCTAAATAATAATAGGCGCGGCCAAGACTAAACCAATCGTTGTTGTTTAAAGACTTAGGGTCCAGCGCATTTTTCTTTTCAAAATACAAAATGGCTTTGTCGTATTTTTTGTTTTTGTAAGAGGTATTGGCAATTTCGCTGTAAATATCTCCGGCAATAGACGCATCAAGCGCAAGGCCCTTTTCCATTTCAATAATGCCAAGGCTGTCTTTTCCACTGCGGATTAATAAAAGGCTTTTGTATTTGTAATCGGTGGCTAAAAATTTAAAATCGGAACCGGCCTGTTTAAAGAAATTGTTCATAGCGCCCAAACCTTTGTTATACGCCTCTTTGTCGGTTTTATCACCCATTTCGGCGTAACTGTATCCTGCCAAACGCTCCATAAACAAGCTGTTGTAGTTCTGTTTTTTAAGATTTTCGTATTCAACCACTGCCTCGGAATATTGTTTGTTTTTAAACAAGGCGCTCATAAAGCGGTAACGGGCAAAATCGCTGTTGTTCAGTTCCAGATATTTTTTCCAGTTTTCGATAGACTTGGCCGGTTGACCATACAAGAAATATAATTCTGCTTTTTCGCGGTAGGCTGGTGCAAAATTGGCATCTATGGCTTCGGCTTCTTTGTATTTGTCCAATGCCAGTTGATAGTTGCGCCCACGCTGATACAGCTTTCCTTCGCGTAAAATACCCAGGGTGCTTTTTGGATTTAAGGTAGTAGCCATTTTATAGCTTTTAATGGGGCCGTTGCCATCGGTTGGGTTTTTTTCCAATTGTGCGTCGCCCAACAAAATATAGTTCATCGGATTTTTTGGTTCCATTTTAATAGCGGCGGTACACATAGCTATTGCCTCATCTGGGTTCTTAGTGTCAGTAACAAGCCAGGCTTCGGCAATGCGGCGCAACACCTCAGCATTTTTGTTAGCCCCTAAAGTAACAGCTTTAAAAAATTGTGTTTTCGCCTCAGCGGTATTTCCTTTGCTCAACAACACTTTACCCAGGCCCACGTAATTTAATGGATTGGTGGCATTTACCTCCACGCCTTTGCTGTAAAGGGCGTTGGCGCTGTCGATGTTGGTTTCGCCGCGTTTAAAAAAGTTTTCGCCATAGTAGAAATAATATTCACCCTTGTTGGGGTCTTTGGCTAATAATGCTTTTAAATCCCTTGCCGCCGCATCAAAATTTTCGTAGTCGGACTTGGTTACAATTTCCTGCAAGGTTTGAGAAATTCCGCTGGCCGCCATCAGGGCAAAAACGGAAATACATGCTGCTTTTTTCATATTCATTTCGAGCTTAAAAATACTTAATTAAGTGTTTGCAAGGCCAATGCCATGGCCAATTATTGTTAGGTTTTTTATATTATTTTGTGAATTCATTGCACTTTGAAGCTGATTGGGAGGCAATATTCCGATTTAACAGCTTTGTTATTGCTAATTGCCGGATTCCATGCCGGCATTGATGCAACAACCCTTAATGCTTCCTTATCGCAATCTGAACAGTATTTACAACCCCTTAAAATTTGCCCAGCCGACACGTTTCCTTTTTCATCGATTTTAAATTTTACATAAACCCTGCATCTAAACGTGGTTAATGAATCGTTTAAGCAGGTAGCTGGAAACCGGATATTATTCGCCAAATATTTATAAAGAAGGCCGGTTCCGCCCCGAAATTGCGGGGAAATATCGAAATTTTTTTGTGTGATTAAAGAAGTGTCCGTTTTTACTTTTAATGTATCCTGTGCCTTCACACAAGTGCACAATGCACAATAAATTATCAAAAGCCATCTTTTCATTTTACTGCTGCATGGGTTCAAATTTTACCTCAATCAGGCGTTCGGCCTGTCTTGCCGGCAGCAGTCCCTGTTTTAAAAAAGTAAGCTGTCCTTTTGGACCGGCTACAAAACTTTCAAAACCCTTGGCCAGCGTAAAATCGCCTGTTTTACGTATCACATACACCGTGGTGCCAAAGGGATAAGTGCCCAGTTTAAAACTACTCTGACTGGGAAATTGTAAGGTTTTACCATCCTTATCTTTTATACCAATGAATTTTATTTTACCGGTATTGGCTTTAGTAATGGAGTCGTCCACATCGCTGAGCCATGCAAAATCTATAAAGGCCACTGTGTTTTTATTTTGGGCCACAAAATTAATGGCTTCTGCACTCGATTTTAGTACGCTGCAATTGCCCGAAAACTTTGCAGCCTTCAATACAGAATCCATCAGATAGTGGATTACCGATGAGTTGTTGCGGTCTAACAGGGCCCTTATTTTTATGGATTGATTTAAAGAATCCTTCAGGCTACCATCACTCAAAAGTATTTGTATGATCTCATCGCGGCTTAATCCATTGAGTGGTGTTTGAATGTTGGTGATAATGGCCACTCCGCTTTTGGCCACCGCCGAATATTTCGGAAAAAACTGTTTGGATTCAAAAGCCTTTTTCTCTTTGTCGTTAAGCAGGCGCGAAATCATAATGGCCTCGCAACTGTCTTTGTACAGGGCTTCAATGGCCGCGTTTTCGTTCGATTCCACCATGTCCACATGGGCTTCGGTATATTGTGATTCGAAGGTAAAAACCTGATTTTTTGCGTGAAGGCTCAACCCTTCGTCGTAATACAATCTTAATTTTCCGGAGGTGGGTGAGTTATCCTTGTAATCGTTTTTAAAGTAGTTGCCACACGATATAAAAAACAAAAAACCCACAGGAACAATTAACAACAAATTAATTTGCTGCAAGCGTTTTAAGAGTGGCGTTTTGTATTTGTTAAAGGAACTCTGCATCTTACTCCTCGTGTTGATTTTTTTTGAAGGATTGGTAAACCCTGATACCTCTGTAAACTGCATAGGCCAGAAAAAGCACCACCATAAAGGTGCGGCGGGTGCCAAAGAGTTTGTCGCTCATTAAATCGGCAACTGCAAACACATAGGCACCAGCAATTAGTAATGGCACCATTATCATTCCAAACCAAAGCGACATGCTGTTTAATCCTAGTTTCATTCTATTGCTATTGTGTGATGGCACAAACTGGTGCCGATAAAAAAAGCCACAACGTTTTTGTTATGGCTTTTGTTTAGTTAGTTGAGTGATTACTGAATTTTGAAGCTAAATGGCAGGTTAAAATAACACTTAACGGAGCGCCCGGTCATTTTTGCCGGTTTCCATTTTGGCATTGATTTAACCACGCGGATGGCTTCTCTGTCGCAATCGGGGCAACCCGGAACGCCTTTAAGAATTTCCACGTTGCTGATGTCGCCGTTTTCGTTTACTACAAATTTTAAGAAGCACTTGCCACTGATGCCGGCTTCACGCGCCACAGCAGGATACTGGGTGTTATCACGCATGTATTTTTGCATGGCGGTAATCCCTCCCGGAAACTCGGCGTTTTCTTCCACAATGGTAAAAATCTCAGGAGCTGCGGTTTCGGCAGGGCCTGCCACTTCTGTTGGTGGTGCTACCAGGTCTTTATCACCTTCCTGATCCTTTTCGCCAACGTTAGTGTCTTTTACATCGTCCTGTAACTTTTGTGGTTCTTCTTCCACAGCATCGTCTTTAATTACCGGCGGCACAAACTTCACCATTTCCACCATTGGCGGTGGTGGCGGCGGCGGTGGTGGCGGTGGCAATTCTTCGGCCGGTGGCGGTGGGGTTAAATCCACAGCAATGTTCGACATGTCTTGCACAATGTCTGTTTCTTCCGGTGCGTTATCAATAATTTTTTTTGCGCCTAACAGGGCAATACTAAACAATAGCACGCCACCTAAAACAAACATCATGCGTTTGCTGTAATTCTGGCGGATGTCGTAGGCACCGTATTGTTTGTTGCGCTCGTCAAACACCACATCGTTGCGTGTGGTATAAACTTCGCCGTTCCAGCCCGTTTTCATGTCGAGCAGTAAAATGCCTATGGAGGCAAAGGCGAGTATTGAAATAATAATTAACATCTTAACCTCCTGTTTTTTCGTTTACCATGTCCAATTCCGACTTCAAAATATCAACGGTCACATATTTACCAATTAGGTTGATATTTAACTCGTCAATTACGTCGATTACATTTTTGTAAGTCGCCTTATCGTCAGTCTTTATTAGAATTGTAGGTGCAATTTTATTTGCCTTTATTTCCCTAACCATTCTTTTATGAGTGGTATCTGCAATTTGTTTGCTTTTTAATTTTACGTCCAACTTCGCAATTTCTTCCTGTGCCCACTTGTTCTTCTCAGCCAAATATTTATGCAAACTTTCCTGTGAGAAATTCAACTCTGTTAAGGTTGTTTTTTTTCCATTGGCATCATCTGCAGCTCTATATTCTCCTTCGTAATAGAAAATTTTGTCATCCTTTGTCAAAAGCATTGTGATACCATTTTTAATTGCTGGTGGTGGTGGACTTCCCGGAGGAGGTTCAACTGGATAAGTAAGCTCCATTGATTTTGGCTTGCTGAACGTAGATGTGAGAACGAAGAACGTTAACAACAAAAACGCCAAGTCAACCATGGGGGTCATGTCTATTCGGGTGGATTGCTTTTTGGCGCGCTTCTTGCCTTTATGGCCGCCACCGCCGCCGCCTTCTGCTATTTCTGCCATTGTTTAATTTTTTTAATTTGCCTCGTTGGGGTTTGCTTCCAAACTGGTAATGAGGTTAAATTGGTAAATTTTTAAATCGGTGAAAACCTCTACGATGTCTTTAACTACGATGTACTTTGTTTTTCCGTCGCACTTAATGGCATAGCGTGGTTTTTCGGCTTTTAATTCCTGATTGGCTTCCTGTGCTTTGGTTTTTGCTTCGTTGTAAATTTTAACGGCTTCGGCTCCTCCAAAACTAATCCAGTCGCGTAACTGGTTGTTTAAAGAATCGAGAGGCACACCTTTTTGTGGTTGAAATCCGGTTCTTTCGTTTTCAGAGGCATCAATATAACGTGGCAGATCTTTAATATCCACACCAAAACTTGGCAAACCGCTGAACTTTTTAACTTGTTCTTCGGTAAAATTCACGTTGTATTTTTTACTCATTTCGCGCAGGGCAGCCATTTTAGCGGCCGCGTTGCTGATTCCGAAAAATCCTCTTCCTTTTTCGTCAACGCTCACCATGATGTGATTATCAGGTAAGGTTATCTGACCAATGGAGGAAGGCGGATCTACGGTTACCGGCTCTGCCATGCGAAAACTAGCCGTCAACATAAAGAAGGTAACCAATAGGAAGGCCAAATCCACCATGGGTGTCATGTCTAGTGATGGGGCTCCGCCTTTTGATGGTTTTTTTGACATTGCTTGTTTTTATTTAGATGAATACTTTAATTAATTTCCATAAATACGGGCAAAATTATTTGCCTGTAGATTGAAACTCCTGAATGATAGAGAATCCTGCTTCGTCCATGGCATAAGTAATCTGGTCAACACGGTTGCTGAACAGGTTATAGAAAATGATGGCGAAGGCAGAGGTTAAAATCCCCACGAGTGTGTTTACAAGAGCTTCGGAGATACCAGTTGCAAGAGCGGAGGTATCAGGTGCACCTGCATTGGCTAAAGCCGCAAACGCACGAATCATACCCACAACCGTACCAATAAGACCTGCTAATGTACCAATAGAAGCCATGGTTGAAATTACCACCATGTTTTTAGAAAGCATTGGCAATTCCAAAGCTGTGGCTTCTTCCAAAGATTTTTGAATGGCGTGTACTTTGCCTTCTTTGTCCATGGTGTTGTCGTTCATTACAAATTTATATTTGGCAATGCCTTCGTGTACCACGTTGGCTAATGAGCCGCGTTGTTTGTCGCACTCGGCCATAGCGCCATCAAAATCGTGAGTAGAGATGAGACTTTTAATTTTGCTGATGAACACGTCGGTTTTACCACGGCCTGCTGCTTTTTGAATGGTAATGAAACGCTCGATGGCGAAAGTGATTACGGTTAAGAAGAAACCAATAAGGATAGGTACGATAAAACCACCTTTGTACATGGTTCCTAAGATGTTGTGCGGGTGGCCTTTGTCAGGGTCGCCACCTTCAAAGTTAGCGGGGGCACCTAAAACGCCTTTGTAGATAAAAATACCAATCCCGATACAAATTACGATGGCTAAAGCTGAAACCACCAATGGGAACCCTCCCGATGTCTTTTTTGTGCTCATGTTTCTTTTATTTTTTTATTGTTTCTTTAAAAAATTTTGAATGCCAAACTTAACTAAAATAGTTTTGAAAAAAAATCAATTCCAAAGTATTTTTATGTTTTAACGCTATTTTAGGACAAATATTTCGAAGTTATTGCGCAATTATTAGCTGTATTTTACAACTGGCAATATTTTCAGCATATTTGGTTTTGCATATTATCAAATTGTTATCAATGAATTCGGAAGAAATAAGAGACTTTTGTTTGGCAAAAAATGGAGTTGAAGAGGCCTTTCCATTTGACAGTGATACGCTTGTTTTTAAAGTGGGCGGTAAAATATTTTTACTCCTATCCATCAGTTCAAAACCCTTGCAGTTCAATGTAAAATGCCATCCCGACCGGGCAGTTGAATTGCGCGAAAAATACAGTTTTGTGCAGCCGGGTTATCACATGAACAAATTGCATTGGAACACAATTGTTTGCGACCGGCCTGTTTCAAAAAATCTTATTCACGAGTGGATAAATCATTCTTACGAACTGGTAATTTCATCGCTGACAAAAAAAACGAAACTGGCTTACGGGCTTTGAAAATTAGACCCTGCGCTGTTGTAATATAAAATTAATACTTATTTTAGTGGCAAATTCGTATTAAAATGAAAATAAAATTTAGCCTATTATTTCTGGCTTTAGCGTCTGTGTCGGGGATTAAGTCGCAGGTTGTGCTAACAGAAAACTTTACTTCTCCTTTTTCGCTTAATGCCAGCACCGGCTGGACTGTGCAAAACAATTCAGTTCCTACCAGCTCCATTGGCTGGTTTCAGGGCAATAGCGCCAATACTTTTACTGCTTATAATGGCGGGTCCGACGATTATTATGCAGCCAATTTTAACAGCACCGGTGCGAACAATGCCGCTGGTATTATCAGCAACTGGTTAATTTCTCCAACGGTTGCCCTTGTAAATGGTGCTACCATTGAGTTTGCCACCCGCACTATTAACACAGCCACTGTTTTTCCTGACAGAATGCAGGTGTATGTATCACCTGTAGCAAATTATACTTTGCCTGCAGGCGCCACGAGCGTAGGCACGTTTTCAAACTTAGTGTTTGATGTTAATTCTAATTTAAGTACCAGCACTGTGGCTGTGCTCAACGCCACTGCCGGAACTACTGCGGGTTATCCACAAACTTGGACAGTTTATACTGCTACGGTTAGTGGTCTTACCGGAACTGTTACAGGACGTTTTGCATTTCGTTATTTTGTAACTAATGCAGGCCCGGTTGGTGCCAACAGTAACTATATTGGTGTGGATGGTGTTAAGTACAGTGTGCCATGTGCGCAGCCTTCGTTTTCAATTGCTCAAACTAATATAGGTGTGTGTTCTGGAGTTGCAGTGGGCTTATCGGCCACTTCTACTGGAACCGTGTCTGCAAGCTCATTTAGCTGGAGTTCGGGAGCCAGCACTGCGTCAACCAACGTTACCCCAAGTGCCACTGCTATTTACACTGTTTTTGGAACCAGTTCTTCGGGATGCGTGGGTAGCCAAACTGCTGCCATTACCGTAACTGCCACTCCTAACTTAAATGTACCAAGTTATACCATTTGTGCCGGCTTTAGCGCCACACTGGCAGCCACCGGCGCCAACGATTATTTGTGGAACACAACCTCAACGCTTAGTTCTATTGTAGTTAGCCCAAGTGTTAATACTGTTTATACCGTAACCGGTTCTGCCGCTGGCGGTGCCTGTCCGGTTACCAAAACAGCCTCTGTTGATATTGGCGCTCAGTTGTCTGTTAATGTTACGGCAATACCTGCCAGTATTTGCGCTGGTGAGGTAACTACCATTACTGCGATTAGTGCTGCCAGTAATTATAGCTGGAGCAATGGTGGCACATCAGCAACATTTACAGCAAATCCTTCGTCAAGTGCCAGCTATACCGTTGGTGCTGCGGCTGGCTCGTTAACCAACTCCTGTGTGGGTTTTGGTATTATTTCTGTGAATGTTAATCAACTTCCTGTTCTCTCTGTTTCTCAATCTACGGCTGTGTGTTCGGGTGCCACTTTCTCTGCCTCTGCGTCTGGAGCAAACACCTACACTTTTATGTACACCACCAGTTCTTCTACCAGCAACCCTGTAAGCTTTACTTCTATAAGCAGTGCCTCTTTGAGTTCAACTCAGTTTAGCGTAGCCGGAACCGGAACCAATGGTTGTACTGCTATGTCGGTTAATTCATTAGTTGTAAATCCAAATCCGGTAATTACCATTGCTGCTTCTAAATTGGTTGAGTGTTTTAACAGCACCATTACTTTTACTGCCAGCGGTGCATCTACCTACACCTGGTCGGGTTCTGCTTCGGGCAACAACTCTACCTTATCGTTTCCAACCGGCACAGTGGCAGCCATTAAATCATTTACTGTAGTTGGGGTATCTGCTGCCACCGGCTGTTCTGGTACCGCCGATATTTTAGTTGAAGTTAGTGCCTGTGCGGGAATTAATGGTGTGTTGGGCAACAGCTCAGAAATTGTGGCTTTCCCTAATCCGTTTAAAAATGAACTGAACCTTGCCGGAATTGTTGGAAACGTTGACATTTACAACGTTGTAGGCGAAAAGGTGTTAAGCGTTTTGGTAGAAAACAATCAAACAATCTCTACCAACAGTTTGAGTAATGGTATTTATATTTTAAAAGCATTTGATCAATCTGGCAAAGAATTAAAAACCATGAAACTGATTAAAAACTAAATAATTTAGATTTGAATTTGAACCGTCGGCCTCCCGGTCGGCGGTTTTTTTGTGTGAATAAACAAAATTGGTCGGTGATGTTTTAGAATTTACCTACATTATTCTCTTATTTGCCGATATTACCCAACCATTTTCATAAAATGAAAGTATTGATTAAGAGAATAAGCCTAATTTAGTCCTCTGAAAAAAATAATTTTACTCGTTATTTCAAGAAAAGTAAATACGAATAAGAAGAACAAAAAAACCAATTATATGAAAAGAAAAATTACTCTACTTTGTTTGGCAGCCACTACCGCTGTAACAATGAAAGCACAGGTGATGCTTCAGGAAAATTTCACCAGCACCTTTAATGCTTCTGCGGCAGGGTGGACCTACCAAAACAACACCCCTACCACCGGACAATCCTGGTTTCAGGGCAATCCATCGGTTTTTAACGCCTACAACGGTGCTCCAGCCGATTATCTTGCATGTAACTGGGCAAGTTGTGGCAACAACTCTTCGCCTGAAACCATTAGCAACTGGCTGATTACGCCTACGGTTACTCTGGTAAATGGTGGCGTTCTTGAATTTGCCTCCCGCACTTCTACCAACCCTGCTACCTTTCCGGACAGACTTGAGGTTTATTATAGCCTTGGAAGTGGTACCAATGTTGGAAATACTTCCACCTCACTTGGCACCTTTTCTACTTTAATTGTAAGCGTTAATCCCAGCTTAACCACCACCGGCTATCCCGGCACATGGACCTTGTACACCAATGCCCTAACCGGTCTTTCGGGTCCAACTGTTGGTCGTATTGCATTCAGGTATCACGTAACTAACGGCGGCCCTGCCAGCTCTGCGGCCAATAGCGATTTTATTGGTTTGGATGCAGTTAAATACAGCGTACCGTGCGGTGTGAGTGTGTCCAGCTATACTATTTGTTCGGGTGGTACAGCCACTCTTTCGGCTATTGGTGGAACTACCAACACCACTTATACCTGGTCGCCTGTTAGCGGTTCGGTATCTTCAATTGTTGTTAGCCCAACAGCTACCTCTGTTTATACACTTTCTTACAGCGAAGGATCTAATATTTGCCCTGACAAAACCGCCACGGTAACCATTGGCTCGCAATTATCAATGAATGTAGTTGCCAGTGCCAACACCGTGTGTTTGGGCAGTGCAGCCACTTTATCGGTTATTAGTTCGGCCACTACTTATTCATGGAGCACGGGTGCCACTTCTCCTGTAATTACTGTTACTCCTACTGGTGCCTCTACAACATATAGTGTTGGCGGTTTAAGCGGCCTGTGTTTTGGTGGCAACACCATTGCTATAAGCACTGTTCCATTGCCAACTGTTACTGCTGTTACAAGCCCTTCGCTTTCCTGCCCTGATAGCGACGCCACTCTAACGGCTTCAGGTGCCTCAAGTTATGTTTGGGATTTGAGTGGATCACCTGCTACAACCAATCCTCTGTTAGTAAACGCCCCTTCAGTAAGTGGTGTTTATACGGTTGGTGTTAAAGGTAGTTCTGCTTTTGGTTGTGTTTCAAATCTTACCATTATCAATTTAACAGTGGTACCATCTCCTACAGTTGTGGCAAGCATTTCGCGCTCTTCGGCCTGTACCAACGAAACGGTATCACTTAATGCTTCTGGCGCCAACACTTATGCCTGGTCTGGTTCAACAACTTCGGCTCTGGCTTCGTTGATTTACACTACCGGAACTGTTGCGGGTAATAAAACATTTACACTTATTGGCATTGACGCAAACGGTTGCAGCGATACCACTAATGTAACTTTGAGTGTGAGCTTGTGCACCGGCATCGAAAAAGTTAATGGCAATGGCCTTGAAGCCTCTGCTTTCCCAAATCCATTCACCAACGAACTGAACCTTTCGGGTATTGTTGGTAAAATTGAAATTTACAACGCTTTGGGTCAGGTTGTGGTGAGCATGAGCACTAACGATTCTGAAAAAATTAATACAAGTGAGCTTCCAAAAGGTGCTTATATTCTTAAGGCTTACGCCATTAACGCACCGGTAAGAACCATTAAACTTTTAAAGAATTAAATTGATTTCTGATAATTTAAAAGCCTCCGTTATGCGGGGGCTTTTTTATTTGAATAAATCAGAATTCAATTGGTAAATTAGTGGCACCGATAAAACATGAATGTAGACAATTTATTAAACCGTGCTTTAAAATTTGATTTTCTGAGCATTGAGGAAGGTGTTTTTTTATTTGAGCACGCACCTAGTTCGGAACTGATGTTTGTGGCCAACGAATTGCGGAAAATTCAAAAAAAGAATTCGAATAAAGTTACCTGGATTATAGACCGCAACATGAATACCACCAATGTGTGTATTGCCAATTGCAAGTTTTGTAATTTTTACCGCATACCGGGTCATGCCGAAAGTTATATTACCGATATTGAAACCTATAAACGTACAATTGAAGAAACCTTTAAATACGGCGGCGAACAATTGTTGTTACAGGGTGGCCATCATCCTGATTTAGGATTGTCGTTTTATGTTAATTTATTCAGAGAGTTAAAAGGACTTTACCCCAATTTAAAACTTCATGCCCTGGGGCCACCCGAAATTGCACACATTACCAAGCTCGAAAAAAGCACCCACACTGAAGTGTTAAAGGCATTGGTGGATGCGGGCATGGACAGTTTACCCGGTGCCGGTGCCGAAATTTTGAATGACCGCGTTCGTAGATTAATAAGTAAAGGCAAATGCACCGGCCGTGAGTGGCTTGAAGTGATGAAGGCCGCACACCAATTGAACATTACCACCAGTGCCACCATGATGTTTGGACACGTTGAAACCATTTACGAACGTTTTGAACATTTGGTTTGGCTGCGCGAGGTTCAGGCGCTGAAACCTGCCAATGCCAAGGGTTTTCTGGCGTTTATTCCGTGGCCTTTTCAGGACGATGGTACTTTGCTGAACAGATTGAAGGGAATTAAAAACAATGTTACTTCCGATGAATACATACGAATGTTGGCGCTTAGCCGCATCATGCTACCCAATGTAGAAAACATTCAGGCAAGTTGGTTAACGGTTGGCAAGCATACTGCGCAAATTTGTCTTCATGCAGGCGCCAATGATTTTGGAAGTATTATGATTGAAGAAAATGTGGTGAGTGTGGCGGGAGCTCCGCACCGTTTTACCTATAAACAAATTCAGGAATCGATTAAAGAAGCCGGATTTGAGCCACAATTGAGAAACCAACAATACGATTACCGCGAAATTCCGCAGGGCATAGAAGAGCAGGTTATCTCTTACTAATTTATTTAATTCGCCACTTTTTAAACTATATTTGTTAATGCTTAAGAAAATTTACGTTTCTTTTCTTCTGATACTTTTTTGTAATTGTGCAAGCGCTCAGAGCAGTGTTCAGGACACGGTTTACCTGATGAACGGGCTGGCAATTGGCGAAAAAATTATTGATACCACTTTGGGTGCGGTTACCATTTACAACCCAAAAAAACACGCCCAACGGATTAATTATGAGTGGGATCAGTTGTACATGATTCGTTATGCCAACGGAAACAAGCGTTATTATTACCGACAGGATTCTTTGCTCAACAATGTTTTTACACGCGACGAAATGTGGCTATACATGAAGGGTGAAAACGACGCACGCAAAGGATTTAAGGCCAGAGGCGCATTGGTAACGGGCATTGCCTTGGGTTTTGTTGGTGGAGCTACCGGAACATTTTGGGGGCCGGTTGCCCCTTTCAGTTTTATGGCTCTTTCGGGCGTGACCAAAATAAAAATAAAGGCCGAAACGATTAGCAATCCGGCATGGATAGACAGCGACGCCTACATTTTAGGCTACGAACGGGTGGCACGGCAAAAACGCAAAGTGAAATCGCTTTTAGGTGGTGGCATTGGATTGGTTGCAGGTTATCTCTTTTTTGCCGCCTTGCACAATAGTTACCCTCAAAGCATATATTCAGGATCAAAATGAAAAATAAATTTTTTACGACATTTTTATTCTCCGGATTACTATTTTCGGGGGTAGTGGCTCAAAACGCATTTAACTGCAACAGTCACGAACAGTATCAAAAGCAAATGCAGCAGGATGCTTCCTTTAAAAAAAATCAGGAACAACTGGAACAGGAAACAAAGGCCCTCATTGCCAACATGGCCATGGCCAAACCTGCAGCAGCAGCGCCATACATCATACCAGTGGTGTTTCATGTAATTTATACCACAGCCTATGGTAACATCAGCGATGCGCAAATTATTGATCAGGTAGCTATTTTAAACAAAGAATTTAACCGCCAACAGGCCGATACTTTGCTTACGCCGTCGGCATTTCTTCCTGTAGCAGGCAAGTTTAATGTTGAATTTCGTTTGGCCACCCTTGACCCTAATGGTAACTGTACCAATGGCATTAACCGTGTTTACAGCACATTGAGTAATTGCTCAGTTAACGAAAACGATGTGAAAGCAGTTTCTTACTGGCCAAGCAATATGTATCTCAATATCTGGCTTACACAATCCATGCACTATTCAAACAGCACCGATTGCGGCGGAGGTGGTTATGCCACTTTTCCGGGGGGTGCTGCAACTAATGACGGAATTAATATACGTGGCGACCTAATTGGAAACATTGGTACTGCTGCTACCAACTCGGGTTGGGGAAACTTTAAAGGCCGCTATCTGATTCACGAACTCGGTCACTGGTTTAATCTGCGCCACATTTGGGGCGATGCTATCTGTGGCAACGACCAGGTAGCCGATACACCTCCGGCGGTTTCCAGCAATAGTTCCTGTCCTGTGTTTCCACGCAATCCTTTTAACTCCTGCGGCAGTGGTGCCAGTGGCGAAATGTTTACCAATTACATGGATTATACCAATGGTCCCTGTTTAAATATGTTTACCGCAGGTCAGGTAACCCGCATGACAGCGGCTCTAAGCTCCAGCATTTCGGGGCGCAACAATTTATGGAGTACCTCCAACCTAAATGCCACAGGCACCAACAATCCATATACCTATCCCGTAGCCTGTGCCTCTGAACCAGATGTGTTGCCTCTCACCCCAATTATTGCCTGCGTGGACGATTCTGTTTTAATTACAGATAATTCCTACGGTGGTTCGGTGAGTTCGCGTGTTTGGAATTTTGGTAATGCCGGTGCATCCAGTTTAAGTAATGGTGCTGTAAAGGTTAAATATTCTGCACCCGGTGTTTACTCGTTTACTTTAACCAACAATTATTTAAGCAGCAGCAAAACCAGGGTGTTTAGTAACAAGGTATATATTCTTCCGAATGTAACCAGCGCCAGTTACGTAGTGCCTTTTACCGATAGTTTTGAAGATGTAAATGCTTATTTGAATGACTGGACAGTTGTGGACAGAGACAATGATGCGGTGAGCTGGGAAATAACTGCATCTACTGCTTACACAGATTTTAATTCTATTTACATTGCCAATTTTGATAATCGTGCCCCAACGGTTGATGAAATTATTTCTCCACCCTACAACCTGAGTGCTGTTGAAAATCCAACGCTTACTTTTATGCTTCATTCTGCAAGGCGCACAACCACAGACAACGACCAACTGCAGGTTTTTATTTCAAACAATTGTGGTGCCACCTGGAATTCGATTTATTTTAAAAGTGGCTCTGCACTAAAAACCATTTTGGCCAACCAGGCCAGTTCTTACACGCCGGCGGTTACTTCTGCCGACTGGCGCCTTGAAAAAATAAACATTCAGCCTTTTATGGCAACCGGTATTGTTCATTTTAAATTTGCTTTTACCGGTGGTGGTGGCAACAATATTTTTATTGACGACATTAATCTGGATGGTATAAATACCACAGGCCTAAAATCCATTCAGGCACCTGCTTTGTTGCGTGTTTTCCCAAATCCTGCCAACAATTATCTGAATGTGAAATGGAGCGCGCATAGCAAAGCGGGCGGGGACATTGATGTTGTGGATGTGTTGGGACGAAGCTGTTTGCAAATTAAAAACGGTTCGGCCCTGATGAAAGAAAACACGACCGTTATTGATATTGCAGGACTTGAAAACGGTGTTTATTTTATTAACCTGCGTCAAAATGGCCAGGTGCTAAGCACCACTAAATTTGTGAAACAAAGTGCCGAATAAATTCGTGCAAAAATTTCGACAGTCATGATTCGTTTTTTCGCAGGGTTGTTTTTTGTACTAAGCTTTTGCGCAAAGGCTCAATCTGTCGATTCATTAATTCAACATTCCGAAAGTATTTTAAAATCACTACAGGTGGGCGACTCTGTTATTTATTATCAGTGCCACGTGGAAGAAGCCGGCGTTCAGATTTCTACCGCTTCGGGTCAAACACTTAGTGGCAGCAGCCATAAATGCTCCATTACCGAAAAACTGGTGGTTATTAAAACCCAGTCGGGTTATTTTGCGAGGCGTTACTTTTCGTCGTTTACGGATTTGCCTAACCGAAAATTTACAGGCTTAAAGTTGCGCGAAAAGGCTTACTGGAATTTTAAGCTGGAGCGTGAGTTTAGTTTAACGGCAATGCATTTACGGGTGTTAGTGGGCTTGGAGCGCAAAGGCCGTGAAGCCATTGAATACGATTTTGTGATTTCGAAAAACAATCCCAATCAATTAATTATTAGACATCACAAAAATTTTAAGCAACTGGTAATCGATGGGGATTATGTGTTGTCGAAGTTGATGAAATGAATTTTAAGCGGAATACTTCGCAATAAAATAACTGTTTTTCATGTCGGCTTTATTATAAACCATTGGCTGACCGGTTTCGTAATCCACCAGTTTGCTGCCCGCCTGCTCTAATATACATTGCCCGGCAGCAGTGTCCCATTCCATTGTGGTGCCAAATCGCGGATATTCGTGCGCTTTGCCCTCGGCCACCCAACATTGTTTTATGCTGCTGCCCACGCTGATAATGTCTATCTGTCCATAAAGGCTTTTAAGGTGAGCCACACGGTCTTTTACCTCACGGCTCAAATGCGAACGACTGGCCACCAGTGTGTAGCTTTTGGGTGGTTTTTGTAATGGTAGTTTTCTACCAAACTCAAATAAATAATCCGCAATGTTTTTTTTGGTGAGTTCGCTGATTAAATCGTGTTGTGTGATTTTATAGCTGCCTTCATTTTTACAGGCAAAATAAATTTCCTTGTTAACCGGCACATAAATTACCCCAATGCTGGGACTCCCGTTTTCAACCAATGCAATGTTTACGGCAAACTCGCCGTTGCGTTTAATGTATTCTTTGGTGCCGTCGAGTGGGTCAACAATCCACACCTGTTTCCAGTTTTTGCGGATGGAATAATTTTGAATGTCTTCTTCTTCACTAATAACGGGTATGCCAGATTGAGCCAATATCGCATCAATACATTTTCCGGAAGCTTTGTCGGCAATGGTTACGGGTGTGTTGTCGGATTTTGTTTCCACATCAAAATCGGTGTTATAAATCCTCAGGATTTCTTCACCGGCTTTTAATGCCGCATTTACAGCAAGTTTAAGAAGTAACTGGTAATCCATTTTTATTTTTCGATTTCAAAGCCTTTTCTTTTCCAGTCTTCAAAACCTTTTTCGAGATTGATTACCGATTTAAAACCGAGTTTCTGCATTAGCTCTGCACAATCGCCGCTTCTGCCGCCACCTGCACAATAAATCAGGTATGTTTTTTTACGGTCGAGTTTTGCAATTTTTGTTTCGGCTTCTTTGTCCAAAAAATCGAGTTGCTGTGCGCCTTTAATTTTTCCTTTGTTTTTAATTTCATCGTTCGTTCTTAAATCAATTAGCACCGCTTTTTTGTCGGTCATCAATTTTTTAAAATTTTCGGCGTCAACGTTTTTTACAACGTTTTGTGCATGGCTTATAAAAGCGAAGAAAAGAAAAATGAGTGTAATTATTTTTTTCATTTTATTGGTTTGAATAGCAAATTTAGTGCTTAATCCTTTACTTTTTTTGCAATTATTACATTCTTCTTTTCGGCCACCAAAATGGCTAATTTATTGATAGTGTGCTGGTTTGAGCATTCAACTGTGACACTTATTAACAGTGAGTTGCGAAAAGCTTCATCATAAATTCAATAATTGTAGGATATTAATCCGCAACTTTGCAAAACAATCCGCCCTATTAATATTAAAACTATGAAAACATCTTTAAAATTTTTGTGTCTATTACTGCTTGCCTCTTTTGGCGTAAAATCGCAGACACCCGACTCCATTAACGTTTATTATTATGAGAACTATCCATACTCCTATAGCGAATCAGGCAAATTAAAAGGCATTGAGGTGGATATAATTGACGAATACATTTATTGGTTAAAGGAGAAGAAAAACATTGTGATGAATCTAAATCCCAAACCGTTTAAAGAGTTCAGTACATTCTATAATGCGGTAAAGGGTGCGGGTTCAAAAGTTATTGGCATTGGTTCGGTTACCTACAACACGGAGCGTGAAAAAGACATTCAGTTTTCGGCGCCCTACATGCAAAATCTTGCGGTATTGATTACTGACGGACGTGTTGCGACAGTAAAAACCAAAAGCAGAGATGAAGTTAGCAAAGCATTTAATGGCATGACGGCCATGGTGGTAAATAATTCGAGCCATTTGGTATATATCAACGATCTGAAAAAATCGTTTGCCCCCGATTTAAAAATTAACACCACCGAAACCCAAAGCAGTGTGTTGAGCAGTATTGCCGCCGACCGCAAGGTGTTTGGTTTTGTGGACATAGTGGCCTATTGGTCTTATCTGAAAATGAATCCCGAAAAGTTTTTAAAAATTCAGAAGGCATTTAACACACCTAAAGAAATGCTTGGTTTTATTATGCCAAAAAACAGTGTACACGCCGCCTACATCAACGAATTTTTTGAAGCAGGTTTTGGTTTTACATCCACAAAACGTTACCACCAGATTTTGGAGAAATACCTCGGTCACGAAATTATTGAAGCTGTAGAGATTAAATAAACTAACACTTTCTACTCCTGCTTATTTTTTAATCCCATTAAAAGTTGGTAGGCACCTTTTACCACAATGCTTGAATTATTTATTTCAGTGGCATTGAGTATTTCTATACGTCCTTTTTCGCTGTTGCCGGTTTTTACTTCTGTTAAAACAAATTTGTTTTTTTGTTTTTCCACAAACACATAGTTTCTGCCTTCATAGTTTAAAATGGCATCTTCGGGCAACACCGCGCAGGCAGCAGATGTTAGGTCTATTTCTGCATTCATGTACATGCCGGGTATTAAAGACTTATCGTAGTTTTTAAAATGGCAATGCACTTCAATGCTTCTTTCGTTAGAGAGGTTTTGACCAATGAGCAATATTTCGCAGGCGTGCTTTTTTTCCAAATTATTATTTGTAAAAGCAACCAGCTTCTGACCGATATAGAGCTTGTCGATGTCTTTCTCAAAAACAGTCAGTGCCAGGTGAATGTCGCTGGGATTTACCAATTCAAAAACAACATCGGCCGGATTAACGTATTTGCCAATGTTGGCGTTTATTTTAGAAACATAACCATCTATCGGTGCAAATACATTCACACTTCTAGAAATGTTGTTCTCGTTTAGCTGTTCGGGATTAACGTTGATTAAACGCAGTTTTTCGGACAAAGATTTTAAGGCAATTTTTTGTGTGAGGTACTCCGCCTCGGCCTGCTGAAACACTTTGTCGCTGCTGGTTTTGTTAGCATTCAGTTCTTTTTGCCGTTGATATTCATTTTCGGAATAATTTATTTTTGCTTTTACAGAAAGGAAGTCCTGTTGCAACTGAATGTATTGCGGGTCTTCAAAAGTGGCGATTACCTCGCCCTTGTTTACCTTCATGCCAGGTAATAATTGTGTTGATTTTAAGTAACCTCCTAATGGTACACTTACCGATACCATGTTTTGTGGCGGCACATCAATCTTTCCATTTACCTTTAATATGGCCGAAATAGTGTCCATCTCTATTTTTCCATAACCCAAACCAATTGCGGCTATTTGTTCGTTGCTTAAATTAATTTCGGTACCGGTATCTATTGGTGTTGCGCTTTCGCTTGGCTTTTCCTTGTTTGAACAATTAACCAATAAAACGGATAATAATATGATTGCTGATTTTTTCATGTTTTTCTTTTTACAGTTGTTTTTGAGTACTTGTGCGTTTACTTAGTTGATAAATAATTAAGCAGCGTAGCATTTTCGTTAAGGTTTTTTAAAGTGTTGATATAGTCGTTTTGCAAACCAATTGACTGATTCATGAGCATTACCCATTCCAGATAATTAATTTCACCATTGGCAAACTGCTTACTTGCCGCGCCGGCAATGTCATCTGCGCCCTTTAACAATTTATTTTCGTAGAGCTGCAAATTGCCGCGCTGGTTTTTGTATTGAAACAATGTGGCATAATATTCAGTCGTAAGATTATTTATTGTAATCTCGTAATTGTTGGCTGCTATTTGCTCCATGGATTTTAAGGAAGCAATTTTGGCCTTTTGCGATCCAAAAAACAAAGGTATGCCCACACTCAGCTGTGCCGATTGAAAGCGTGTGGAACGGGTAGTGTACAGCACATTGTCGGAACCGGTGCCCAACATGCTCATGTTATTGTAGAGCAACGAGATTTCGGGAAGCAAGCGGGCTTTTTCAAGGCGCGAAGCCATTGTAGCACTTTCTTTCTGCTGAAGAATTAAGCGGCCGGCCGGATGATCTTTAACAGTCGGCGTTTCGTTTATAGTTGCTGCCGGTATTTTTGCTTCGTTTTTATCCGGCACAAACAGTTGTTTGCAATTTAACAAGAGGTTAAACTTCAATGTCGAAATTTCAATGTCCGCTTCAAGCTGATTGAGCTGCAATGCTATCTGCATGCGCTGAACCTCCACACTTGTTTTTTCAACAAGATTGCTTTCCCCAAGTTTAAACCGTTCTTCTGAGCGCTTTAAAAAATCGGCAAACAAACTATCTGACTTTAACAACAATTGCTTTTTTTGTTGCAGGTACACGTTGTTCGAAAACTCCATCGAAACGTTTCTTTTTATTTCAGCTTCTTTTAGGTTCACACTTAATTGCCCGCTTTTCCATTCCTGATTCAAAAGCTGTTTTTGTCGGGCATAAACCGTAGGGAAACTAAAACTCTGCCCCACACTAAACCGGTTGTCCTTATAGGCACTGTTAATTTGTCCGTATTCGCCCGACACGGTTGTAAGTGGGATGTTTGCAGAAGATTGAATGAGCTTTTGTTTGTACTCGAGCAACAGCTTTTCGTTACGAACCATTAAGTTATTTTTTAAAGCAGAATCAATCGCCAAATTTAACGACACTGGTTTTTGCGAAAAAATAGTCGGAGATAAAAACACTAACAATACACTTATTGCTGTGGGATTTATTCCTTTAGATTTTTTTTGTTTCTCAAACAATATGTACAATACCGGCAAAACATACAACGTTAAAAAAGTGGCTATTAAGAGGCCGCCTATTACCACAGTTGCCAGTGGACGTTGAACTTCTGCACCGGAACCATTGCTTACAGCCATCGGAAAAAATCCAAGCGATGCCACAAAAGCCGTCATTAGTACCGGGCGCAATCTTAGGCGTGTGCCTTGTTGCACAATTTGTTTTAAATCCGAAAGGCCTTCTTTTTTAAGCCGGTTAAACTCCGCTATTAACACAATGCCATTAAGCACCGCCACACCAAACAGCGCAATAAAGCCTACGCCTGCGCTAATGCTAAATGGCATACCACGCAAAGCCAGTGCAAAAATTCCACCAATGGCAGATAAAGGACTGGCGGAATAAATTAGCAGACCATGTTTAATGGAGTTAAAAGCAAAATACAATAACAAAAAAATGAGGAGCAATGAAACCGGAACTGCCACCATCAATCGTTTTTTGGCGGCATTCAAATTTTCAAACGCACCACCGTAAGTGGGATAATAGCCCACCGGAAATTTTATCTCTGCTGCAATTTTATCCTGCAATTCGTTCACCACGCTTTGTATGTCTCTGCCGCGTACGTTAAAACCAACCGTAATGCGGCGCTTGGCATCTTCGCGTTGCACCTGGTTGGGCCCGTCCTTTATTTCAACGCTTGCCAGTTGTTGCAATGGTATTTGAGTTCCCATGGGTGTTGGAATTAAGAGGTTACGCACATCTTCCATATTGGTGCGTTTGTTGTTTTGAAGTCTCACCACCAAATCAAACCGCTTTTCACTTTCAAACACAAGCCCTGCGCTTTGTCCGGCAAACGATGCATTAATAGTTTTGTTTATGTCATCAATTGAAAGGCCATACTGTGCAATGGCGGCACGATTGTAGTTAACAACAATTTGCGGCATACCCGTAACGGCTTCCACATACAAATCCTTGGCGCCTTCTACTGTTCCAATTATCTCGCCCATTTTTTTTGCGTAGCGCGCCAGTGTGTCCAGGTCTTCGCCATATATTTTACAAACCACGTCCTGCTTGGCGCCCGTCATCAACTCGTTAAAACGCATTTGCACCGGGAACTGAAAACTGAAAGTAACACCAGGCAGCACCACCAATGCCTCCGACATTTTTTCGGCCAATTCGTTAAATGTTTTTGCCGATGTCCATTCTTTCTTATCCTTCAATATTATCATCATATCCGCCGCATCCATTGGCATAGGGTCAGTGGGTACTTCGCCGCTTCCTATTTTGGTCACAATTTTTTGTATTTCGGGAAATTTTTGCTGAAGTATTTTTGCCGCTTTTTGTGTATTGGCGATGGTGGTGTTAAGATTACTTCCCGGTAATACACGCGTTTCCACGGCAAAATCGCCCTCTTCAAGTGTTGGAATAAACTCTCCACCCAAATAGGTAAGAACAATTATGGCAATGGCAAACAATGCAAGTGTTGATGCCAGCAATGTTTTTGGGATGTTCAAAATTTTAATCAGTGTGTTTTGATAACCGCTCCCTAAGCGATTCATTAAACGGTCTGAAAAGTTTTCGCCGGGATTTACTTTTTTACTTAAAAATAATGCGCTCATCATGGGGATATAGGTGAGCGAAAGGATGAAAGCACCGAGCAAAGCAAAGGCAACGGTTTGTGCCATGGGTTTAAACATCTTTCCTTCAATGCCTTCGAGGGTAAATATGGGTAGGTAAACCACCAGAATAATAATTTGGCCAAACACCGCACTATTCATCATTTTACTGGCCGATTGATTCACCTCTTTGTCCATTTGCTGCTGATTAAGTTGTGCAAAAGCTGTGGTTTTATTGTGATGCAAACGGTGCATAACAGCTTCCACAATAATTACCGCACCATCCACAATTAATCCGAAATCCAATGCGCCTAAACTCATAAGGTTACCACTTACTCCAAACATGTTCATCATAATAATGGCAAATAACATGGCGAGTGGAATAACAGAAGCAACCAACAATCCGGCTCTTACATTACCCAAAAACAATACCAATACAAAAATCACAATAAGTGCGCCTTCCATCAGGTTTTGTTCAACGGTGCCAATGGCATTGTTTACCATTTTTGTGCGGTCTAAAAACGGTTCCAGTATTACTCCTTCTGGCAATGTTTTCTGAATCTGTTCTATTCTCTCTTTCACCCGTTTTATCACATCGCTGCTGTTCGCTCCTTTAAGCATCATGACTATGGCTCCCGCCACTTCGCCTTTATCATTAAAGCACATGGCGCCATAGCGGGTGGCTGCTCCATAATTTACCTCGGCAATGTCTTTAATTAAGAGTGGTGTACCGTTGTCAAGATTTTTTACCCGGATGTTTTTGATGTCTTCGAGAGAACCCACTAATCCTTCGCTGCGGATGTATAACACCACGGGTCCTTTTTCAATGTAGGCTCCACCCGTGTTTTGATTGTTTTTTTCGAGAGCAACAAACACATCGGTGATGGTGAGGTTAAACGATTTTAATTTGTTTGGGTCAACACCTATTTCGTATTGTTTGAGTGTGCCGCCAAAGCTGCTTACCTCGGCAACACCTTTAACGCCGAGCAACTGCCGTCGCACAATCCAGTCCTGAATGGTGCGCAACTCGGTGGTGTTAAACTTTTTTTCAAAACCTTCCTTAGGCCTTACCACGTATTGGTAAATTTCTCCCAAACCCGTTGTTACAGGGCCCAGCTCCGGTATCCCTACTCCGGCAGGAATGCGCGCCTGCACATTTTGAAGTCGTTCGGCCACCTGTTGCCTTGCCCAATAAATATCGGTGGCATCGTTAAAAACAATGGTAACCAACGACAAACCAAAGCGCGAAAAGCTTCGTATTTCGGTAAGCCCCGGAATGTTGTTATTGGCCTGTTCAATCGGAAAGGTTATTAAGCGCTCTATGTCGGTGGCGCCAAAAGAAGGAGCGGTGGTAATAATTTGCACCTGATTGTTGGTGATGTCAGGAACTGCATCGATGGGCAGTTTACTTAGTTGCAAAGCGCCGTAAATTATCATGCCCAGCGTAAACAAACCTATTATAAGTTTATTCTTTATTGAAAAAGAAATGATTTTATCTAACATGTTGTGTTTGATTTAAAAAATTAGAACAAGGCATGGAGATTAATCACATGCAAAATGAGTTACACTTAAAAGAAATGTAATCAGGCCTTTGGCGGCTGCCAGATAGAAACCTGAAATGAAGATGGGATAAACTGTAATTGAGGTAATGAATACGTTTTTGTTTTCGTTTCGAGAGGATGAAAAGCGTAGGCCTGATGAACCGAGCCGGTGAAAAGATTGTTGCTTACCGAAGCGCAATTATTGTGCGATTTAAATGGTAATTTCATGTCCCTGTCTGCATCACCATCATCGTCCTGTGTATTCGAATAGTGCATGTCGAGAAAATCAAAAAACGAAATGAGGTGATTTTTTTCTTTGTGTTCATGATAATGTTCTATCATTTCCGGAAACTTAAGTAATTCACGGAATTCGGTTGCCGAGAACAGATAAACAAACAACACGGTTATGATAAACAGTTTTTTCAGAAACACAAAGGTAAGAAAAAACACAGGGTTTGCAAAACCTCTGATTAAGCCGTTTTGGTTAAAAGAGCCATGTAAAAGCCATCAAACCCTTCATGTGGTAATAGCGTTTTTTCTTTAAGTAACTTAAAATTTTTATTCGCAGTTAAAAACGTTTTAACCTGCTCTTCGTTTTCGGATGGTAAAATACTGCAGGTACTGTAAACCATGCTGCCATTAACTTTAAGCATGGCCGAATAGGTGCTGATTATTTCCTGCTGAATTTTTTTTGTATTTTCGATTGAGTCATCGCTTAGTTTCCATTTGGCATCCGGATTTCTTTTTAAAACACCCAGTCCGCTGCAAGGTACGTCGAGTAGTAGTTTGTCGGCTTTTGCTTCCAGGTTTTTAATGGTATTGTTTTTTTCAATAAGCCGGGTTTCCACATTAAAGGCACCGGCCCTTCTGGCCCTTTTTTTCAGTTCTTCGAGTTTCCAGTCTTCCACATCCATGCTAATTACGCGGCCCTTGTTTTTCATGAGTGCAGCCAAATGCAGACTTTTGCCTCCTGCCCCGGCACATGCGTCAATAACCGTATCGCCGGGTTTTGGTTCTAAAAAACGACTGATTAATTGCGATCCGGCATCCTGCACTTCAAAAAAACCGTCTTTAAATAACTTGTTCTGAAACACATTCTCGCGCTTTATTAATTGCAGAGCGTCTTCACAATCACTTACCTCCACGGTTTCAATTCGTTCTTTTAATAATGCCTCTTTAAGTTGTTGTCGCGTGGTTTTGAGTTGGTTCACCCGCAAATACACTGCCGCCTGTGTATTCATGGCCAACGATTCTCTTTCCCATTTTTCGGCTCCCAGTTCTTTTGTACCCAACTGCCACAACCAATCGGGATACGATTCGTAAATAGCAGTGTTGTCTTTAAGGCTATCTTTCTTTTGCAAAATATAATCCACATCAACGTGTTTAAATTCCTGCCAATCCGGAATTTCGATGCCTTTTACCACTAACCAAACAGCCGTTATAAACCAAAAATTATTTTGTGATTCGGCCAACTCGGCAAACAGGCGGTAATTGCGAACTATATCGTAGGTGCCTTCGGCCACAAAACGGCGGTCGCGACTGCCCCATTGTGGATTTTGTTTAAATATTTTTTCGAGTGCTTTATCGGCGTAACGGCCTTTTGATAAAATTTCCTGCGTGGTTTGCGCCACGGCGTTTACTAAATTTCGGTATAACTTCATAGTGTATATCTGACCCGGCTACCTTACAACTTCAACAAATCCTTTAAGTGTTCGCTTAATTGTTCCCCTGAGCCTGGGTTCAAAAACATCGCAGGTATAAAAAAACGTTCCCTGACTAACTGTCTGTTTGCTAATAATACTAATTCCATCCCATTTAAAATAAGGGTCGGTGGTAGTGTAAACCAGATTGCCCCAGCGGTCAAATATGTTAAGGTTTATCTCCTTAATCTGTCTTACTCTTACAGCCATGTAAAAATCATTGATGTTATCGTTGTTGGGCGTAAACACATTTGGCAATTCAAAAATTGGGCAATTGTCTATGCAATAATCGCCACCCTTATTACTTTTGTTGTTTGCCGAATCCACGGCCTGAACAATATAGCAACCTACTATTTCCGACAATCCTTTGGCCACATATTCAAGTTTATCGGTACTTAGCAAGGTGTCGAGCAATTTGTATTCGTGGTTAATGCTTGGCCTGTAAAATAAAAAATACTTTGTCACGTCGTCGCTGCGATCGCAAAGTGTTCTCACATCCTGCCACGTTATTACAACGTCCCCTGCCGGGCAATCGGCGCTTATATTCAAAGTTGGCGAGCAGGGTGGGGTTAAATCAACGGCAGTGGTGCACGATTGTTGCGAATTATTAATTAAGGGGCTTGTAATTCCAGGATCGGAGTAGGCGCCTTCACTGGTAACAAAGTAGCAATAATCATTTCGGTTGGCAATATTGTTTACGTCGGTATAATTTGGTACAGTGGTGGTGGCAATGGCCGTGTAGGTAGCAGAGCCCGGATTCTTTCGGCTAACAGTGTAAGTGGTGTTAGTCCATGGTGTATTAAAGGACCATTTTAAATCCATTCGCCGATCGGAAGGGGTGATGATAAGGAATACCGAAGAGGCCCTTTGTGATGTGCCCACGGTGCTTGTACCCGAAGTAAACTCTACCACGTATTCATGAGGCGTGGTTTGAGTATTAAGGTTATTGTCAATAAACTGAATCGGAAGGTTTTGAACCCTGTTAGCTGTTGCGGAAAATATAATATCCATGCCGCCCGCAGCGTTTTTGCGTTTAAGATTGTATTTGTAAGGCCCTGTAAAAACCAGAGTGTCCAGATTTTCGGAATTGGTAATCGGATGTTCCCATTTTACTCTGATGGAACCGGTGCTTGTGGAAGTACTCAACACGTCCACATTTAAAATCACCGGCACATCGCGCTTAAGTTCGCCGCACACCTGTGTGGTACCATAGGTTTGAGTGCCATCTTTATAAAAAGCAACCACCAGATAGCTATACCTTTGCCCAACAACCAAGCCATTGCCGTTGTTGTTATCAATAAAAAAACTGACGTTGTTATTTGTCTGACCTATCAGCACAAAGCCGCTGGAAGCAGGAATGATTCCGGTGCAGGGGTCGGGTGTAAAAGGAGTGCAATTGTTTTTACGAAAAATACGGTAGGACACAATTGGATTGTTAGCCGGATTACAGGAAGAGAGTGTCCACGATACACGCATGTTGGTGCCTTGTGGAACAGCCGTAACATTTTTAACAGCAGGTGGAATAACTTTTATGGCATAGCTCGCAAAAGACACTTGTTGAGCGATGGATCCGTTATCCTGTGCTTTAAAAATGGTAATGTATGGCTGCACCCTTATGTGGTTACAATCTGTTTGCCATCTGAAATTTGAAACCAGGCCTGTGAGCGGATTGGTTTGAGTGACCGCCGAAAGCGGATTGAGAGTGGCGTTCGGTAAATTAGAAGAAAATGCTCCGCCTGCACCCTGCAGTGTTACAACGTCGCCATCGTTAGGGTCATACACATAAATGTTTTTTTCAATTAATATGCCGGCTTCCACACAGGTATCTTTTGGGACAATTATGTAGGGAGGATCTTCATTTCTACAAACCCCCACAATCACCTGCATATCGCGCAGCACATAGCCAATTAACTGATACACCCGGTTGGTGTTTTTTCGCCATTCTTTTACAATAAATGCAAGGTTGTATTCGCCTTCCCTACGAGGCGAACACCAGGATAAATTACCCGTAATGGCGTCTATATTGTATTCTTTTGGTCTTTCGCCCGGATAGGTATATCCTTGAACGGTTGTTCCACCCTGACCTCTGGAAGTGGAAATTTCATAACTTAAACTGTCTCCGTCCACATCATAGGCTGCCGGATTGTGCTGAAAACACTGACCCACACAAGCCTTATCAATGGGTGCATTATTAAAAATCGGAGAAGTGTTAGCGCCCGTAAAACTGTTAATGATTAATAGCGACTCCACATAAAATGGCTGACTTACCGAATATGGTATATTAACAACATTTTCGTTACGGTTGGGGTCATAACTTCGGATAAGGTAATCGCCAGGTCCCGGATAAACGTGCTCAATAATATATATGCTTTTATTTACCACATAACCAGATGCATTAATAATAATGGAGCCGCAAGGAATGGACGTGTTGCCAACATTGCAGCCACAGGTGTAGGTGTTTCCGTTTGTGCGGGGGGCAATGCCCCTTGTCCCATCGCCAAAATAAATGGTATCCACACAGCGGTCGGCAACCCCGCTGCCATAGTCGGTGTACTTCACCAGTGTAATGCGGTACTTGTATAACTCCACTGTAACTCCGCCAACAACAGTGGTGGTTGGGGCAATGCGCGTGTAGGTTATTTCGCCGGCACGGTTGTGTGTGGCATGAAGTAAATTAAATGCAGTGGTGCAAAGGATAAAAAGCAATATTTTGCGGGCGGCTTTCATGTGCAAGGTTTTCTAGTTAACAATCACTTTTTTTGTAATGTTGGTATTGTTGTTTCCGGTTATTTTTAAAATATAAATGCCTTTTGGCAAGTCGTGTGTATTAAAACTAAACTCAGTTTCTTGTTGCTTCACCCAATCTCTTAACAGTTCCTGCACCAGTTTTCCCTGCGAGTCGTAAAGGCAAAAGCTCAGGTATTCCGGTTTTTTTAATTCAATTTTTACAAAATAAATAGTGAGCGCCGGATTCGGAAAAACAGAAGCCTTGTTGCTTTTGTCGCTGGTGGTTTCTTTAATTGCATTGTATTTCTGACGTTCAACAATTTGAGCCACCCAGGCAGCATGTGCCTTCGGGAAGCCCGAAGAGTGATTGTAGGAATAGTAGCCACTCATCCACACTTCGCCGGGATTGTTGTAGCGCCTTTGCGAACCTGAGTAATCGCCCCAACGTTCCTGACCCGAACTGAGTATGTTAATAAAAACAGAACCGTCTTTAATTTTTAAACGTGGCGAAAAGTTACCTGAGCCGTCTGCCTGAATGGCCGAACAGCCCGGAAAGACAGTAGCAGAGCTATGATCGAATGTAATAATGGATGAATTATCGGTTGAGGAGTTGCCCAAATAAGAAATGTTGGGATAAGCAATGTCAAAAGTATCGTTGGGCAAATAGTAGCCATTAATAACAGGATTAGCCGATTGAGGGTTATCAATGGTGCCGTAGTAAACGGTTACGTGGTTGTTGGCCGGATTATTGGTGTTGTGTACGTATTGTATTTTATTGTTTTCGATAAAAGCGCCAAGGTTTCGGGCATCGTTGGTGGCCAAAGAATTGGTAGCGTTGGGTTGAATGCCATCGGGAGGAAAATAATAAGGCTTTGGTGTTTTAAGCACTTTTACAGTAAGTGTTCCGGATGGTGCGCCAATAGTATCGGTAATGTTAACCAAAAACACAGTGTCGTTTTGAGTGGCCATGTTTCGGTTGGATAGGAAATACATGTTGGGTGAATACAGTTTGCTTCCACCTTTAACAGGGCAAAGGTTGCGAATGGCCTTGCCATTATACTTTATATTTGAGTGCAGCACCGAGCCAATTGAAGTTTTGCCGGCATAACCGCTGTCTTTTTTCATTTGCCAAATAATGGTTTCAACAAAACCCGTTTGCCATGGGCTGTTATTGGTAAGCAGATTCACCGTTAAAAACAACTCCTTCTCAGTCATTGATATCATGGGATAATCCGTCCAAAGGGTGTTATTTAATGGATTTCCTGGCAACACATATAAATTCCATTGCCCGTTAGGTTTGTTGGTTTTAGAAAATCCAACGATTACTCTGCTGGTGCTGTCTTCGTTGCCAACAAGGCACACCAACACAAAACGATCGGACTTTGGATCATACATTACCTTTGGGTCGTATTGCGAATTGCGTGTGTTTACTGCAAACTTAAAGCTGTAAAGCGATTTTGAGGCGTAAACGGAATCGTTGTTAATGTCGCGAATATAAATTCTTGAGTTAATAACTGAAACCACCATACCCGAATCGGAAATGGCCATATCGTTATCGTTGGGAGTGGCCACATCAAAAGAATTACCAACAAAACTTTGTCCCAATGCCGGAACCGTAATGGCGGCCGAACTTCTTTTTTGAGTGCTGCTGTTTATGTCCGAAGGAGGATAATTATATTTTTCAGGCACTTTTCCGGTATGCCTCGACATTTCCTGAGCCGAAAGGCCTGGTGCCAAATCCATTGTGTTGTCAGACAAATTAATGGTGGCGGTCTTTTTAATTTGAAAATACGTTTTTTTGGTAGTGGCCTGTGCCTCTGGTAAGGCCTGTTTTGGCAATTCGATTACCTGAGTTTTGGTGGGTTCGGTAATTTTAGCAGTGGTGCTGCTAAGTCCCCCTTTTATCGAAAAGTTAGTACTCTTTGCGTTCGGTTGTGCGAAACCACACAGGCTTAAAAAAACAACCGGTAAAAATGCTGTTTGTATTCTCATAACTGGCTAAAAATAAAGCTGATTCCAGATATTAAATGTATGTAAAAAAACACCGCCAAACCAAGGTTTTTAGTTATTTAACGTAAAGATTGAGGTGTTATTGTAAAAAAGCGGGGTAAAGTTTATTTTTAGCGCAGCGTTTAATCGTCTTAGGTTCGCAGTGCTTTTGCCACACCTACTGCTAAATAAATACCTGAATTTTTAAGAGGGGTATTTATTTTTATAGTAATTTTGACTCCTGTTTTAAAATAGACCCCAAATGGGACATTCACACAACGGCCACTCGAAAATAACCTTTGCTGGCTTAATCGTAACTCTCGGAATTATTTACGGCGATATCGGAACCTCTCCGCTCTATGTAATGAGCGAAATTATTGGAAAGGGCGCCATTCAGGCCGACATTGTTAAAGGTGGACTGTCCTGCATCTTCTGGACCCTCACGCTTCAAACAACCGTAAAGTATGTTATTCTGACTCTAAGGGCCGACAACAAAGGTGAGGGTGGGATTTTTTCTCTATACACCCTTGTAAAAAGAACCCGCTTTAAATGGTTGTTGGTTACTGCCATTATTGGTGGTAGTGCACTTCTTGCCGACGGAATTATTACTCCTCCCATTTCGGTTGCTGCGGCTGTAGAAGGTTTGCGTTTCTTTAATGCAGAAATTAATACGGTGCCAATTGTTATAGGCATCTTGTTCGCCTTGTTTTTTATTCAGCAATTTGGTACCAGCTTTATTGGTAAATTTTTTGGTCCACTCATGATGCTCTGGTTTTTAATGCTCGGGATTTTGGGCGTTATTCAGCTTTCGGGCAATTGGGCAATTTTTTCGTCACTCAGCCCCTATTACGCCTATCACCTCTTAAGCACTCACCCATCAGGCATCCTTATTCTTGGTGCCGTTTTTTTATGTACCACCGGAGCCGAGGCTCTTTACTCCGATTTAGGGCATTGTGGCAAACAAAACATTCGCATTTCGTGGGTGTTTGTTAAAACCACTTTGGTGTTAAACTATTTTGGTCAGGGCGCCTGGCTTATTTCGCACGAAGGACAAACGCTTGATTCCTTTAAATCAAGCAATCCGTTTTTTGCCATGATGCCCGAAAGCTTTTTACCATACGGCATTATCATAGCTACCATAGCCGCGGTTATTGCATCGCAGGCCTTAATCAGTGGTTCGTTTAGTTTAATTAACGAGGCCATGCGCTTAAATCTTTGGCCTAAAGTAAAGGTTAAATACCCTTCTGTTTTAAAAGGGCAATTGTATATCCCATCGCTTAACTGGTTGCTTTTAGGCGGTTGCATAGGTATTGTATTGTATTTCCGCGAATCGTCGAACATGGGCGCTGCTTATGGTTTGGCCATTGTACTGTGCATGCTCATGACCACCACCCTGCTCAATTTTTACATGCACATGAAGCGGTATAACAAATTATTTATTTACAGCATTATAACCGTTTACATAATCATTGAACTGGCCTTTTTAACTGCCAACCTCAGCAAGTTCTTTAATGGCGGTTGGATTACTTTGCTAATTGCCATGGTGTTAATGACCGTGATGACCGTTTGGTACCTTGCCAAAAAAATCAGGCAGCGCTACGTTGACCTGGTTAAACTGGCCGATCATCCGGGTAAACTGGTGGATTTAAGCAACGACAATTCCATTCCAAAATATGCTACCCATTTGGTTTACATGACCGGTGCCAACAACCCTGAAGAAATTGAATCAAAGGTTATTTATTCCATTCTTCAAAAAAGACCGAAACGCGCCGATGTGTATTGGTTTGTACACGTTGATGTAATGGACGAACCTTACCGTATGGAATATAAGGTGACTCACATTGCCGCCGATGACATTATTCGCGTTGACTTTAGGTTGGGCTTTAGGGTAGCACCTAAAATTAATCTGATGTTTAGAAAAGTGGTGGAAGATTTGGTGAAAAACAAAGAGGTGGACATTACCAGCCGCTACGAATCGTTGAATAAAAACAACATTATTGGCGACTTTAAATTTGTGGTACTCGAAAAGTTTTTGTCTTACGACAACGAATTACCTTTCTTTGAAAAACTGATTTTGAATACCTACTTTGTGTTAAAACATTTTAGTTTAAGCGAAGCGCGTGCTTTTGGTTTGGATAGTAGTTCGGTAAAAATTGAAAAATACCCTATGATAATCAGCCCGCCAAAAGACCTGAATTTGAGGCGAATTTCTTAGTATTTGTTGTTTAGTAATAATTAAGCCGCCTCCATTTTCTGAAGGCGGCTTTCTCTTTCTTATTAATTCTTTTTTAAATCTCTTGATACTTCACTGGAATGTTCATAACATTATCATCGTTATAGTAATGCTTACTTAATCTTCCGAAGAGCCCCACAAGGTTAAATAGCAACGCGCATTCATACCATAAACTCTATCATGACACAGGAAAAATTCCAAATGATTACTGCGACACCAATAAATTACTTTTGAAGTACTTTACTAAATAAAATAACTTAAACCCAGGCCCCACCATGGTCGGGAGTACCTCATCCGAAAACTAAAATTTCTAAACACTGTTACTTCGTACTGACGTTTACCAGAAACTAATCTGTAAGATAGTGTGGGGCGATAAGATACGCCTGCGCCGGCACTCGCATCCAACAATGATTCTCCCATTAAAGAATTCTTACTTACAGTATTTATTGGCGCAACTTCTGTTTGTGTGTTATTCAGATACACGTATGGGTTTCCTGCAGGGTAATTGGTGTAGGTTGTTGTTACTGAGTTGCCCCGTTCGGAACCGACAGTAAGAAGATGTGCATGTAAAATTAGGAAGTTGCCTAAATAGAATTTTTCTGAGAGTTTTCTCCTAATTCCAATTTCGGCACTCATTAGGTAAATTGTTTCTCGAACGTCAACATCTCGATCGGTATATTTACCTTCATACCATCCTGAGCTTTGATTCTCAGGTGAATGAATTATATGTTTATATTGATTTTGAGTAATTGAAAATGCCGCACCATAAACAAATTTTCTTTTGGTTTTTTTGCCTGTTATGCTGTTTATGCTCAAATAGAGTCCTGGCTTAATTAACCTTGGGTTTCCCAAGGGATTTATCTGTTCATAGTAACCGCTGCGGCCAAAACTTCCATAAAGCTCTTCATGCTGGGAATAGGCTTTATTAAGAATTAATGAGCAATTAATATAAATACGGTCTTTCTTTATCGTATCTACTTGTGCCGAAAAAAAATTACACAAAAGAATGAGAGCACTAATTATCCAATTTTTTAGTTTCATAAATTATAAGAGCTAAATGCACCTGTTTTCCAATATTTGCTTTCGTTTTTGGCAACGATTCTAATTATTCATACTTACTTGATTCTCGTCTCAGTTGGCCAAACTATAAATTTATTTATCATCCGGTTTTCCCAAATGGTAGTTAATTCCTATCCCCCACAAAGGCACACTTGTGCGACGGGAAAGTGCAAAGTTTCTGAACACCATTGCTTCAAATGTTGATTTCCTGTACTTTACCTTAACAAACAAAACAAGCCTGTAACAAGCCAAATTATTTTGCGAACGGGTTCCATCAATGTTAGTTATTTTTTGATTGATTGGAGTTGTTTCTGAATATGAGAAATTTGAATAATTATTGTACCAATACTCACTCAAATTTCCTGTTACTTTTTCGGTTCTTTTAATTGTAGATTGAATGATGAATAAGTGAGATATCGAAAAAGGATAAAACAATTGTCGTTTCAATCCAAGTTCAAAATTAAGCGCAAGCAGCCTTCCATAAACATCTACATTGCTATTGCTCGTCCTATAAGCACTTGGGAACCGGCTTGAGAAATAAGGCTCTGAATCAGTTGAAATGTATTTATATTGATATTCCGTGTGCGCAACACTTAAGCCTACCACCAGTTTCCTTTGTCCTTTTCCAAGCAAAGTGTTAAGCCCACACCAAAAGCCAGGTAAAATAACATCCGACCCGAGTAGCGAAGTTTCCTCTCTTGAAAAATGTCCCTGATTATCAGATGGCATTTCAAAATGAGAGTAGGCCCTGTTTAATATTAAGCCCCCGTTTGCAGAAAAATGGAAAAATTTGCGAGGCACCACATTCCCAAAACCTCCACTGGACCGGGTGCTGTTTTGAGCCAAACTAAACTCAAAAATAAGAAGAATGCCAAAAATTATTTTAGAATAGGTTTTCAAATTACTATACTCAAATATAGTAATTTTCCTCAAATAACCTAATGTTTAAAGTGTCTTGTTCCGGTCATCACCATGCTCATGCCATTGACATCGCAGTAAGCAATGCTTTCTTTGTCTTTTATAGAGCCGCCTGGCTGCACTACCGCACGAATGCCTGCGTTGTGTGCAATTTCAACACAATCCGGAAAAGGGAAAAAGGCATCGCTCGCCATTACCGCACCGTTTAAATCAAAGCCAAAACTTTGTGCCTTGGCAATGGCTTGTCGGAGTGCGTCCACTCGCGAGGTTTGACCGGTTCCGCTGGCAAGTAATTGTCCGTTTTTAGCCAACACAATGGTATTGGATTTTGTGTGCTTAACCAGTTTGTTGGCAAACAATAAATCTTTTATTTCAGAAGCATTAGGTGTTAACTTAGTGGCAGGTTTTAAATCTGCTTCGGTTTCGGTTCTTAAATCCTTATCCTGTTCAATCACGCCGTTTAAAAGTGTTCTGAAGGCGATTTTACTTAACGCCACTTTGTTTTGCACCAGTAAAATGCGGTTGGGCTTCGATTTTAAAAGTTCCAGAGCATCGTCATTATAAGCCGGAGCAATTACCACCTCACAAAACAATTTGTTTACTTCGTTGGCAGTGGCAATATCAATAGGGCGATTGGCAATTAAAATTCCGCCAAAGGCCGAAACAGGGTCACCAGCCAAAGCATCCACGTAAGCCTGATGAATGCTGCTGCGCGAAGCCACACCACAGGCGTTGTTGTGTTTTAAAATGGCAAAAGTTGGCTCTTCAAAATCGGCAATAAGATTAACGGCCGCATCCACATCTAACAAGTTGTTATAGGAAAGCTCCTTGCCATTTAATTTGGTAAACATGGCGTCCAGATTGCCGTAAAACGTTCCCTTTTGGTGCGGATTTTCACCGTAACGTAATACCTGACTTTGTTGTATGCTTTGTTTAAACTGAGGAATGTTTTCGCTTTGATTAAAGTAGTTGAAGATGGCGCTGTCGTAATGCGAGGAGGTGGCAAAAGCCTTTGCAGCAAAGTGTTTACGGTCTGATAAATCGGTAGCGCCGTTTTTACTTTCGAGCAGGTTTAATAATTCGGAGTAGTCGTTACGTGAAGACACAATCACCACATCGTTAAAGTTTTTTGCTGCCGCGCGTATTAAGGAAATGCCCCCAATGTCAATTTTTTCGATGGTATCTTCTTCCGATGCTTTGGCCGCAACGGTTTCTTCAAAAGGATACAAATCCACAATTACTAAATCAATGTCGGGGATATTGTGTTGTGCCTTTTCTTTTTTATCAGAATCGTTGTCTCTGCGGTTCAATATCCCACCAAATATAGCAGGGTGCAGGGTTTTTACACGTCCGCCAAAAATTTCGGGATAGGTGGTTACCGAATCCACCGCCGTTACAGGTATGTTTAATTTTTCGATGAAGGAAAGGGTTCCGCCAGTGCTGTATAATTTTACATTAAGGCTGTGTAGCTTTTTTATAATTGGCTCCAGATTATCTTTGTAATACACCGATACCAGTGCGCTTTTAATCGATTTTGATTGGCTCATTTTAGTAATAAAGCGCAAAGATACTTTAAGAATTTGAAAAGAAGGGAGATGTTTAAAAAGTTTGAAAAAGAAGGATTATTTCTCCTCTGTCATACGTGCCTCCAGCCATTTTACCGCCACAGCCCTGTCTTCAAAAAAGCGGGTGGTTACTTTTGGCCGGTTTACTTTTATAAAAAGATTGCCTAAAATGTTAATGGCCAAGCGCTTGCTAACCACGGCCAGGGCCTTTACTTTATCCCCATATTTTTCTGAAGCCACTGCCCGCCTTGCCTCCAAAGAGGCCTCGCTGTTTTCTTCGCTTTCAAGTAAAACAAAATAGCAACTAAGCGGCATTAATTTTTGAGTTTGTTCATAAGACTCCCAAACATCTTCCGGCTGCGCCACGCAGTCTTTTTTTACGGTAATTTCTTTTAAGCCGTTTTCGTGCAGGCAAATGCGTAGTGCGTTAGTTTCAAATTCTTTCATATTACCGATATATAGCAAATCCAGCCTAAAATTAATACTTTTAATATGTTTATGGCCAGGAAAACCTGTATTGTTGTTTTATTATTTCTATTCGTATGCAGCTGTTCTGTTACAAAAAGGAAATATATGCATGGTTGGCATATTGAAAAATTATTTAATAAAACCCCTACAATTGCCAAAAATCAAAAGCCTTCTGTTAATGAAAGAAAAAATCTAACCGAAAAAACGGCCAGTGTCACATTATTAAAAACAGCAAACCATCATCAAAGCGACACAATTGAGAAAACAGAATCAACATTTTCAGGTATAAAAAAAGACTTTGCTTTTGAACGTGGTATAAATTTGACAGAAAAAAAAGACTTTGAAAAAAAACCAGGCATTATAAATCAAGTCATCAAAAAAGTTTCTTTAAAAAATCAGGACAAAGTTTCAAATAATGGACTTCACCTCCTGATTGTTTATTCTCTTTTAATTTTAGGATTAGCCTTATTAGCACTTGTAATAACATCGTTAATTAATGCATGGGGAATAGCCGTATTATTATTTTTAGCCGGAGTCTTCTGTCTGGCTCTTTCTATAGCAGCGAGTATTAGCTTTTTAAACGATATCCGTGAAGAAAAATCCTCTGACATTAAATGGCCCTATAAAATCATCATAGCTTTTGGCGCAATGATTCTGTCGCTGCTCATCACAGGTATTCTCATTCTCATGCTTTATTTAATCATTTTTGATCCGCCAATTTTAACCATCGTCCTTTCAGCCTCAATTTGCTTTATTGTGTGTATGATTATTTTGCTGAGCCCTTTACTTTCGGACTAATTCTTAATACGCCAACACCGGTCCCAACCAACGCTCTGCCACTTCAATTGTCATTCCCTTCCGTTTGGCATAATCCTCCACCTGCTCTTTGGTAATTTTTCCCACGCCAAAATAATGCGATTGCGGATGACCAATATACAAGCCACTCACAGCCGCAGTTGGTATCATGGCTAAACTATCGGTAAGTTTAATCCCCGTATTTTTTTCCACATCAAGCAATTTCCATATGGTAAGCTTTTCAGTATGGTCAGGTTGCGCCGGATAGCCCGGTGCCGGGCGAATGCCTGCATACTCTTCCTTTATTAAGTCCTCGTTGCTGAGGGCTTCATTTTCGGCATAAGCCCAATATTCCTTACGCACCTTTTTGTGCAACAACTCCGCAAAAGCCTCGGCCAAGCGATCGGCCAAAGCCTTGAGCATAATGGCGCTGTAATCATCGTGGTCTTTTTCAAAACGCGCAACATGCTCGTCAATGCCAATGCCGGTGGTTAAGGCAAATGCGCCAATGTAATCAGTGCCCGGAGTGTCTTTCGGTTTTACAAAATCAGACAAGGCAATATTGTACTGTCCGGCAGGTTTTTTTGTTTGCTGGCGAATGGTATGAAAATGGTAATTCTCTGTGGTAGCATTTTCAACACGCACTTCAATGTCATCGTGATTAACCGTGTTTGCGGGATAAATGCCAATTACTGCATTGGCCTTGAGCCACTTTTCCGAAATAATCCGGCTCAACATGTTTTGGGCATCGTTGAACAATTTTTTTGCTTCTGTGCCGCGCTCAGCATCCTCCAGAATTTTTGGATAAGAGCCCTTGAGCTCCCAACTGTGGAAGAACGGCGTCCAGTCGATGTATTCCGCAATTTCTTTTAAATCGTAATTGTTCAACACCTTGTTGCCTGTAAAAGTCGGCGCAACGCTTTGGTGTTCCTGCCAGTTTACAGGGAATTTGTTGGCACGCGCTTCGTGTAAGGCAATAAATTTATTTTGCGATTGAGCGTTTTTGTTTTGTTCGCGGATTCGGGCGTAATCCTTGTTAAGCTCTTCCATAAACGCGCCACGCAATTCGTTTGATATTACACTACTGGCCACTGGCACAGATTTACTGGCATCGTTGACATGAATTACGGGCCCTGAATAATTTTGAGCAATCTTCACTGCTGTGTGAACGCGCGACGTAGTGGCACCGCCTATCATCAAAGGAATTGTAAAATTAAGGCGTTCCATTTCTTTTGCCACATGCACCATTTCATCCAATGAGGGTGTTATGAGACCACTCAATCCAATAATATCCACCTGATGTTTTTTGGCTTCTTCCAGAATTTTATCGCAGGAAACCATCACCCCCAAATCAATTATTTCGTAATTGTTACAGGCCAACACCACACCCACAATATTCTTACCAATGTCGTGTACATCGCCCTTTACGGTTGCCATTAATATTTTTCCGGCATTGGTTCTTCCGTCGCCAACAATACCTGCCTTTTTATTTGCTTCCTTCTCGGCAATTAAATAGGGCTCCAGATAGGCCACGGCTTTTTTCATAACCCGAGCGCTTTTTACTACCTGTGGTAAAAACATTTTCCCGCTTCCAAACAAATCGCCCACCACATTCATGCCTGCCATTAACGGCCCTTCAATAACGTGCAGTGGACGACCTAATTTTTGCCTGGCCTCTTCGGTGTCGGCATCAATGTATTCCACTATGCCTTTAACCAATGCATGGCTCAAGCGCTCTTCAACAGTGCCCCTACGCCATTCCTCATCTTTCTCTGTTTTTTCTTTTGTAATTCCTTTTAACGATTCGGCGTGTTCCACCAATCTTTCTGTGGCATCATCGCGGCGATTTAGTAACACATCTTCCACCAACTCCAACAAGGTTTTATCAATGTCGTCGTAAATAACCAGTTGCGATGGGTTTACTATCCCCATGTCCATGCCATTTTTTACTGCATGAAACAAAAATGCGGAGTGTATGGCTTCACGCACATGGTCGTTGCCGCGAAACGAAAAAGACACATTGCTTACGCCTCCGCTTACTTTGGCATGTGGTAAATTTTCCTTAATCCATTTGGTGGCATTAAAAAAGTCGAGGGCGTTGAGGCGATGTTCTTCCATGCCGGTAGCTACCGGAAAAATATTCGGGTCAAAAATGATGTCTTCGGCAGGAAAGTGAACCTTATTTACCAAAATGTGATACGCTCGGCTGCAAATGTCTATGCGCCTTTGGAGGGTGTCTGCCTGACCCACCTCATCAAAAGCCATCACAATAACAGCAGCGCCGTATTGTCGGATTTTATGTGCCTGCTCAATAAATTTTTCCTCGCCTTCTTTCAACGAAATGGAATTAACAATGGCTTTTCCCTGCACGCATTTTAATCCGGCTTCAATCACAGTCCATTTCGAAGAGTCAATCATAATTGGCACACGTGATATATCGGGCTCCGAAGCAATCAGGTTTAAAAAAGTGGTCATTGCGGCTTCGCTATCGAGCATGCCTTCATCCATGTTCACATCAATTACCTGCGCGCCGCCTTCCACCTGCTCGCGGGCAATTGACAAGGCTTCTTCGTAATTGCCTTCTTTAATCAAGCGTAGAAACTTTTTGGAACCGGTAACGTTTGTGCGCTCGCCCACATTTAAAAAATTGCTTTCGGGGCGAAGGGTCAATGGCTCCAATCCGCTCAGGCGCATTAAATGGTCGACCACCGGTTTTTTGCGGGGCTCCGCTTTTTTGGCCAATTCGGCAATGCGCTGAATGTGCGATGGTGTGGTGCCGCAGCAACCACCAACAATGTTTAAAAATCCGGCTTTTAAAAATTCTTCAATCTGGTGGCCCATTTCGTGGGCATCCTGATCGTACTCCCCAAACTGATTGGGCAGTCCGGCATTGGGATAGGCGCTCACATAAAAAGGCGCTTTGGAAGAAAGTTCTTCCAGATACGGTCGCATGTCTTTGGCACCCAATGCACAATTTAAGCCAACGCTCAATAATTCAACATGCGAAACCGAGTTTAAAAAAGCCTCGGTGGTTTGGCCCGAAAGTGTGCGGCCACTTGCATCGGTAATGGTGCCTGATACCATCACCGGCATTTTTCGGTTAATGGTTTGGCAATAATTTTGAATCGCAAACAGTGCTGCTTTTGCATTTAAAGTATCAAAAATTGTTTCTATTAATAGCAAATCGGAGCCACCTTCTACCAGGCCCTTTACCTGCTCTTCATAAGCAGTTACCAGTTCATCAAAGGTAATGGCTCTGTAGCCGGGGTCGTTAACGTTGGGCGACAGCGATAATGTGCGGTTAGTGGGCCCAATGGAACCCGCCACAAATTTGGGTATGCCTGCCAATTGAGGAAACTCACGTTTAAACTCTTCAATGGCTTCTTTGGCAATTTTTGCCGACTCGTAATTAAGCTCATACACAAACTCCTGCATGTCGTAATCGGCCATGGCAATAGTGGTTCCGCTAAACGTGTTGGTTTCAATAATATCAGCCCCAGCCTTCAGGTATTCCTTATGAATGGCTTTAATTATTTGTGGTTGGGTAATAGAGAGCAGGTCGTTATTACCTTTCACATCCTTGTGCCAATTGGCAAAGCGTTTGGCACGGTAATCTTTTTCTTCCAGCTTGTATTGCTGAATCATGGTGCCCATAGCGCCGTCAATAACAAGCACGCGCTTTTCTAATTCCTGTTGTAGTGTACTCATAAAAATAAAAATCCCCTCCGTTTGCATCGGAAGGGATTAGTTTATATTGTTTAAAATGTTTTATACTAATGGTCTCCGACTTATTTTTTCCCGACGAATTTGTCAGGAACGAATTCCCACCTTCTTGATAAATGATAAATGTTGAATGATAAATTTTAAATAAACTCATTTAAAATTTAACGTCCCCAATCTAACATTTCCCTAAGGGTTGGTAAAGCTTCACAGGGCGTATCCCTCTGCTTTTCTGAATAAGTGATTTAAAAGAACTGGCATCAAAGATATTACATTTTGTTTAAATTTACATGGATGCAAAAATTAATTTTAAGTTTTTTAGTGTTTGTTAGTCTGCTTAGTAAGGCGCAAAACAAGCAGGTAAACATTGTTCTTGGGCTAATGAGCATTCAGGAAACAGCCTGGAACAACGGCGACCTAAAGGGTTTTATGGAACATTACTGGAAAAGCGACAGTCTTAAATTTATTGGCAGCAAAGGCATTACCTACGGTTGGCAAAAAACGCTCGACAATTATTTAAAGAGCTATCCTACCAAAGAGGCCATGGGCGTTTTAAAATTTACAATAATTGAAGCAAGCCAACTTTCGAAAGAAAGTATTTACATAATTGGCAAATGGCAATTAACCAAAGAGAAGCCCGTTGGCGGACATTTTACATTACTTTGGAAAAAGATAAATGGCAAATGGGTAATTGTAGCCGACCACACCAGTTAGTTATGACAATTGAACCCGGTTTATACCAGCATTACAAAGGCAACATTTACGAAGTAATTGGAATTGCCCGGCATAGCGAAACCCTTGAAGAACTGGTGGTTTATAAAGCCACCTATCAAAAAGAGGGCGAAAATTTATGGGTACGGCCACTTGCCATGTTTATAGAAAGCATTGAAAAAGACGGGCGTGCAATCAAAAGGTTTACTAAACTGTAACAATTAAGTGCGCTTAAACGTCTTAATCTTAGGCTGTTAAAAAAGACAAAAGACTGAAAATTAATTAGTTGATTTTTAAGCTTTTGTTATCTTTGCCAACGCCTCAAAAAAAGGAATGGATTTAAAGCACTCTATCAATAAAAACAACATCCCCCAGCACGTGGCCATTATTATGGACGGAAACGGGCGTTGGGCCAAGCAACACGGCGAGGACCGTATTTTTGGGCACCACGAGGGCGTTAACTCAGTTCGCGAAATTGTGGAAGCCTGTGGCGAAGTGGGTGTTAAATACCTGACTTTGTATGCTTTTAGCACCGAAAACTGGAACAGGCCAAAAGATGAGGTGGATGCCCTGATGGAACTTTTGGTTTCCACCATTAGTTTAGAGGCCATTAACCTTCACAAAAAAGGCGTTAGGCTTCAGGTAATTGGCGATGTGGAAAGCCTTCCCGCTTCCTGCCAAAAAGAACTTCAGGAGTCGATGGACCTAACTGCCAACAACACCACCGTTACCCTGATTCTTGCTTTGAGTTACTCCAGTAAATGGGAAATTGCCGATGCTGTTAAAAAAATTGCGCGTAAAATTGAAGAAGGCACCCATAAAAGTTCCGACATTACTTCCAAACTGATTGAAGAAAACCTGAATACCAAAAACTATCCCGACCCTGAATTGATGATACGCACCAGCGGCGAACACCGCATCAGCAATTTTTTATTGTGGCAACTGGCTTATGCCGAATTTTATTTTACCGATGTGCTTTGGCCCGATTTCAGAAAGAACGAATTTTTTAAAGCCATCATTTCTTACCAAAACCGCGAACGCCGCTTCGGTAAAACCAGCGAGCAAATATCCAGCAATTAATGATCAAAAAAATTTATAGCATCCTGTTTTTACTGGGTATTTATTCCGGCTATATGGCGCAGAATAAGGACAGTCTTTTTTTGGAAACACTCCGGGTTAAGAAAAAATACCGCATTGCCAACATCGAAATTACCGGCGCCGACAACACCGATAAAAACGTGATCAGTCTGCTCTCAGGTCTTAGCAAGGGCGATGAAATTACCGTGCCCGGCGAAAAGCTTCAGGAGGCCATTAAAAAATTATGGAAACAGGGCCTTTTTGAAGACGTTCAGATACTAAAAGACAAAGTAATTGGCAACGACATTTTTTTAACCATTCACTTATTGTAGCGTCCACGCCTTTCACGCTACAAATTTTCGGGGGACGTAAGAAGAGGAGAAGCCGATGACATTCGTGGTAAAATACGTTTGGTAAAAGAAAAAGTGGTAACCGATTTTATGATTGGCAGCATTAAAAACACCGTGCACGATTATTACCTCGACAAAGGTTATTACTTTAATACCGTAGAAGTTATTCAAACCAAAGATACACTTAGAATACCTCACACCATTTTAAACATTAAAGTTACCAAAGGCCAAAAAGTGCGCATTAAGGATGTGAACATTTATGGCAACACGGTTTTTAAAGACTGGCAGTTGCGCCACAAACTTGAAGACAGCAAAGCCTTTCGCTGGTACTTTTTAAAGTCGGGTAAATACCTCGAAGAAAACCTGCACAAGGATTTACCAGCCATTGCCGAAAAATACAATTCAAAAGGCTACCGCGATGCCCGCGTGGTAAAAGACACCGTGTATTTTGTTGCGCCCAACCGCGTGGCCATTGATATTACTGTGGATGAGGGCCACCGCTATTATTTTGGAAATTTTAAATGGTTTGGTAATACCAAATACCGCAGCGGACAGTTAGACACGATTCTCAACATCCGTCCGGGTGAGGTGTTTGACCAAAGCAAACTCGAACAAAAATTATTTATGAACCCCAACGGCTACGACATTTCGAGCCTTTATCTTGACGATGGTTATTTGTTTTTTCAGGTAAACGAACAGGAAAGTAATGTTCATAACGATACCATTGATTTTGACGTGTTGATGTACGAAGGCAAACAAGCCACCATAAACAAAGTAACTGTTAAGGGCAACGATAAAACCAACGACCACGTAATTTACCGCGAAATCAGAACCAAGCCGGGTCAGTTGTTCCGCCGCTCCGATATTATCCGCACCAACCGCGAACTGGCTCAGTTAGGTTATTTCGACCCTGAAAAACTGAATGTTGTGCCAACACCTAATGCCGCTGATGGCACTGTGGACATAGAATACACGGTTGAGGAAAAACCCAGCGACCAGATTGAGTTGAGTGGTGGCTGGGGCGGACGTTCCAATGCCAGCTCGGGCACACAAACCGGTTTAGGCATTATTGGTACATTGGGAGTTACCTTTAATAACTTTTCGGCTAAAAATATTTTTAAGAAAGAGGCCTGGAGACCTTTGCCTAGCGGGGACGGGCAGCGTTTGAGTCTGCGCGCACAAACCAATGGTATCTATTATCAATCCTACAATTTTTCGTTTACCGAACCATGGCTGGGTGGCAAAAAGCCAAATTCATTAACCGTGTCTGCATTCCACTCGCTATTTAACTCTACCGGCGCCACCAAATATGTGAACACCGATGCAGGCAAAGTAATTAACCCCGACCGCTCAAGCATGAGTATTATTGGCGGTTCGGTGGGATTGGGCAAGCGCTTAAAATGGCCCGACAACTTTTTTAACATGTACGCCCACATAAGTTACAACTATTACGACCTTATTAAGTATAATGTATTTGGCTTCTCTTCGGGCTATGCCAACGATTTGAATTTCGGCGTTAATATTTCTCGTAACTCTATTGATGCGCCCATTTATCCTAAATCAGGTTCCAATTTTGTGCTGAGCGGACAGTTTACCCCGCCCTATTCCAGCTTTAACGGCAAAGATTACACCAATCTTACCGATGAGCAGCGCTACAAATTTATTGAGTATCAAAAATATAAAATCACTGCCGAGTGGTTTACACAACTTACCAATAAAAAAGCAGCCGAGGGCAAAGAAGCCCGTAATCTGGTGTTAAGAACCAAAGTGGGTTATGGCTTTTTGGGTTATTATCAAAAAGCGGTTGGTTTCTCGCCTTTTGAGCGTTTTTACATGGGTGGCAGCGGTATCAGTGGTTTCCAGAATTTTGTGGCCCGCGAAATTATTGCCCTCAGGGGCTATAAGGACAATTCAGTTTCATCGAGTTTTGGCGACCCAATTTGTGCGCGCTATACCATGGAATTGCGCTATCCGGTTAGTTTAAACCCTCAGGCCACCATATTTGTTTTAGGATTTGCTGAGGCCGGTAATACCTGGGCCAACTTTAAAACCTTTAATCCGTTTCAGGTTAAACGCAGTGCGGGGGTTGGTTTAAGAGTGTTTTTACCAATGTTTGGTTTGTTGGGCATCGACTACGGCTGGGGCTTTGATAAAATACCCGGAAGCACCGATGCCAGCAATGGTAATGGCAAAGGGCAGTTCCATTTTACCATTGGCGGAACACTGGGCGAGTTGTAACAAAAAATGTTAATTAAACGATAAATTGTATATTGGCACGTTTTATGTGTGACTATAAAAAGTAAAAAAATGACACGGAAAATAACCTTATTTTTTTTGTTGCTGTTTTGTTTAAACAGCCTCTTTTCGCAAACAGGAGCTGCCAAATTTGGCTATGTGGACACGGATTACATTCTGAGCCAGATACCTGAATACAAGGCCGCACAAAGTGAGCTCGACAAAACAAGTGTGCAATGGCAAAAAGAAATTGATGCTAAGTTTTCGGAAATAGACAAACTCTACAAAGCCTATCAGGCCGATGCCATTTTGCTAACCGACGACATGAAGAAAAAACGTGAAAACGAAATCATCAACAAGGAAAAGGAAGTAAAAGACTTGCAAAAACAACGTTTTGGTGCCGATGGCGAATTGTTTAAAAAACGTCAGGAATTGGTAAAACCCATTCAGGACAAGGTGTACAATGGCATTAAAGCCGTTGCCGAAAAAAACGCTTTAGGTTTTATCCTAGACAAAAGCGGGCAGGTATCTATTTTATATGCCAATCCAAAATATGATAAAAGTGACGATGTGTTAGTTTTCCTAGGATATAAAAAGTAAATTTGAAACCTCAATTTAACCAAGAAATAAAATAAATGAAAACAACTATTAAAAAAGCGGTATTTACAGTTGCGGCCATTAGCTGTTTAACTTTTGCCCAAGCCCAAAAAATAGCGCATTTAAGTTTTGACTCGCTCATCAGCCTTATGCCCGAAACAAAAACCGCCTCGGAGGCTGCCCAAAATTATTTAAAAGGTCTCGAGCAGGAACTCACTGCCATGCAAACCGAATTTGATGGCAAGTACAAAGACTATCAGGAAAAAGAACCTACCATGACAGAACCTGTTAAACAAAGCCGCATGGCAGACTTACAACAATTACAAACACGTATTCAGGAATTTCAGCGTCAGGCCGAAGTAGACTACAAACGCAAACAAGCCGAATTAACCACCCCAATTGTTGACAAAGCAAAAAAAGGAATTGAAATGGTTGCTAAAGAAGGCGGATACAAATACGTGTTGGATACAAGCTACGAAAGAACTTCGGTACTTTACAGCGAAGCATCTGACGATATTTTATTGTCCGTTAAAAAGAAATTAGACAGCATGCCTTTGGCCAGCATTCCGGGTGCTGCAATGCCAGGTACCGGTGGAATTAAACCGGCTCCTGCTCCAAGCGGCGGCAGCAAACCTCCCGCTCCTAACAAAGGCGGCAGATAATAACGCTTTAAACAAGTTTAAGACTGAAAATTTTTTTCAGTCTTTTTTTTTGCCGTAATTTACATACCTATGCAAGCGCTTTCGATATACAATACCCTCAGCCGAAAAAAAGAAGAATTTAAAGCCCTTAATCCCCCATTCGTTGGCCTTTATGTGTGCGGACCTACTGTTTACAGCGATGTTCATTTGGGTAATTGCCGCACCTTTATTTCTTTTGATTTAATTTATCGTTACCTGCTGCATTTGGGTTACAAAGTACGCTATGTGCGCAACATTACCGATGCCGGGCATTTGGAGGGCGACCGCGACGAAGGCGATGATAAGTTTGCAAAAAAAGCCAAGCTCGAACAGGTGGAACCTATGGAAATTGTGCAAAAATACACCGTAGGTTTTCACGAAGTTTTAGGCGCCTTTAATACCTTACCTCCCAGTATTGAACCTACTGCCACCGGCCACATTTGCGAACAGATTGAAATGATAAAGCAAATTATGGTCAATGGTTTAGCCTACGAAGTAAATGGCACTGTTTATTTTGACGTTGAAAAATACAGCAGCGAATTTAATTATGGTCAGCTTACCAACCGCAAGCTCGAAGAATTGTTGGAAGGCTCGCGCGAACTCAACGGACAGGATGAAAAAAAAGGAAAACTTGATTTTGCCTTGTGGATTGCGGCCAAGCCCGAAACGTTGATGCGTTGGCCTTCGCCATGGGGTTGGGGTTTTCCGGGATGGCACATTGAGTGCTCGGCCATGAGCCGCAAATACTTAGGCGATACCTTTGACATACACGGTGGTGGAATGGATTTACAAGCAACGCACCACACCAACGAAATTGCACAATCGCAAGCTTGTTACCATAAAACTCCGGTAAATTATTGGATGCACACCAACATGCTTACCGTAAACGGTGTTCGCATGTCGAAAAGTGCTGGCAATGGATTTTTACCCAGCGAATTATTTACCGGCAATCATCCTTTGTTAGATAAAGGTTACGCCCCAATGGCTGTGCGTTTTTTTATGCTACAAACACATTACCGCAGCACACTCGATTTTAGCAACGAGGCGCTGCAGGCCAGCGAAAAAGGATTTGAACGCCTGATGGACAGCTACACCACACTTCAAAACCTGAAAGCATCAAACGCTTCATCCGAAAACATTACAGAGCTTCAGACTAAATGTTATGAAGCCATGAACGATGATTTTAATACCTCCATATTAATAGCGCATTTGTTTGAAGCTGTTAGAATAATTAATTCGGCCAACGATTTAAAAACCAATCTTACTCAGGCCGATATTGATTTGCTTAAAAAAATATACAACGATTTTGTATTCAGTATTCTGGGTCTTAAAACCGAAGAAAGCAATCAAAAAACAGATGCCGCTCTGGCTAAAGTTATTGGTCACATGCTCGATATGCGAACAAGGGCTAAGACGGAAAAGAATTTTAAACTCAGCGATGAAATACGCGACAAATTAATTGAAGCCGGTATTCAAATAAAAGATACCCGCGAAGGAAGTACCTGGAAAATTTAGGCATGAGAAAAGTAGTTTTAATAGTAGGTACTTTGGCATTGCTGGCCGGAATACTAAGCCTATGCACACCCGAAAAACCTGCACAGGAAGAGCACAAAACAGTGGACCTGCCGCCCGAAGTAAAACTGGCACCCATGATAAATTATTCAGTCGTAAATAAATTTCCGCACGATGTAAATTGTTTTACCGAAGGCTTTTTATTTCACAACAATCAATTGCTCGAAAGCTCAGGCGCGCCGGAACAATTTCCACTCTGCAAATCCAACTTTGGCGTGCTTGATTTAAAAACCGGTAAGCTGGAACAAAAAGGCGAGTTGGATAGAAAAATCTATTTTGGTGAAGGGATTTTGGTGTTGAACAATTTACTCTACCAACTCACTTACACCAATCAAATTGGTTTTATTTACGATGCCAAAACCTACGAACGCAAAGGCCAGTTTAATTATGCCAACCGCGAAGGCTGGGGTATGACGACAGATGGCAAACACATGATTATGAGCGATGGCACAAACGAACTGACTTATCTTAATCCTTCCGATTTTACAGTGCTTAAAAAACTAGGCGTGAAAGAAAACGGATTTGCGCTTGATCACATCAACGAACTGGAATACATTAAAGGCTATATTTATGCCAATGTGTGGTTAACGAATTACATTGTTAAGATTGACCCAAACGATGGCAACGTAATTGGTAAGTTGGATTTGACCGCATTGCAAAGCGATGCCCGAGAAGGCAACGTAACTATTGCCGAAATGAATGGCATTGCCTACGACTCTATTAACGACAAAATTCTGGTTACCGGCAAGCTGTGGCCAAAGGTTTACGAAATCAGTTTTCCTCATTAAATTTAGTTACACTTCGGGGCTCTCAGGTTAAGCAATTGAAACGCCTGCCCTAAAGTCCTACAACTTATCCACAGAACACCACTTTTACTTTCGCATCCCATAAAATTTATTTTTCTTTATGTAAATTATTCGCATGAGAACCTTCATCTATACTATAGCATTCAGCGCCCTGTCGGCAATGCTTTGCGCGCAAAACACATTTGTAAAAGGCTACATCCTCACCGAAAAAGGCGACACGATTAAAGGTGAAGTGCGTCTTAACGCAAAAAAAGAAGGTGATAATTATTACAAGGTGTTTTTTAAAGACAACAATGGAATGCAAAAAAACTACAAACCCGAAAAAACAAAGGGTTATGGTTTTGAGAACAAACATTTTGTATCGATGGAATCGGACGGAGAAGTAAAATACTTTGAAATAGTGGTTAAGGGTTCGCTTAGTTTGTATAAAATTATGCAGGAAGTAATGAAAATGAACGAGCTGTTTTTTGAAGCCGAATATTACCTCACTACCGAAGGCGAAAACAAGCCTATTGCAGTAAAAGAAAGTAAGTTTAAAAAACAGATTACCGAACTAATGAAAGATAATGCCGAACTTGCTGCTTCTTATGCCGAAGAAAAAAAGTTTGACCTCGAAAAAGCCACTGACCTCTTTAAAAGTTACAACGCCTGGAAAGCAGGCAAATAATCCCCACTTATGATAACCAAACAAACTGAAAAAAAATTATTTCTGTTAGATGCCTTTGCCCTCATCTACCGTTCCTACTTTGCCTTTAGCAACAATCCCCGCGTTAACTCAAAGGGCTTTAACACCTCGGCCATTTTTGGTTTTACCAATACCCTGCTCGAAATTTTAAATAAGGAAAAACCCAGTCACATTGCCGTGGTGTTTGATATGGAAGGCCCCACACAACGCCATGTGGAGTTTGAAGCCTACAAAGCCAACCGAGAGGAGATGCCCGAAGACCTCCGAACCTCTATTCCCATTATCATCGAACTCATTAAGGGTTTCAACATTCCTGTAATGGGTATTGAAGGCTTTGAGGCCGACGACCTTATTGGCACACTGGCCAAAAAAGCAGAGCTGGCGGGCTTTACCACCTACATGATGACACCCGACAAGGATTACGGGCAATTGGTGGATGCCAATACCTTTATTTACAAACCCGCACGATTGGGCAATGGCGCAGAAATTCTGGGTCCTGAAGAAATTTGCAAAAAATGGGAAATCCGCAATGTGAGTGAACTCATAGACATTTTAGGATTAATGGGCGACAAGGTGGATAACATTCCGGGCATACCCGGTGTGGGCGAAAAAACAGCCATTCAACTCATAAAAGATTTTGGCAGCATCGAAAACCTGTTGCAGAACACCGACAAGCTAAAAGGCAAATTGAAAGAGAAGGTGGAAATGCATAAGGACATGGCCATACAATCCAAACGCCTTGCCACCATTATTTTAGATTGCCCCGTGGAGCTGGACGAGGAATTACTGGCGCTAAAGGAAGTAAACAAACCTGCCCTTCTCGAAATTTTCCGTGAGTTGGAGTTCCGACGCATTGCCCAGCAAATTGTAGGTGAAGACATAGGAGGCAACGAAAGCCTTCCATCCGAAAAAACAAAAGTTGAAAAGGTTAAAGCAAAAGGAAACCCTTCGCAGGTTGATATGTTTGCTGACAACAGCAACGAAAATGCCGGCAGCGACGAAGAACAGGAGCCTGCCGCGCCGGTTTACAAAACCATTGCCGATACCGAACATGTTTATGAACTGGCCGATACTGATGAAAAAATAAATGCGCTGATTAAAGAGCTTCAACAGCAAACAGAATATTGTTTCGACAGTGAAACAACTTCGCTCGATACACTGGAGGCAGAGATTGTAGGCTTGTCGTTTGCCATTAAACAATTTCATGCCTGGTATGTGCCCATATCGGCCAACAAAGAAGAAGCACAACGCACACTCGATATGTTTGCTCCCGTTTTTAACGATGAAAACAAAACACTGATTGGGCAAAACATTAAATACGATTATCAGGTTCTTAAAAATTATGGCATCGAGATTAAAAACAAATTGTTTGATACCATGGTGGCCCACTTCCTGATTATGCCCGACATGCGCCACAACATGGACGTGCTTTCACAAACCTACCTCAACTATTCGCCGGTGAGTATTGAAACGCTGATTGGTAAAAAGGGCAAAGAGCAAGGCAGCATGCGCGATGTGGAAGTTGAAAAAATAAAAGACTACGCTGCCGAAGATGCCGATGTGACCCTGCAACTGAAACACAAATTTGCACCCGAACTCGAAAAAAACGAATTGCTTCCGCTTTTTAACAACGTGGAAGTGCCCCTCATAAAGGTACTGGCCAACATTGAACGCGAGGGCATTAATCTGGATGTTAACGGCCTCCGTGAGTTTTCGGCACAGTTACAAAACGACATTGCTCTGGTGGAAAAGGAAATTCAGGATTATGCCGGCACCAAATTCAATGTGTCGTCGCCCAAACAGGTGGGCGAGATTTTGTTTGAGTATTTAAAGATTGTGGAAAAGCCTAAAAAAACAAAAACAGGCCAGTATGCCACCGGCGAAGATGTGTTGAGTAAACTCGAAAACGCACATCCTATTGTTTCTAAAATTCTGGATTACCGCGAGCTGAACAAATTAAAAAACACCTATGTGGACACGCTGCCCGAAATGGTGAGTAAACAAACGCACCGCATTCACACCTCCTTTAATCAGGTGGTGGCCGTTACCGGGCGCCTGAGCAGCGATAATCCCAACCTGCAAAACATCCCTATCCGCACCGAGCGCGGCAGGCAAATCCGCAAGGCTTTTATTCCACGCGACAACGATCATATTTTACTCAGCGCCGATTATTCGCAAATTGAATTGCGCATTGTGGCCAGCATTAGCGGCGACAAAAACATGTGCGAGGCTTTTCAGTTAGGTAAAGACATACATACTGCCACCGCCGCCAAAGTGTTTGGTGTGGCCGAAGCCGATGTGACCAAGGAAATGCGCTACAAAAGCAAGAGCGTTAACTTTGGCATTATTTACGGTCAGGGCGCCTTTGGTTTGGCCGATAACCTCAACATTCCACGCAAGGAAGCGCAGGAACTCATCAGCAATTATTTTAAGGAATATGGCGGCATAAAAAGTTATATGGACGACACCATCAATTTTGCCCGCGAAAACGGTTATGTGCAAACGCTGTTGGGCAGAAGGCGTTGGTTGCGTGACATTAATTCGAACAACGCCACGGTAAGGAGTTTTGCCGAACGCAATGCCATTAACGCGCCCATACAGGGCAGCGCGGCCGACATGATTAAGGTGGCCATGATAAACATTTACAACGAACTGAAAAAACAAAACTTTAAAAGCAAAATGCTCTTGCAGGTGCATGACGAGTTGGTGTTTGATGTGTATAAGCCTGAGTTGGAAACCATTCAACCCATTATAGAAAAACTGATGCGCGAAGCCCTGCCTCTAAAAGTGCCAGTAGAAGTAGGACTGGGAACGGGAGAAAATTGGTTGGCCGCGCATTGATGAAGGTGGAAGAAACCAACTTTACACCTGTTTGTTTAGACCTTTTATTCTTATATTTTTGTAAAACCACAACAATATAGGTCTTTTAAATAGGTGCTTATTATTGTTTAAAGGATATACTTAAAACACAAAATTTAAGCCAATGACTCTTCAATTCATTCACGACAACAGAGGCAATACTACAGGCGTATATATTCCTATTGAGGAATGGCAATTGTTAAAAACCAAATATGCCGATTTACAAAAGGAGGAAACAGAAAACGTTGAGGAGCCGGCCCCATGGCAAAAACAAATTATTGAGGAGCGTTTAAACGATTATTATAAAAATCCTAATGATGTTGGGGACTTTGATAAAACCATAGATGATGTTGAAGAAAGTATATGAACTATTCTTTTGTAAACAGCCCGTCTGTAAAGTTTGATATTATCAATGCTACTGATTATTATAAAAACATTAACCCTGAACTTGCCAGGCAGTTTTTGTTTCGTATTCGTGAAGCCAAATCATACATTGCACGCTCTCCCCTTGGCTTTCAGGTTAAATACAAAAACGTAAGAACATTATTGCTAAAACAGTTTCCTTATCATATTCATTATCTCATTAATGACACTGAACAAAAAATTGTAATTCTTGCGGTGATTCACGCTTATAAAAACCCTTACGATTTTACAACTAGGTAGTACCCCAAATTATTATGTCAAGGTTTATGACACCAGTTACAAAACCGAAATCGTAAGCGAGAAACCCATTCCTGAAAAACTGATGCGCGAAGCCCTGCCTCTAAAAGTGCCGGTTGAAGTAGGACTGGGAACGGGAGAAAATTGGTTGGCGGCACATTAATCCTATTTAATAAATTAAATCTCTCTTAATTAGATCGATTTGCCTAATCAATGTAGTTCTTCAATAATCAGCTTAACCATTTCAGCTAAAGATTCCACCATAAAAAAATCCCCACCGGCTACCGATGGGGATTCTTTATTAATTATAAAATCAATTTCCTTTGCTAGTCAACCACCACTTTCTGGCTAACACTTTTTATTCCGTTTTGACCCATTACAAAATACACACCGCTGCTTAATCCGTTTACTTTTGCCTTGTACTTGTTGGACGCATTGAGTGAAATAGTTTTTATTACCTGGCCCAATTGATTTACCAGACTTAGTTCAATCGTACTTTCAGACTCAATCATAAACCATTCATTGCTTGGATTCGGATAAACTACGAGATTGCTTAAGTTAAGATTGTTTTCATTAATGCCCACACAACCATTCACTTTAATTTGAACGTTGGCCGTGTTACTGCAACCAAACGAGTTGGTGCCCACCACCGAAATATTGAGTGTGGTTACCAGGGTGGATGTTACCACAATGGAAGGTGAGGTGGCAAATGTGCTCCAGCTATAAGTGCCCGCTCCTGATGCCGTAACGGTAATGGTTTCTGCTTTACACATGCTGGTGCGGCTTGACACTGCTGTTACAGTAGGGTTTGGATTAACCGTTACCTGAATGGTTTGAGTGTCGGCACAATTAATGTTTCCGGTAGCGGTAATTGATGTTACGGTATAAATAGTGGTAGCCAAAGGTGTTACGTTTAAAGCAGGGAAAGGGTTATTAGGCAACCACGTATAAGTATCGGCACCGCTGGCTGTGAGTGTGGTACTCATTCCGTCGCAAAGCACCGTGTTTCCGGCTATTGAAACGGAAGGCGTGTAAACTTCAATAGAAACGGTTTCGGTACCATTACAGCCGCTCAATTCACCGGTTACTGTATAAACAGTTGTACTAAGTGGCGACTCAACAGTTACCGATGTGGTAGGCCCGCTGCTCCAGGTGTAGTTGCTGGCGCCACCTGCTGTTAAAGTGGCTGTACCGCCGGCACAAATCAACACATCGCTGCTAACAGCCGTTACTGTAGGGCTTGGGTTGGTAATAACCACTGCCACATTGCCCGCCGAACAACCTAAAGAATTGGTAGCGCCCACCGAATAGGCAGTTGGTGCTGTTGGATTAACAGTTATGTTAGGTGTGGACATATTACCCGGTGTCCAGGTATAGGTTAAACCACCACTGGCCGTCATAGTCACAGCGTCGCCCGCACAAACCACAGAGGAGCTGGAAACAATACTGATGGTTGGTATGGGGAGTGCATTAAGGCTTACGGTAGAAGTTCCAGAACAGGTGCCGTCACTGGCTGTAACTGTATAAATGGTAGTGTTTTGTGGGCTAACTGACACTGAATTGCTCGATGAGCTGCTGTTAATCGGCATCCACGTATAATTGTTGGCCGCTGCAGCCACATTAAGCACTGCTGTTTGGCCGGAACAAACTACCGAAGGCGAAGCCAGTAAAGAAACTACGAGCGGCGCCACTGTAATGCTGGTGGTAGCGCTGCCTGTGCCGCACCCGTTTAATCCGGTAACGGTGTAAGTTCCGGAAACCGACGGTGTAAAACCTGTTCCGTTAATAACACCGCCACTCCAGGTGTAAGAATTAGCACCAGAAGCAGTAAGAATTACTGTTTTACCAAAACACACGTTATTGGTATTGGTGGTAACCGAAAGCACCGGTGCGCCCGCACTTACGGTAACTGTAATAACGGTAGAAGACATGCAGTTAGAAACACTCATGGCGGATAAGGTATACGTGGTGTTTACTGACGGTGATACCGCAATGGTTGAGGCCGTTGAGCCTGTGCTCCAACTGTAATTACTCACCGCATTGGTGTTTAGAGTTATTCCGCCACCCGAACAAACCGCAGGTGCCACCGTGCTGCTGCCCGATGTAGCAAATAAATTAATGCTGCAGGCCCCGGTTATTAAAATGTCGTCCACATAAATCCCATCATAGGCATTGCCAATTCCGTCAACCGAATCAAAATTAAACTTTACAATAATGGTTTGGCTGGCATAGGCCGAAAGGTTGTAACTCACGGAAGTCCAACCCGAGGTGTTTGACAAACCGCCAGGAGAGCTGCTCGAAGAAACAATGTCGGTATAGCTTGCACCGTTGTTATTTGATATCGACATTCTTAAAATGTCGTAGGTACAACTGCCACTGCCACATTCGTTGGCCACAAAGTAATTAAACGTAAGAGTGCCGCCTAAAGCGCCAATAACCACGGTAGGTGTACGTAAATCGCCACTGGTGGTGCTGCTACCATTACCAAACTGACAACCCGAACCCTGGAAAATAGCATGACCGGGGGCACTGTGTCCGGTAAGAGAGCTCTGCGCGCAGGAGTTAGACCAGGCCCAGGCTCCATTTGAAGAGTTGGTGGCCGTGGTGGTTCCTAAATTGGAATTAAAGGTTTCGGAGTAAAGAATGGTTTGAGCATTGAGTGTTAACCCAGTTACAAATAGTAACAATGTTGCAAGTAAAAGTTTTTTCATTTGGTTTAGTTTTAGTTCGTCTGTTTATTAAGATTCAGTTTGTCAAAATTAGGCCATTTTTTGCAATATATCACGCTTGTCTCCTTTTTTACCCATTAGGAGCGTGTCTGTTTCCTTTTCAATAATTTTCTTTGATGCTCGCAATTTGATTTATACATTTAATCTAAATTAAACCGCATGAAAAAAACATTACTTCTGTGTTTCTCAGTGCTTAGCTGCCTAAATCAGTTGTGGGCGCAAAATGCCGGCGATGCCGCCGTTCAAATCAGTGCCATCACTCAATCCTCACCGGCGCAAATTACCTTAAACTGGTTAACCAACAGCAGCACCTCACAATATCAGGTGTATCGCAAACTCAAAAACGCCACCTTTTGGGGCAGCCCACTGGCAACGCTTTCGGGTACCATTGGTCAGTATGTTGACAATACGGTAAGTGCCGGTACCAATTACGAATACCGCATAATTAGGACAGGCACCAATTATTCGGGCTTTGGCTACATAAATTCAGGAATAGAAATTGCCGCCACCGATTACCGCGGCGAAGTAATTTTACTGGTGGATAGTACTCACATTACTGCTCTTGCTTCTGAAATAAAACGTTTAATAACAGACATCGAGGGCGATGGCTGGACCGTAATTCGACACGACGTGGATAGAAACGGTTCGGTTTACCATGTAAAATCTTTGATTGTTGATGACTATGCCCGCGATTCGGCTGAAATTAAAGCGGTGTTTATTTTGGGTCATGTGCCCGTACCTTACAGCGGTAACATCAATCCCGATGGTCACGGCGACCACCTGGGCGCATGGCCGGCAGACATTTATTACGGCGATGTGGATGGAATCTGGACCGACCAGTTTGTTACTTCCACCACTGCCTCACCTGCTCGCACACAAAACGTTCCCGGCGATGGCAAGTTCGACCAAAGTGTGGTGCCCTCAGATGTGGAACTACAGGTAGGGCGCGTTGATTTTAATAACATGCCCGCATTTACTTTAACCGAGCAACAACTTTTAAAAAATTATCTGGACAAAGATCATGACTACCGAAAAAAACTATTTGTGCCTGTTAAACGCGCAGTGGTGGATGATAACTTTGGTTATTTTAGTGGCGAAGCCTTTGCTGCCAGTGGCTACAAAACCTTTGGAGCCGTGGTGGGAACAAACTCTGTAAGTGTTGCCGATTATATTACCAGCATGACGGGCAACAGCTATTTGTGGTCGTATGGCTGCGGTGGGGGCTCCTACACCAGTGCATCGGGCATTGGCACTACGGCCAATTTAGCTTCGGCCAATTTGCAGGGTGTGTTTACCATGTTGTTTGGTTCTTATTTTGGCGACTGGGATTCACAAAACAATTTTTTAAAAGCACCACTGGCTCAGGGCAAAGTGCTCACCAACGTGTGGGCGGGCCGACCGCATTACCAGTTTCACCACATGGGATTGGGCGAAAACATAGGTTACGATTTATTGCAAACTCAAAACAATCCGGGTGGACTTTATTATGCCAGCCCAACCGGAATTACAGGTAGGTGGATACACAATGCCCTGATGGGCGATCCCACGCTTCGCAACAATGTGCTCTCGCCGGTATCGAATGTAGTAGCTACTCGAATAGGTAACGATTGTTACATCAACTGGTCGGCAAGCACCGAAACCAATATAGCTGGTTATAATATTTATGTGCGCAACGATTCGCTGAAATCCTATATTAAAATTAATTCTGCTCCTGTGGCCGGTACCACTTACACCGACAATTGTTTGCTGGTGAAAGGCATTTATAGCTACATGGTGCGAACGCTTAAACTGGAAACCACTCCGAGCGGAACTTATTACAACATGAGCGAAGGCATAGCCGATACCGCTTACAACACCAACAACTACGCAGGTTGCGCCTCTTTTAATTATTCCCTCACTTCGGGCAATGTGGTTAATCTTTTTAATCTCTCAACCGTTGCCACCACTTATCAATGGGACTTTGACAATGGCGCTACCAGCACAGCCACTAATCCCGTGGTAACCTATGCCAACAATGGCGTTTATAACATTTCTTTAATTGCTACCAGTGCCTGTTTGGTGGATACAGCCTATCAAACAGTGGTAATTAACGAGGTTGGGTTGGATAAACTGAGCCTTAACAAACGGGTTACTCTGCTCCCAAATCCCAGTCATGGTAAGTTTAATGTGAGCGTGGATGGTTCAGAAAAATTCAGTCTTAGCGTAATGGGTAGCGACGGACGCATGGTGTTTTATCAGGAGGCTGTAAATTCCGGCGAAACTCTGAATCTGGAATTTTTAGCCAAAGGGGTTTATTTGGCCGAAATTAAATTCAACGGTAATACGGTAACCAAAAAACTTTTAATTGAGTAGGTTCTTAAACCGTAAATAGACAGTTGTGTTTAGCAACGAAAACTAAAAGCCCCAAGGGATTTGCTTAGCGCATCCCGCGAATTGGCGGGAGAGGACTGTAAGAATAGTTTACACTATTTTGAAGCCCGCAGAATCGAGTACAAGCAAAGACCGCAGGGGATTTTACGTTTGCAGTCGAAAGTCAACTGTCTATTTACGGTTAAATTTCCTTGCGCATGCGGCCCACCGGAATATCTAACTGTTCGCGGTATTTGGCCACCGTGCGGCGGGCAATGTTGTAGCCCTTTTCGTTGAGTTTGGCGCAAAGTTCGTCGTCGGTTAGTGGGTGCTTTTTGTCTTCGTTGCCGACCAAATCTTTTAAAATGTTTTTTATTTCGCGGCTGCTTACTTCCTCACCGCTATCGGTGCTCATGCTTTCGCTAAAAAGTGTTTTTAATAGAAAGGTGCCATAGGGCGTTTGCACATATTTGCTGTTGGCCATGCGCGAAATGGTGGAAAGGTCCATGCCCACACGGTTGGCAATGTCTTTTAAAATCATGGGGCGAAGTTTGTTTTCATCGCCAGTAGCAAAATAATCGTTTTGGTATTCGAGTATGCACTTCATGCAAATGGATAAAGTGGCATAGCGTTGCTGCAAGGCTTCGATGAACCAAGAAGCACTTTCAATTTTGTTTTTTATAAAACCCGATGCCTCTTTGCTGCTTTTGTCTTTACTCCTCGAATATTCTTTCAGCATTTCCTGATAGTCTTTGCTGATTTTTAAATCGGGCAGGTTACGGCCATTGATGCTTAATTCGGGTTTGCCATCGTTTACGGCCACAATAAAATCGGGCACTACTGCGCTCGAAGTGGCTTCCTTGTTTTCGCTGTTTCCGGGTCTGGGGTCGAGGTGCGTTATTTCGCTGATAACTTCTTTTAGTTCTTCGTTATCAATTTCCAAACGCCGCAAAATTTTATCGTAATGTTTTTTCGAAAACTCTTCCATTTGGTGGTTAATCACCTCAATGGCCAGAATTATTTCGCGGGTTTTGTGTGGTTTTCTTTCAAGCTGAATAAGCAAACACTCCTGCAAATTGCGTGCGCCAATGCCGGGCGGGTCGAAGGATTGAATTGTTTTTAAAACCTTTTCGAGGTCGGCCACCTGCACATTGAGGTTGTAATTAAAAGCCAAATCATCCACTATCAAATCCAGTTCGCGCCGAATGTAGCCATCTTCATCAATGCAGCCAATCAGGTAATTCCCAATGGTGTATTCTTCTTCAGTAATATCTTTTAATCCTAACTGCTGTATTAAATTTTCCTGCAGGTCAATGCCATCCACCACTACAAAGTCGCGCGATTCATCGTCGGCACCCTTGTTCACCACTTCGTATTTGTAGGAGTCCATTTCTTCATCGCCCATGTAATCTTCCATGCCCACCTCATCGGTAATTTTTTTGAGCTCATCTTCTTTCACATCGCCATTGTCGTCGTACTCAATTTCATTGGCTACTTCTGAGTTGTCGTCAGAATCTTCGTTGCTGTAAAGCTCTTCGTCGGTGGTATCGTTCAGGTCTTCTTCGAGGGCCGGATTTTCTTCGAGCTCTTCTTTTATTCGTTCTTCAAGTGCCAGTGTGGGCAATTGCAACAACTTCATCAGCAGTATTTGCTGAGGCAGGAGTTTTTGAGACAGTTTAAGTTGTTGTGATTGCTTTAATGCCATATCAGTTCACGCTGCACAAATTGTATTTCCCTTTTCCTTTTTGAATAATGATGTATTTATTTTTCACCAAATGTTTTGTGTTTACAAGCAATTCGTGTGTTTCAACTTTCTCTTTATTAATTTTCACTCCTCCGCCCTGTATCATTTTTCTTGCTTCGCTTTTGCTGGGAAACACATTTGTTTTTTCTGCCAAAAGATCCAATACTGCTATTCCTGTTTCTAATTCAGTTCGCGAAACCTGAGATTTATCCATGCCATCAAAAACTTCTAAAAAAGTAGTATCATCCAGATTAATTAAATCCTGAATACCGCCATTAAACAAAATGTTGCTTGCGTCAACGGCTGCACTGTATTTTTCTTCGCCGTGTACCAAAATGGTAAGTTCTTTTGCCAGTGTTTTTTGCAATACGCGTTTGCCGCGGTCTTTATTGTGTTCCGCAATCAGGTTCTCGGTTTCTTCTTTGGTATGAAATGTAAATATTTTTATAAAGTTGATGGCATCATCATCGCTTGTATTAAACCAAAACTGATAAAACCGGAATGGTGATGTTTTTTCCGAATCGAGCCAAATGTTGCCGCTTTCGGTTTTTCCAAATTTGGTACCATCGGCCTTCTTAACCAATTGTGTGGTTAATCCCCAGGCTTTACCGTTACCTTTTCGGCGAATTAACTGTGTGCCCGTAGTAATGTTTCCAAACTGGTCCGATCCGCCCATTTGTATTTTTACGTCCTTGTTTTTCCAAAGCCAGTAAAAATCGTAACCCTGAATGAGTTGGTAGGTAAACTCTGTAAACGACATGCCGCCACTTTCTTCTTCCGAATCAGCTTCAGTCTCTTCATTTTCGTTTAATCGTTTTGGATTGATTCTGTTTTTTACAGAATCTTTTGCCATCATGTAATTAACAGTTATGTGTTTGCCTATATCTCTGATAAATTCAAGAAAGGTATATCCTTTCATCCAGTCGTAATTATTTACCAGTTCGGCACCGCTTTTAGAATCGGTGAAATCAAGAAATTTTTCGAGTTGTTTTTTAAGTCCTGCTACGTTTTTGTTCAGAGTTTCCTCATCCTGCAAATTGCGTTCGGCCGATTTGCCGCTGGGATCGCCCACCATGCCTGTGGCACCACCAAGTAGTGCAATTGGTTTGTGCCCTGCTCTTTGAAAACGGATGAGTGTAAATATTTGTGTGAGGCTGCCTATGTGTAATGAATCGGCAGTGGGATCGAAACCAATGTAGCCGGTTACTGTTTCTTTTTTAAGTAATTCTTCGGTACCGGGCATTATGTCCTGCAGTAGCCCACGCCAACGCAATTCTTCAACAAAATCTTCTTTCATAGTAAAACAAAATTACAAATATTATACCAAGGTTATTGAACTTTTAAGCCCTCTTGTTATCACTTAATTTTTTTATATTAGTTGCATGTTTATATACAATGTTACTGTAAATGTTTCGGCTGATTATTGCTCAGACTGGCTGCAATGGATGAAGGAAAAGCACATTGCGGATGTGATGAAAACCGGCTGCTTTGTGGACAGTCGCATTTTAAAAGTATTGTTTGTGGAGGATTTGGGTAATACCTATTCGGTGCAATACACTTTTTTGGAAATGGCAGATATTGAAAGGTATCAGAAACAATTTGCACCTGCCCTGCAGGCCGAGCACAAGGCGCGCTACGGCGAAAACTACACGGCTTTTAGAACGGTCTTGGAAATTGTGGATTAACCCAATAAAAAAAGCCGGTAACCAACCGGCTTTTACCAAAGCAACTAATTGCTTAACCCTTAATTATGACAATTGTTACTTATTCTCAATCAACAAAAACCAGGCTAGTTCATTTTAAACGGAGGTATTTTTCCGTCTTTCATTAACTGCAGGCTTTTCTTTTTATGTTCTTCAAAATTACCAAAGGCCAAAGCGTCCAACATTTCCTGGCGGGTCATGTCGGGGTTACCAAACTGGCGACGGATTTCGTCGGCACAGCGGTCCACATATTTTTCAAATTTAATTGGTGCCCAAACGTATTCTTTTTTAACCGCGTCTTTTTTTATGGCAAACTCTTTAGGCAGCACGCCTTCAATTTTTGCTTTAATGTCAAGACCTTCGTATGTTTTAGGCAATTGCCTGTTATCAAACATAAACGGTTTGCTGATAATGATGACATGCTTTTTTCTCTTAGGATCTATCATTGACAGTCCTTCGATGCGCAACCCTTTTTTCTTAAGGGTTCCGTATTTGCTTTCAAAATGCTTTAAAATTTCAAACATGTTTCTGATTCGGGGGACTAAGTTAACTATAAAATTGTTAATAACTTTATTTTTTAGACAAAAAGAGAATTATTTTATTACCCTAATTGTTATTTTTTGGTTTAAAAGCTGTTCAAAATCTTTTTATTAAAGGTTAATTTGCTAGAAAACAGATAATTAGGAAGTTAGCTCCTGTTCTTTAAAAAAGCCTTGGGCCTTGGGCGCTTTTCGACTAAACCTTATTATTTATAGACAAGCACGTTAAAAACGTAAGGATTAATTTTTTTAATCTGTTCGGTACGTTTTAAGTGTTTAAGCGCGTTTTTCTTGTTTTTTAAGAGGGTTACCTCTTTTTGTGTGCTGTCGGGCGCGTTGCTGATGGTGCTGATGATTTCGCTGGCTTTTACAGCAAAGCCGGTGGCTTCGGCGCCTGAAATTTTTCCGCGAACCACACCAATAATGTTGCCATATTCGTCGAGCAAAGGGCCGCCGCTGTTGCCCGGATTAACCGGAATGGAAATTTGGTACATGCTGCTATCGTTGGCATAACCGCTCAACGAGCTGAGTGAGCCTTCGCCATAAACCATGTCTTCGCGCGGGTAACCAAGGGTAAATACTTTTTCGCCCACATCGCTGTTTTTTTCTTTAATGGAAAAAGGCACTTGCCAGTTTTTAATCAACTCGGTGTTTTCTACTTTTAAAATGGCAATGTCGAGTTTGGGATTGCTTAGAATAACTCTTGTAAGCGAGCGCTCAAAATCCTTGTTTTGAATAAAAACACTGTCGGCATCCTTTACCATGTGGTAGCTGGTAATTACATAACCCTGATTGTTAAGGGCAAAGGCGCTGCCCTCAATTTTAGCCGGGGCATAAACGGTGCGTTTTGGGCGGGTGATTCCTTCAACAATGCCGTCCTGTGAGGCTTTGAGGTCCATCACAATTCGGTTAAGGTTGGTAATCTGATTGTTTTGTTTGGTAAATAAATAGCCCCCGGTGCTTAGTAGTGCCACGGTTGTAAGCACTGCAATAAAGGCTGTACTGGCTGCCACCGCAATGGTTTTACCGTGTCGTTTGGCAAAGGTTTCTTCCTGATTAATGGAAAAGATTTTGGTATTGTGGCCATATTCTGTGTGGTGAATGGCCTTTAGTTTGTCTTTTAGTTGCTTGCGTTTGTTCTGGGTTTGCAGAACTTCCAGCAACTGTTTGTGTTCCTGAAAAGCCTTGTTAATAATTTCGTTGTTTTTAAGTTCGTTTTCGAAATTTGTTTTTTCTTCCCCGCTAAGTAAGCCGTTAAGATAATCGTCAAATAAATCTACCTGTCTCATGTCTTTAAATAATTATTCCTGTTCAATTGTTGTATGGTCAAAAAAATGTTTTTTTAATCGTTGGAGGCACTTGTATTTTTGGGTTTTGGCATTGTTGGCATTGGTGTACCCAAATTTTTCGGCAATTTCCTCCATGTTTAGTTTATATACATAAAAGTCTTTAATAAGTGTGGCGCAGGGTTCTCCGAGTTCCAAAAGGCTTTTATTCATTTGTTCAATTTCGTTTTCTTTACCTTCGTGCTCCGTTATTTCTTCGGTTACATCGGCCACCTCGTTTTCCTCCTCCTCTTTAAACAGAAACGTTTTCCCTCCTTTTTTAAGTTGCTTTAGCCAAAGGCGTTTGGCTACCGAATAAATGTAGGTTTGCAACTGACATTTTAGTTCGAAACCGGTTTTGTTGGCATTTTCATAGAGCACAATAATGGTCTCCTGGTAAATGTCCTGAGCCGCTTCCTGACTGCCACTGTTATTAACAATAAGTTTAAGAACGATGTTGTAGTACTTTTTGTACAGGGCTGTTAATACCTCATTATCTCCGCTTCGTAAGCCATCAATAAATTGGTTGTCGGTAAACTGCACACTCCTTTTTGACATACGAGCCCTGTTAGCGTTAATTCTCTTTTTTGATAAAGGTAACCTGTATTAAAGCAGATTTTATTTTTTAATTGCAATTATTTACTCAAAACATGGGTAACCCAAATTATTTCCAATTTTATTACACTGGTAATCAGTACGTTATGGCCATTTGTCGGATTTTTTATTTTTTATTCGGTTACCTTTTTAAGCTTGTGGGTATTAATGTAAAATTAATCAACAATTTAAAATTCAAAAAAATGAAAAACGTATTATCAATTATCGCCGTAGCTGCTTTAACTGCAGGTTTCGTATCATGTGGTCCTTCTGCTGAAGAAAAACAAAAAATGGAAGAAAGAGCTAAGTTTGTAGCCGATTCTACTGCCAATGCTATCAGCACTACTATGGAAACTACTGCTGCTCCGGTTGATTCTGCCGCCGCTGCTGCTGCTGCCACTACTGAAACAGTTGCTCCTGCTGCTGAAGAAAAACATTAATATTTGTGTTTAGTTAGTTAGCTGAATGGCCTCAAAGCGAAATGCTTTGGGGCTTTTCTGTTTTTTACTTAGTTTTGTTATCCTAATTATTTTTAGAATTAATTCCAATCCTATGAACAAAAATTTAATCTTATCCGCCCTTGCTCTTGTATTTGCGCTCATTTCATGTGGCCCCGCTGCCGAAAACCGACAAATTATGCACGAAAGGGCTAAAATTTTTCAGGATTCGATTGCCAACGTTATCCGCACAACCATTGCCGAGGCCGAAGGTCCTGCACCTGCAAGCCCCGTTATAGTTGTACCGCCAACGCCTACCGCAGCAGCAACACCTACCACAAAATAATTTATTACGCCAACTTTTCTTTATGGAAATTACAGTTGAAAAAGTGCTTGATGCCCTTAGGTACGTGGATGATCCTGATCTTAAAAAAGATTTGGTTACCCTGAACATGATTCGCGATGTGGCCGTGGATGGAAAAAACATTGCGTTTACCGTGGTGCTTACCACCCCGGCCTGCCCAATGAAAGACATGATACACAACGCCTGCATGAATGCCATTTTGCATTTTGTGGACAAAGAGGCCAAGGTAAAAATCAACATGACTTCGAATGTAACTTCTAAAAAAGAGAAGGACGAAACCACTTTGCGCGATGTAAAAAACATTATTGCAGTGGCCAGTGGAAAAGGTGGTGTTGGAAAAAGCACCATTGCTGCCAACCTGGCTTTAGGCCTCGTTAGGCAGGGCGCTAAAGTGGGACTGGTGGACGCTGATATTTACGGCCCATCCCAGCACATTATGTTTGGTGTAACTTCGGATGCGCCGGGAAACGCTGTTTTTGAAGGACAGAAAAAAATGGCACCGGTTGAAAGCTACGGTGTAAAAATAAATTCGGTTGGCTTTATGGCCGGACCCAATCAGGTTATTGCACTAAGAGGACCAATGGCCAGCAAAGCGCTTTCACAATTATTTTTTGATACCGTTTGGGGTGAGTTGGATTACCTTATTGTGGACTTGCCTCCCGGTACCGGCGATATTCAGATAAGTTTGTGCAGTTCGGTGCCCTTAACAGGTGCGGTAATTGTATGTACACCTCAGGATGTAGCCCTTGCCGATGCCCGCAAAGGCATTGCGCTTTTTCAGCTCGAACAAATTAATGTGCCCATTTTAGGTTTGGTGGAAAACATGGCCTGGTTTACGCCTGCCGAATTGCCCGAAAACAAATATTACATTTTTGGTAAAGACGGCGTGAAACATTTGGCCGAAGAACTCAATTTGCCCTTACTGGCTCAGGTGCCACTGGTGCAAAGTGTGCGCGAAGCCTCAGATGCCGGCCGCCCTGCTGTTATGCAGGAAAGCACCACGTCGTCGGATTGTTTTATTGAAATGGCACAAAACATTGCGCAACAGGTGGCTATTAAAAATGCCAGTGTGACTTTGGTCTAATTACCAAAAAGTTATATCTTTATTAGTGTTAGACACAAAGGTGTGTGACAACTACCAATGAAAAAAACACTCTTTGTTGCATTACTGGCTTGTTCGGTGGCATTACAGGCTCAAAAAAAAGCCAAACACTCATTTAGGAACAAACTCTTCCGTTTATACTAAAAATTCGGCAAGCAGCAGCCTATATGGTTTTACTACATTCACTGCGCCATATCAGGAAATTACCGGCACTCTTTTAACGGGTGGGCAAAAGTGGGACGACCCGGATTTTGATGTGCCCATTGGTTTTAATTTTAAAATTTATAACGACCAAAACGACACGATTGTTTTTTCGGGTGGCTCTTTTGGCACTTTTGATGACCCTGCAAATGATCCGGTGATAACACTGGCGGCACCCATGTTTGAGGATTTGTGTGACAAGGCCTTTGATCCAAATGTTGATTCAGAGGGCGATCCGGGTGGAACCTCAGCCATATCTTATACCACCACGGGCACGGTTGGTAGCCGCACCTGCGTAATTCAGGTAAAAAATGCCGGATTTTTTGGTGAAAACGATGTGAATGGTACTTCTACAAGTGTTGTTAATTTTCAATTATGGTTGTATGAAACCACCAACGATATTGAGTTTAGATTTGGTACAACCAACATTCTAAATCCTTCTGATAATTTAGAAAATCCGAATGGGTTTTTGAGTGGCCTTGCCGAAGACCTGGATGCAAACAGTGGTTTGTGCACCAACTCGGATGTGCTTTATGGCCCGCACAACAATCCTATTAAGGGTTTACTCAATGGCGTTTCGAATGTGATTACCGGCCAAATTCAAAGCGGCAGGGTTTACAGATTTGCGAGGGTAAATAATTTTGTGGGTATTGATGCCACTGTGCAATTGCCTGAATTTAGTATTTATCCAAATCCTGCACGTAACACTCTTTTTATAAATGGCAATCAGTTGTCAGAGGCCGCCTCTGTTGAGTTTTTTGATGTAACAGGAAAACGAGTTTGTTCTTTGCCTTTAAAGAATCAGATTGACATATCTGCTTTTAAAGCAGGAATATATTTTATGAAGATTTGTAACGCTGAAAAAGCCGTTGTATTTAGCAACAAATTAATTATTGCCGACTAAGCCGGTATTTGCTGTTTTAAATTCACCAACATATTTTCCACCAACTTAGGCAAATCGTATTTTACTTTCCAACCCCAGTCTTTTTGAGCAGCTTCGTCGTTAATGCTTTGCGGCCAGCTATCGGCAATGGCCTGACGGAAATCGGGTTTATACGTAATCGTAAAATCAGGAATGTGTGTTTTTATTTCGTCGGCAATTTGTTTTGGGCTAAAGCTCAATCCCGATAAATTATAACTGCCTCTTATTTTAATTTTTTCGGCGGGCGCCTGCATAATTTCGATGGTGGCTCTGATAGCGTCTTCCATGTGCATCATGGGCAGCGTTGTGTGTTCGCTTAAAAAGCTTTCGTACCTGCCGTTTTTTAATGCTTCGTGAAAAATATGTACGGCATAATCGGTGGTGCCTCCGCCCGGTGCGCTTTTCCAGCCAATTAAGCCCGGGTAGCGCAGGCTGCGTGTATCAACCCCGTGTTTTTTAAAATACCATTCGCACCAGCGTTCGCCGGCCTGTTTGCTTATGCCATAAATGGTGGAAGGTTCCATTACCGTATTTTGTGGTGTGTTTATGGCCGGTGTGGTTGGACCAAAAACCGCAATGGAGCTTGGCCAGTAAATTTGTTTGATGTGTTTTTCTTTGGCTAAATCCAGCACATGAAACAAACTTTCCATGTTGAGTTTCCAGGCAAACATGGGGTTTTGTTCGCCAGTGGCCGAAAGCAGCGCTGCCAAATGGTACACCTGGGTGATGCCGTGTTTTTTTACAATGTCGAACAGCGCATTTTTGTCCAAAGCATCCAACTGTTCAAATTCCGCATCTTTTAATCCTTCAGAGGCTTTTAAATCGGAGGCAATAACGTTTGCGGCTCCATAAATTTTTGAAAGGTTTTCGGTTAACTCAACTCCTATCTGGCCTCCGGCGCCAATAATGAGTATTTTTTCGTTTGTGCTCAACATGTTTGAATCGGTATTGGTTAGGAACTATTTTGTACCTTTACAAACGTAAAAATAATTTTTGATTTATTGTTCGGCCTTGCACTTAAAGCAGGCAATGCATCAGAAAAAAAATTAATAGTATAACCTGCAATTATACTTTATTATTTATGGCATTATTGGTAAACCGCGTTGATAAACGCATTTTGAAAGAACGGCTTTTGGCCGAATCGGTGAAACGGAACACGGTTTCTTTTTACCGTTATGTAAACATTCCCAATCCTAAAGAGTTGCGCGACGAGCTGTTTAAAGCCTGGAGCGGATTTAATTGTTTTGGAAGAATTTATCTGGCCCAGGAAGGCATTAACGCGCAAATGAGTGTGCCCGAAAGCACTTGGGGCGACTTTGTGGCACATTTATATTCGTTGCCCTACTTTAAAGATGTGCCTTTTAAACACGCGGTGGATGGCAATGGCAAGTCGTTTTACAAACTGATTGTGAAGGTGCGCGATAAAATTGTAGCCGACGGCATTTCGGACCCTGATTTTGATCCCTCAAACACGGGTACCTATTTGAATGCCAAACAATTTAACGAAGCCATTGAAAACGAAGAAACGATTGTGATTGATATGCGCAATCATTACGAAAGTGAAGTGGGCCGTTTTGATCGTGCTTTTTGTCCGGACGCTGATACATTTAGAGAAGAATTGCCTTTGGTGATTGACCATTTAAAAGGCATGGAGGATAAAAAAATTGTGATGTACTGCACCGGTGGCATACGTTGCGAAAAAGCCAGCGCTTATTTTAAACACAAGGGTTTTAAAGATGTGAACCATTTGCAGGGTGGCATTATTCAATATGCCAAAGAGGTAAAAGACCAACAACTGGATAGTAAATTTCGTGGAATGAATTTTGTGTTTGATGAGCGGGTTGGTGAGCGGGTAACGGACGACGTATTATCGAAATGCCACCAGTGTGGCAAGCCCTGCGACAAACACGTGAACTGCAAAAACGACGACTGCCATTTGTTGTTTATACAATGTGATGCCTGTGCCGAAAAAATGAAAGGCTGCTGCACGCCGGAGTGTGTGCGCATTTCGGAATTGCCGGTTGAAGAGCAGCGAGCATTGCGCAAGGGCAGGGTAAAAAACGGACCGGAATGTTTGTCGGTTTACAAAAGCCGTTTACGTCCCAATCTGGCCGAGATATTAAAAAATAACTTACCTTTAAAGTAAATTTTATAAATATGAAAAAAATAGTAGCGCTCTTATTAACCAGCGTTCTTATGATGGGCCTTGGCTCGTGTCAAAAAACCAAAGATCAGATAAATGAACTAACTGAATTTGATATTGATTACACATCCAGCATGACCATTCCTTCAACCAGTTTTACAACAGTAACTGCTCCGGTAGAAATTACCACGCCCAACATTGCCACCAACACTTCTACCAAATTTGCCGAAAACAAAACCACTCAGGATTTGGTGAGTGAAATTAAAATGACCAAGTTTAACATCAGCACCACCGGAGCCAATCTCGATTTTTTAAAGTCGGTTTCTATTTACATTAAAACAGCAGGGCAAGCCGATCAGCTGGTTGCTTCTAAAAGTAACATTCCGGCTGGTGCTACTTCTATTTCTGCCGATTTGCAGGATGTAAATATTAAAAATTATCTGTTTGCCGAAAACATGCAGTTTAGGGTTAGTTTTCTTTTTCAAACCGGAAGTCCCGGTAATCAAAATTTAACCTTGTCGGAAACTGTACACGTAAAAGCCACTTTAGTAAAATAGTTTTATTGCTCCTTCATGCCTATTTACCATAAACTGGGAGAGATTCCTCAAAAGAGACATACTGTTTTTCAAAACAAAAACAGTGCCCACTATTACGAACAGCTTTTTGGAACCGAGGGTTTTAATGGCATGTCATCGTTGCTATATCACACTCACCGCCCTACACAGGTAAAAGAAATAATAAAGAGTTACTCTGTGGCACCTAAAATTGCCATTGATAAAAACATTAAAGCGCTGCTTTTAAAAGGTTTTGAAATTAAGCCGGAAAAGGATTTTTTACAAAGCCGCAAAAGTTTGTTGCTTAACAGCGATTGCATTATTGGTTTGGCTGCTCCTACCGAAAGTCAGACTTCATACTTTTACAAGAATGCCGATGCCGACGAAATGTTGTTTATACACAAGGGCAAGGGTGTTTTAAAAACCTTTATGGGTAATATTCCGTTTGAATACGACGATTACCTGATTATTCCACGCGGAATGATTTACCAAATGCACTTTGAAACAAGCGACAACCGCATTTTGTTTTGCGAAAGTTACTCGCCTTATTACACGCCTAAGAGATATAAAAATTCTCAAGGCCAGTTGTTGGAGCACTCTCCTTTTTGTGAGCGGGATTATAAATTGCCCACCGAACTTGAAACGCACGATGCCAAAGGTGATTTTGTGATGAAGATAAAAAAAGAAGGCATGATGCACGAGTTGGTTTTTGCCACGCATCCTTTTGATGTGGTGGGTTGGGACGGTTACAATTATCCATGGGGCTTCTCCATTCATAATTTTGAACCGATTACAGGCCGTGTGCACCAACCACCACCGGTACACCAAACCTTTGAAACCGCCACTTTTGTGGTGTGCAGTTTTTGTCCGAGGTTATACGACTATCACCCCCGTGCCATACCGGCGCCATACAACCACAGTAATATTGACAGCGACGAGGTGTTGTATTATGTGGATGGCGACTTTATGAGCCGAAACAATATTGAGCAGGGACACATTACCCTGCACCCAAAAGGCATACCGCACGGGCCGGCACCCGGCGCCATGGAAAGAAGCATTGGCCAAAAAGAAACGCAGGAGCTGGCTGTGATGATAGATACCTTTAGACCTTTAATGGTTACTGAAGAGGCCATGGGCATTGACGACGGCAAGTATTATAAAAGCTGGGTGGAATAAATTTATTGTCCCCACTTCTTTTCCTCTGCATTTTTATTTATTTAGTTCAGGATTCTTTTTGTGTGTTTGCACAAATTCCATTTTAAGCCTACTCCGGTTTTATTTAAAGGCTAATTCTACTCGTTTTTTTGGATTTTAAATTTTACTTATTATATTTATCCAGCTAAAGCAGTTTAAAACCGATTTATTTACACTTTGTTGCCAGTTACAATGTTTTAGTTGCAATTAAACCATCTTAATAAAAGTGGAAGCCAGAACCCACTCTAAAAAACGGGGCGTTATCTGAAAAGCCATACGAGTAGGAATAAAAAACAAAATAAGATGAAATATTATGTAAAAGTTCTACAAAATTACGCCACTTTTAGCGGCAGAGCGAGAAGAAGTGAATACTGGTACTTTGCATTGTTTAATGTGCTTATTTCTGTTGTTTTGTCTCTTGTAGGGGCACAAATGGGAACGACAATGATTTCAAATATTTATTCATTGGCCGTATTAATTCCGGGAATTGCTGTTGCTGTTAGGCGCATGCACGATGTTGGAAAAAGCGGTTGGTACCTTCTTATTCCTATTTACAATTTAATTTTAGCCTGCACCAATGGCAATAGTGGCGATAACGAATACGGCCCGGATCCAAAAGCCAGCGCATAATTTTTCTTAATTATAAATTCTAATAGAGCCGGTGAATTAATTTTTACCGGCTTTTTTATGTGTTGGCCTAATTATAGCCCAGCACTTCTCTAATCTGTTTTAGTTTTTCGTTGGCCATGGTGGCGGCTTTGGTTTCGCCAATGGCCAGTTCTTTTTCGAGCAGATTGGGGTCGGCAATTAGTTTGTTGTAGTTTTCGCGGGGTTCTTTGTATTACTGCTCAGGCCTCGCGACAAAAGCACGATATTGTGAAAAGTGGCTGATGTTTGTTGCTATCTGTTTAAAATGTGGTTTTTTTACTCAAAGGTCATTGCTTTTTGTCGATTTGAACCAATCTATTATCTTTATCTTATGAGACATGCTATTTTGTTTATTCTATTTTCTACGTTTCTGTTTAATGCCATTGGACAAATCGACTCTTTAAATGGATTTGATGAAAAGGCGGTTCTAAATGACTTGAGAAGCAGGGGGGCAAATCTATCTGAAATGAACTGTATTTTAAGACTAAAAAAAATAGATTTCATAAAAAACAAGTTTAATTTACCGAAGGTTCCTGTTTCAAGTCCTTATTTGCGCAAATCAAGTAATTCGAACGGTCAAAATATTGATTTTGAAGCAGGAAATTTAACTGGTTGGTCAATTTTTTCTGGAATAAACGTTAATTCATTGGAAATGCCTGATAATAGTTTCCAAAATTCTGGTGGAACAGCTTCTGTTGTGAGTGGTGGTTTCGATCCTATTGTTGGCATACCCTTAAACTCACCATTGGGAGGGAACTGGGTCGTACAGGTAAATACTAATGTACCTTATGGTAAACAAACAAAATTAAGGAACAAAATTAAGGTAACAGAGTCGACAAATTTATTAAAATTCGCCTATGCTACTGTACTAAACTCAGCCTATCACGATTGTGATGGTCAACCATATTTTGCTGTACTTTTAAAGGATACTAATAACAATTTACTTTTTAAATATATTGTTGAGGCTCATGACACCTTAAGTGGTCCGAATTATTGTTGGGGTCATAACCAAACGAATTTTCTACTTCATAACAATTTTAATTATTTTTCAAATTGGGCTACAAGATGTGTCGATTTGACTCCTTATATTGGAGATGATATTTATATTGAAGTAATAGGTGCAGGGTGTTATGGTTCCATTCATTATGGTTATGGCTATTTTGATGCTAAATTAGAGAGTTGTCCTGAGTATGGGTATCCAAACATTCTTACCATTAATAATTATACCGTTGATCTTAGCGCTAATTATTTGGAATATAACAATCCGGTATGCGATAGTTTGATTACGTTAGTTGCTCCAAACTGGCCCCAATTCTACAATTGGAATGGCGCTCCAAAAAGTGGTATATATGCCTCTCCAAACCAATCAATTTCAGTTAGAAAAAATGGAATACATACTTTGGCACTTAGTAATGGTTCATCCTGCCCAATAACCAAAACAATGTTATTAAAACCATATACAAACGATGAGATTGTCATTGGAACTCTTTCTCCTTGGTGTGAAAATACTGAGCAAACTTTGTGGATTTCAGGTCCTAGATCTTTCACAATTAATAATACGTTTCCTATTTATAGCCCTGTTTATGGCCTTTATACGATAGTTACACCAACAGCCACGGGTGTTTCCTCACTTAATATAGCCGCTACATCGAGTGCTGGGTGTGTTTTTTTAAAAACTTACACCTATAATGTGGCCCCGTTGCCAACTCTTGCCGTCACTGGTAATTCAGTGTATTGTAATGGTAGTCAAATCACTTTAAGTGCGAGTGGGGCAACATCCTATTACTGGTCATCACTCTCTTCTTCTCTTGCTTTTACAGCCTCGGGAGCCGTAATAACTGCTAGCAGTTTACCAGGGAATATTGTTCAATTAACCGGAACCGGGCCTACTGGCTGCCAATCTAAAACTATCTGTTCAGTAAATGTGCAATATATAGTACCCCCTTTACCTAGTA
>JADLED010000039.1 GCA_020846335.1 Bacteroidia bacterium
AAAAAAAGAACTTACAAAGTTTGGTAATCCAACTTGGCTGGCTGAAATGGCACTTAGTAATTGACCTAATTCAACATAATTACAGGCACTTGCAGATGCATTTGGGTTATTAATTGTGGCTAGATAATTACTAGAAAGTTTAGCAAGGTAAATCTTACCATCGGATGCTATTTGCAGGGACCCTTTGGGGTCCCAATTTCCTGCATACACTATATATTGGGAGTTAATAATTGCACTCGAAGTACCTGCGCATAAATTCCATTGATAAACTGAACCATCGTATGAACTGCCAGCGTAAAATTTACTATTATCGCTGGAGAATTCGCAACCATAAGGTCCAGGAATGACAGTACTCAGCACTATTGGATTTGAAAGCAAACCTGTATTGGCATTAAAATCATATAATTCGCAGGTCTGAAGCCCAATAACACATACTCCAAGTTTTTTAGAGTTATGAGAAAATTTTATTGCTCCAAGAGGAGTTGTCGTATTGGCATCGTGAGGGGTTGCACCAGTTGAAATAACTACGTTGGTTGACACACCAGCACTGGTCAATAAAAAACAGCGGAAGTTAATTGAATTAAAATCGTGGGTCATTATCCACACATCGGTTCCATTAGCATGAAGTGTTGCAGCAAGTTTTTCCTCGCTGGGGGTATGCAGTAAAACATTTTTAGCGGTTACCGAACCAATTCCTGCTGCCAAATTCATATCAACTACCGAATACCTTAACCCGTTCACATAGCCTTGTGCATCAAGGGTAAATACGTAGTAGTTTAAACTTGCCCCCGGTTGTTTCACTATCAATGCCGCTTGAGTAGTGGATTGGTGTCCAAACAAGCCAGTACCGTTTGCCATAACAGCGTGCTGTTTGTTCCAAATTGTAACCCCATCTGTATAAAACAATAAATTTCCGTTTGCATCGGCAATACTCGAGCAACCTTCTTGAGTATTTAATGCGCCATTTGTAAGTAACGTCGGTGGGCTGGTATTAAAATCCAAACCGGCGTTAGCTCCAAAATACCAGATTTTGGTTTCGTTTTGGGCGGTAAGGTTTAAACCTAAAAGAATTAATGCACTTACTACAATGTTGAATATAACTTTATGTTTCATGATTCTGATAAATTTAATATGTTGACGAATTAAGCCATTGCCTGAATTGGCAAAATGGGTTAATCGTTCTCTTAAAGTTACATATTTATTTTCAAAATTCATGTGTAGTACTACCTGCGTTAATTTGATTTAGCAACAAACAACAAGCCATTAGCAGATTAAACAAAATTTAAAGATTTATCATGAGAGAATCAGAAATTTTTAGCACTTCTCTAAAAACCCTCCTGTTAAATCTTGGCTGTTGGCGTATTAATTCTTTACCAGTTTTTTTGAAACAACCGCTCCTCTGTAATTAACTTTAACAAAGTAAATGCCATTGGAGTTATTAGTCATGTCAAAATGGATTTCCTTGGTCAACGGGCTTTCTACTATTGCAACCTTATTTCCCAAAATGTCTATCAACTCAATACTAGAAGGTAGCATTTCAGAATTGTTTAAGGCAATCATCACCTTTCCATTTGACGGGTTTGGAATAATATCAAAATTATTTTCTACTGCCAAAATGGATTGTATAAGATTTTCGTCTTTTACAGCAACAGAACCATTTGAACCGGAGCTATTATTTATTGTTTTTGCTCCGCTTGCGCCGTTTGCAGAACAGGCGTTAGCAATATGACCATCGTACCTAATCCCATTATTTAAGTTTGTATTTGGCAATAATATTATTTCGGTGGCCGAAGTAACATCAACCGTTGCCCCAAAAGTAGCAGTGTAGTTTTGATGTCGAACCTCTGCATTAAAGTGATAACCAACATTATTGTTAGATTCCGTTCTGTTTCCTACAAATACAAATGGTAAAACAAGGTTCGGGGTTTGACTTAAACCAACGGCATGAAAAGCGGCCACAACCTCTGCTACTTCGGGCGAGAAAAACCCATGCTTATCACTCGCTGCCAAAATGGTTTGGGCCGCAAAACTATTAAAGGTTGTTGTGGATGTGTAATAGCCGCCTGCAAGAGCCTTATAAACTATTTGTATGGCCCTCTCTTGTCCTAAAGGCTTCACGCAATAAGTTTGATTCAAATCATTTAATTGTGGCCCATTACTACCCTCCGCCAACAGAAAGAACCAAAAATCCAGCACGCCTAGATTTGTATGCACGCCACCCATGTCGTTACCAGTAGTATAGGGTGTTGTTGGTGTTACATAAAACTGACCACCGAAACAATCAGGCTTTTGGCTACCGTTCGGATTGGCAAGACTCCTTGTACTATTACTCGCTTCGTTTGCAAGTATATAATCAATGGCAACACCTGTATTAAAATTTGCCTTTACATTGTTATCAATTGCAATGCCAAATATATCCGCCAAAGATTCATTAATTGCCCCACCTTCACCAGTATTAGGCAGCATGGCTGTATTATCATTAACTGCATGTGTAAATTCATGTGCCAAGATGTCAATCACGTGTTGTCTGGAAAAAAAACCATTGCTTGTTGTGTTATATCCAATGTTAATACTGGTTCCGTCCCAATTGGCTACACCAGCACTTGCATTTGGGTCATCAGCGAAAACATTTACTTGCGCACCAGCATCGTCGTAGCTTAACCTATTAAAATGATTGGCGTAGTAATCAGTAACCCTCCTCATAATCCAAAGGGGATTAGTTCCCGAATGATTGGTTGTTCCCCAATTACCAGTTGAATTTGTGTAATTGAAATTTAGACTCGTATTCGCCTTTCGGACGTATATAAATGGAGAACCGCAAGGGTCTTTTGTCTTATTTTGGCAAACTGCCCAAAAATTCAAAAATCTGTCTGAATTGAGGTTTTGTGTTCCGTAGTATTCTAAATCAGCACTTCCTGCGTTGCAACCTGAACTACAACCTGTATTTGCTACAAATGCATTTGTCTTTGTATTAAAACCCAGTTCACATTGGTCGATTTGTTGTGCAGCTTTGCTGTTTGTATCATGACTGTAACATCCTGAACTCGATTTCAAATCTTTTTTTACAATGCTTCCACTTTGTGCATTTATGTAGTAGTCATAAGTAGCCAAGGGAGTCCGAGCAAATACTTTCACACGTTTGCATAAAGTTCCATTCATAATTACGAATTCGGGTTTAGGATAATAACTTGCTGTACTGTCATTCTGCGCCTCCTTAATTGCCAGTTCACGAATAGAATCCTGCCAGGCATATTTCTCTGCGTTTACATCATTAAGTGCTATGGATATTGCACTTTCGTTCGAAATATTTGAAGCAACATTAATGTCAAACGTACTGCTTGGAACACTTCCTGTTCCGGTAATATTTTCTCCTACAATATGTATTACTAACTCATACCCCTGAACCAAATAACCTTTGTGGTAAAGTTGGTATTTATAGTGTTTGTCGGACTCGCCAAAATTCATTTGTTTAGCAAGCTTGTATTGACAATTTGGTAAGTTAAATACTTCTGCATCGATAAATTGTTTGTCAGAAGTTAAGGGGTTTTTCTTGAAGTAAATGATGCCGTTGTGAATTTCATTTACTTTAAGATAACTCGTATCTATAATTTGTGCGTCACTTATTTTTAATGCTAGAAGCATTATTAGCAAAAGGACATTTTTGAGTAACGCAAAGGATGTCCGGCTAAAATTTACAATAAATACCATAAGTAATAATTTTATAATTTTTTAAATAAGTTAGATTTTCAATCTCATATAAAAAGGGTGTTTTCCTAATAGAATATTCATTTAGGTTATATTCTAATAAAAAACCTAATTGCAATTTTTTGGTAAATGTTTTACCGATAAGCAAGCCAAAATCCAGTGAATAGAAATGGTAATACTTTCCATAAAATAAATACGAAGGATCAAAAATCCGTTTCTGACTGTCATAATCAATTTGTCTTTCTGCTCC
>JADLED010000040.1 GCA_020846335.1 Bacteroidia bacterium
ATGGAAATTTGATGGGATCGAGATTAACCGCACTAATACGTTGCTCTTCAGTAAAGCCTGAATAGTCTCTTGAATCACCTTCGTTGGCAGTAATTATGTAATCCACACCTCCTACTGTATAAGAGGCAATGGCATCCGGTAAAAAAAGACCCTTAACCGGAAAATTAGAAATGTTTACTCCTTTGGTTACGTTTGAAGCATCGTAACCATTGTTTAGCAGTGCATGATTTTTTGAACCCAGTGCCTTAATGCTGGTGATGGTGTTTGAAGTAAGGCTTATTTCCACAACGGCATTATTTTCCTGAAGAGTTACCCAGGCTTTGGTATCATCTTTCGAAACAGAAATGTATTCCGGTTCAAAATCTTTTGACGTGCTGGCTCCAAGGCCGTAAATTCTTATACCTTGTGCCCGCAGGGCAGCTTCCTGTCCGTTGTAAACTGTAAATGTTACATGTGCCACATTGGTTTGTGTGATCGCAGAAACTCCGCCTGAGATATTGATAATGCTGATAGAACCATCAGGATCGCTTGTGTAGGCCGCATTTGGCTCTCCTTCATTTGCAGTAAGCACTTTGGTGCCGGCCTGATTAAATGTAATCATATCTGGCATCATGCCAACTTTTACCTGACTGATAAATACACCGTTTTGATTTAAAAAAACAACCTTGCCCGAATCCTGTGGATTGCTTGAATTTTCAATTGCGCAGGCCACAGTTCCGTTTCGCACGGCCACTGAATTTATGTTGCCATAAGTAGTAATAGGCACTGAATATAACAATGTGGGATTAGATGGATTCACAAAATCAACAATGTCTAATTTACCACCAATGCTGTTAGCAATGTATAACCGTTGTGTGCTTGGATCGTGTGCCACAATTTCTGCAGAGTTACTGCCGGTTACCGTGTTTGAAAAACTTGCCAGTAAATTAAGTGAAATGGCATTGGATGGTGCAGGAATGGTTTTATCATTATCCGCAATATAAAATGCAAACTGATTAATGGTGCCAATACTCGCGTTTTGTGGATTGTAAAATCTAAGGATAATGTATTCGGCACTTTCCGAAAGAGCGTCGTTATTGATGGTAAAAGTTATGGCAGCAGTTGAATTAACCGCAGCATTGGCAGGAAAGGTAAACGTTGTGCTTCCCAAAGTATAGTCTGTTGCAGAAGCATTTGAAAAGGCTGTAGCATAAACCGAAATGGAAGAGCTGGCTGTGCTGGCTGCACTTAACCTTAGATAAATTGCAGCAGTGTTGGCACTTTCAGCCACCGTTGTGTCGTTTGTTACAAATGCAAAAGTGGCCGGTGTAACAGTTCCTGAAACAGAAAGTGAAATAGAAGACACTGCACTTGACGTAATTGAACCGGTTGAAATACTTCTGTTAACAGACCATGTATTACTTGCCAAATCATAAATACCAGTTGAAGTAATAATAAGATCAGAACCCGGATCAGGCGCCAGAAAGCTGCTTCCATTTAATTTACCACCGTTGTAAAAATCATTTACCGGCAATTGATAGCCATCAATTCCGGAGTTTACCATTGACGTGCCAATGGCTGTGCCAAAAAACAAAGCATCGGTAGGCACAGTGGTGCTTGTGATAGATGAAACAGGAAGATTAAATACGGCTACTCCATCGGCGTTGCTTCCACCATTTCCGAACACTCCGGCAGAATTAGCAGTTCCTATATTCCAATCACCATTTTGGTACTTAACGTTGATTGCTCTGAGTTGTACGCCGGTTGGCGACATGCAACTGCCACCCACATAAGCCACGTTTCCTGCTGCTATGCTTCCCGAATTAATTGCAAATGCGTAGGATATTGCGCCACCGGCCACCCAGCCATTGTTATTAGCTGTTCCGTTATTATTAACTATAATAGTATAAGGTGTTAATGAAAAATTAATGTTTTGTGTTGCGAAAAGTTCAACGTATTCTTTGCAACTATCTGTACCGGCAGGATTTGCAAGAACTTCACTAATTACCAATCCTGGATTTTGAGCTTTTGAATTAATCGTACATATTGCAGCCAATATGATGAATAGTTTTTTTGTCATGTAGTATATTTTTGTGCAAAATAAATGCTTGTGTCTTAGCCTAATGTATATTCAACTTTACTGTTAGGTAAACATTAGCGTCAATGTTGTTACCCAATCATTAAGCCTGGCTTAACAAAACTGCCGGATTTCCTATTCATAAAATTTTCTTTTTAATAACACTACACTTTACAATAATTGCATATTTTTGCACTTACAAGCGCAGTTTTGCCCTTACAACATTTTAAATAAATCTTATGAAAAAGAACAATCTTTTAAGTGGTATTGGAATTTTAATTCTTTTAATGTCATTTACAACAAAAGCTCAGTTCACACCCGGCAATCTGGTTGTGTTGCAAATTGGTAATGGTGTTGGTACACTTACCAACACAGGCAATGCCTTAATCTTTAATGAATATTCCACATCCGGAAGTCCTACATTTAGCGTTGCCGTGCCAACTACCGGAGCCAATGCCATGGTATTAAGAGGAAATGCCACCAGCGAAGGTTACATTTCACGTTCGGCAGATGGCAACAACATAGTATTTGGCGGCTACATGCAGGCACTTCCTAATACAACTATTATTAATACCTCTGCGTCAAGTGCTATTAACCGTGGCGTGGGTCTGATTAATGGCAGTGGAACCTATACAATAGGTGCAAACAGTACTTCTTTTTTTACGGGTGGAGATATCAGAGGTGCTGCAGCCACCGATGCCAGCAATCTTTGGGCTTCAGGCTCTAATCAGGGGATGAATTATTTTGGAACAGTCTCAACAGCCACCCTGGTTGAAAGCACCAAAACAAACCTACGTGCTTCCAATATATTTAATAACCAACTTTATATCAGCTCACAGGTGGCAAGCGGAACACCGGCTGATATAGGCGTTTACTCAGTTGGTAGCGGAACACCAAACACTTCGGGTCAATCTGTTGTAACAGTTATTAACTGCGGCACCGGTGCTCAACCCGGACAGTTCTATTTTAATAATTCAGGCACTATTTGTTATGTGGCCGATGCCCGTAATACCTCCTCAGGTGGAATTCAAAAATGGGTTTTCTCGTCCAGCACATGGTCTTTAGCATATACACTTCCAACAGGTACTGCTGCTATTGGTGCTTTTGGGGTGGTGGCTGATTTTTCAGGAACCAATCCCGTTGTTTATGCAACCACCACTGAATCATCGTCCAACAGATTAATTGCCATTCAGGATATTGGCGCTTCTTCAACAGCCACCACTCTGGCAACCGCTTCTACCAGCAACACTATTTTCAGAGGATTGGCTTTCTCACCTTCAACCACCACTTGTGTTCCGGCAAGTATTGCCACCACTACCAACAACGCGCCTGTTTGTTCAGAACAAAATCTTACTTTTAACATAACTACCAATGGTAGCGCTCCTATTACTTATGCATGGGCAGGTCAGGGCGTATTCAGCTCAACTTCGGTTCCAAATCCAACGGTTGCCAATTCATCCACCGGAGCCTACACCATTACTGTTTCCAATGCCTGTGGTACTGCATCATCTGCCATTAATGTCACAATTAATCCTACCCCAACCATTCAAGTAAATGCGGCTACTATTTGTTCGGGCGGCGTGGTTACTATTACTGCAACCGGTGCCAATACCTACACCTGGAACAATGCCACCAACGTGAGCAGCTTCACGGCGAGTCCGGCCTCTACAACCAACTACACAGTTAACGGCACTTCTATAGATGGATGTGCAGCCAATCAGGCCACCACTTCTATCACAGTTGTGTCATCGCCCAGTATTTCGGTAAACTCGGCTACTATTTGTGCCGGAGCCAATGCCACACTCATTGCTTCAGGAGCCTCCACCTATACCTGGAGCAATACTCAAAATTCTGCAATCATTGTTGTTAGTCCTTCAACCACCACCACCTATACAGTAGATGGTAATGCCTCAGGCTGTCCATCATCGGTTAGTGCCACTGCAACGATTGTTGTTAACGCCTTGCCAAGCCCAAGTATTAATTTATCACAACAAATTTTCTGTATTTCGCAAAAAAGCATTACGCTTTCAGGCTCACCAAGTGGTGGTGTATTTACAGGTTCGTTTGTAAGTGGCAGTGTGTTTAGTCCTACAGTGGCAGGATCTTATTCCATTACCTACAGTTATACCAATGCCAGTGGTTGCTCTAAGGCAGTAGCCCAAACGTTTACGGTATCCGGCTGTGTTTCTGTTGATGAGCCGTTAAACAATCTCAAAGAATTAAGTGTTTACCCAAATCCTGCCGGTAACATCCTTTATGTTAAATCTTCAGACAATTCTCCTGCTAAGTATACAGTGTACGATGTTAGTTCGAGAAAAGTAATGGAATTAGACGTTAATGCCAACAACAACTCATTTGATATTAGCACATTGGCTCCTGGCATTTACTTTATTCAAAGCAATTCTTCAAAAAATCTGAGGGTTAAATTTATTAAGGAATAATTTAGTACAAGCTTCTAAAATAAAAAGCCCCGCTCTAATCAGGCGGGGTTTTGTTTTATGGAGCCCTAACTAATGTTAAAGCACAACTTGCCTTTTTGGAATAATGGCTATCTTTGTACCTCAATTTTAAATTATGCAAGCTACACTTCGTGCCTTAGGCATTAAAGAAATAAATGATGGTTGTTCCACGGGCAGCAACTGGTTTTCTTCAGGAACAAATTTAGATTCAGTTAGCCCGGTTGATGGCCAACTAATAGCCAAAGTAAAAACGGCATCTACTGAAGATTATTTAAAAGTGATTACTTCAGCCAAAAGCGCTTTCCTTTACTGGCGTGAAGTTCCGGCCCCTAAACGCGGCGAAATTGTAAGGCAGTTTGGCGATAAATTACGCGCCAAAAAAAGTGATCTGGGAAAGCTGGTTTCTTACGAAATGGGTAAATCGTTGCAGGAAGGTTTAGGTGAGGTTCAGGAAATGATTGACATTTGCGATTTTGCAGTGGGTTTGTCGAGACAATTATATGGCTTACAATTACACAGCGAACGCCCAAATCACCGCATGATGGAACAATGGCATGCTTTGGGCATTGTGGGCATTATCAGTGCCTTTAATTTTCCGGTAGCTGTATGGAGTTGGAACACGGCTCTGGCATGGATTTGCGGCGATGTGTGTATTTGGAAGCCATCTGAAAAAACACCTTTATGTTCAATTGCCTGCCAACACATTTGGAACGAAGTGGCCCAGGAAAATAAGCTGCCGGAAGGCATTTCCTGTATTATTAACGGTGATTACAAAATTGGCGAACTACTCACTGCTGACACCAATGTCCCTCTTATTTCTGCCACAGGTTCAACACGAATGGGCAAACTTGTTGGTACTAAAGTGGCAGAACGTTTTGGCAAAAGTATTCTTGAATTGGGCGGAAATAACGCCATTATTATTACCGAAAATGCCGATCTTAATATGACCATTGTGGGCGCTGTGTTTGGCGCTGTGGGCACTGCGGGTCAACGCTGCACTTCCACCCGCCGATTAATTATTCACGAAAATGTGTACGATAAGGTAAAAGACAGTTTGGTAAAAGCCTACGCTCAATTAAAAATCGGAAATCCATTGGACGAAAAAAATCATGTGGGACCTTTGATTGATAAAGATGCCGTGAACAATTACCTCACTGCACTTGGTCGTGTTAAAGCCGAAGGTGGAAAAATAATTGTTGAAGGTGGTGTGCTGGAAGGTGCAGGATACGAAAGCGGCTGCTACGTGAAACCGGCCATTGCCGAAGCAAAAAACGACATGGCCATTGTGCAACATGAAACTTTTGCGCCTATTTTATACCTTATTAAATACGAAACACTGGAAGAAGCCATTGCCCTGCAAAACGGTGTGCCGCAAGGTTTATCGAGCGCCATCATGACCTTAAACATGCGTGAGGCTGAATTGTTTTTGAGCGCACGTGGCAGCGATTGTGGCATTGCCAACGTAAATATTGGACCCAGTGGTGCCGAAATTGGTGGTGCTTTTGGTGGCGAAAAAGAAACCGGCGGCGGACGCGAAAGCGGCTCTGATGCCTGGAAAGCCTACATGCGCCGTCAAACCAATACGCTTAACTGGGGCAATAATTTACCTTTGGCTCAGGGCATTAAGTTTGATTTGGGGTAGAGAGTTGAAAGTTCAAAGTTGACGCTTCGACTTGGCTCAGCGCGAGGAGTTCAAAGTTCAGAGTTGATTAGTCTTCCACGCCGAAGATTTTGGCAATAACATCCTTATTTTTCTCTGCTATTTTTTTGCGTTTAAGACTCAGCTTAGGTGTTATTTCGCCTGTTTCAACGGTCCAAACAGCATTAATAAACTGGTAGCGTTTTAATTGTTCATATGCTGCGAGACTCGCGTTTACTTTTTTTACGTGCTCACCTATAATTTTACGCAACTCTTCGTGTTCAAACATGTCGTCATTCCCTTTCCATTCAATTGAGCGGGCACTGCAATACTCTTTAAAATATGATAGCGAAGGAATGATAAGCGCCGAAGCAAATTTTTGTCCTTCGCCAATAACCATGCACTGTTCAATGTATTTGCACTCTTTGAGTTTGTTTTCAATGGCTACCGGCGAAATGTACTTTCCGGAACTGCTTTTAAATATTTCTTTTTTGCGATCTGTAATTTTTAAAAACTTCCCATTCACAAAGGTGCCTATATCGCCTGTGTGAAACCAGCCGTCCTTGTCAATTACCTCGGCAGTGGCTTCGGGGTTTTTATAATATCCCATCATCAGGCTCGGACCTTTCATTAAAATTTCGCCATCTTCTGCAGCCAGCTCCACCTGCGAATTTTCAACCACCAATCCCACCGTGCCAAACATACGACGTTCTTCCTCAAAACGATTAACGGCCACCACAACACAGGTTTCAGTGAGTCCATAACCCTGCAACAACACTATTCCTGCACAGGTAAAAATTCTTTCCAAACGGGGATTCAATGCCGCACCACCGCTTACAACAGCCACTATGTTTCCGCCTATAGCTTCCCGCCATTTTTTATACACCAGTTTATCGCAAATTTTACGCTGCATTTCATACCACGCCCCATTGGCGCCTTTCAATTCATAGCGTTCGGCAATGTTCATGCTCCAGTCGAAAATGCGTTTTTTAAATCCGCCAAGTTTTTCGCCGGCATTGCTGATTCGCTCCAACACCCGCTCCAAAACCCTTGGTACCGCAACAAACAAATGCGGATGAATTTCGCGGCAGTTTTCACCAATAGTTTCAAAACTTTCGGCATAATAAATACTTACGCCATGAAATAAATAGAGTGTATTTAAAAAGCGCTCGTAAACATGGTTAAGCGGCAAAAAACTAAGTGCCCGCCACTGGTTCGAAAACGCAACAATGTTTTGGCAGATAAACACATTATTTAATAAATTATTGTGCGAAAGCATAACCCCCTTTGGAGTGCCCGTGGTTCCAGAGGTATAAAGGAGCGTTAAAATATCTTCGCCCCTGATACTGTGTTTAATGGTGTTTATCTTTTCGGTATTGTAATTTTGTTTTCCCAATTCCAAAAACTCCGAAAAACCTTGCACGCCTTCTACCTTATTAAAACTGTAAATGTGTTTAAGGAATAGCAGTTCGTCTTTGAGTTTTAAAATTTTGTTGTAAACTGCCTTGTCAGAAATAAATATAACTTTTGCCTCGCAGTGGTTTAAAATGTATTTAAGATCGTCGTTGCTGAGAGTGGGAAAAATTGGGACTGTTGGCATGGCCACTTGTTGCGAACCATAATCCACAAAATTCCATTGCGGCATGTTACCGGCCATCAGTGCCACGTTATCACCCGGCGAAAGCCCCAACTGTAAAAGGCCTGTACTTACGTAATTAGCAGTATTGATAAAATCTTCCAGACTGTAACTGACCCATTGCTTGTTTTCTTTGGCATTGAGTATGTCTTTTTTTGGAGCATAAACTTTAAGTTTATCCAAAATGTCGAATACGCGCTTTATTTCCATAATCGAAATATGGGGCATTTTTAGGTAAAAACAAAATGACTCAGTTCAAACGTTTAATTTTGGTACTTTTGTCCTTTAATCTTTACTATGATAGTAATTACAGGTTCGGCAGGATTTATTGGTTCCTGCCTCGTTTCAAGATTCAATGCCGGCGGCGTTTCAGACATTTTACTGGTGGATGATTTTAGCAAACACGAAAAGGATGATAACACCAAAGGAAAAAAATTTAATGCCAAAATGGAACGCTCGGAGTTTTTGGCCTGGTTCGAAAATAATGCTCCGGCTGTAAGCTACGTTATTCATATTGGTGCCAGAACAGATACCACCGAATTTAACGTGGATTTATTTAACCAACTAAACCTTAATTATACCAAATCTATTTGGAACACCTGCAGCCAGCACCAAATTCCACTAATATACGCCTCCTCGGCAGCTACCTACGGTTTGGGCGAGCATGGTTATGCAGATGATGAATCAAAAATTCATTTACTAAAACCCCTTAACCCTTATGGTAATAGCAAAAATGATTTTGACAAATGGGCACTGCAACAAACTACGTGTCCGCCTAACTGGCACGGGCTCAAATTTTTTAACGTGTATGGCCCCAACGAATATCACAAGGCACGCATGGCCTCCGTTATTTTCCACTCGTTTAATCAGATAAAAAGTACCGGAAAAGTGAAACTCTTTCGGTCGCACAACCCCAATTACAGCGATGGCGGTCAATTGCGCGATTTTGTGTATGTAAAGGACGTAGTGGAAGTTATCTGGTATTTATTTTCAGACAAACCAAAAAACGGCATTTACAATTTAGGCAGCGGAAAAGCCCGCACCTTTTTTGATTTGGCCACCGCTACCTTTAATGCCATGGGCGTGGAACCCAACATCGAATTTATTGATACGCCAATAGACATACGCGACAAATACCAGTATTTTACCGAAGCCAACATGAGCAAACTGGTAAACACCGGATACAACAAAGCCTTCACCAGTCTGGAAGATGGCGTTACGGATTATGTTCAGAATTATTTGATGCAACAGGCGCATTACTGATTTTATACCTGATTATTTTTTGAAGGCACAACATTTTTGTGTTACTTTTTTCTGTTTAGGTGTTATTAAGATAAAGCTATGGTTCCTTAAAAACCAGATGCAAATTCTTAATGATTGGCGCACCCTATTACAACTAAAATTTAGCACGTATGAAAAAGCCGAAAAAGATTTTACTTGTTATTTTTATTCTCAGCTTCGGCAGAGGCACCGGAGTTTACGCTCAACTTTACACACTATCAAAGCTTCCCGAACTGCACCAACTGGCCAAAACAGACTCAATAGAAAAAATCAACTTTTGTGCTTCCCAAATCTTTCACCAACTTATTAATTCGTATCGCCGGCGTTTTAATCAGGATACTTTGGCATGGGACGACTTGCTTTGGTTAACCTGCCGCAATCACAACACCTGGCAGCATGAAAACGGTGTGTTATCCCATCACGAAAAACCAGGCACCCCTTTTTTTTGTGGTGAAAATCCCCGCGATCGTTATTTGTTCACAACCAATCAGCAAGGTAAGCACCAGTGGTCGGGAGAAAATACCTTGTACAATTACAGCCGCAGTGGAAAAACAATTTTAGAAATTGCCACTACCATGGCCAATTATGCTTTTAAACAATGGGCCGAATCGCCCGGACACAATATCAATATGCTGTCATCCACTCACAAAGTGCATGGCACCGCTTTTACCCTTAGCAGTGGAGGAAGAGTTTATGCCACCGATTTGTTTGCATCAAATAGAGTTGGTAACATCCCAACGAAATTTTTTGCAACTCAGGTCCAAACACATTCCGCGATTGATACCCTGGGCCTGGTGCAACATAAACAGCAAAAAAACTGCAAACCGAATTTAAAACAATTGGACACTGATTTAACTAATCAACTTTATGCCCTGCACACAAACAGCAAATCACCAAATGTTACTGCTAAAAACAAAGCCCTCGAAAAAGCCTCAGAAAAACATGCAGCATACATGAGTCACCGTAAAATATTGTCGCATAACGAAACAAAAAATAACCAAAACTTTTTTGCGGAAACATTCGAGAAAAGGGTTATAAAATCAAGCCATGGCTGGTTTTACCTCAAACAAAGAAAATACATTTTGTCCGAAGAAATTACCTATCTGGAAGCTACTTCAGGTGATGTGGATATGAATAAACTTGCTGTTACGATTCAACAAAAATTAGATGAACAGTATAACGTACAAGACCCCAAAACAAAACTGGGATATGGCATTAGCTTGAAGCGTTCAAAAAACAAACTCTGTATATATGTTACCCGCTTAAGCCTTTCTAAAAGGATTTAGTTTTTGATTCTTCTTATTGCCGGTTTAAAATTTACCTGAATGTTTATTGCAAAGCACTTTTTCAGTAAATTTAAACATGCAATTTAAAACCAAATTCATCCAAACATTTTTCGTTCTACTCTTTGTTTTAACAGCCATTCGTTTCAGTGCGCAAACATTCGGCTGCCAGGCTTATAAAAAGGCTCAGGCTGCTATTTATTACAGCCCTGAGAATTTAAGGAGTGATACATTTGATATTTTAAAACTCACTGTTAATCTTGAAATTGGAAACAGTGTAACAAAACAAATAAAAGGCAATACCCAAATTCGGTTTGCACCAAAACTTAATAACCGAACTTTTATCCGTTTTGACCTTTTGAAACTGACTGTGGATTCGGTGAAAGAAAATAATTCGCTACGCACTTTTACTCACAACGACACCATTTTAAAAGTAAATTTTGTGGCGCCAAAAAACATTACCGACACTTCGGTAATTACAGTGTATTACAAGGGTCAACCCATTATGGATGCCACCGGCTGGGGCGGATTTTATTTCGATAATACACAGGGTGCTGAATATGCATTTAACCTTGGAGTAGGTTTTGGCGCCAAACCACACAACTATGGCCGCGTGTGGTTTCCCTGCTTCGATAATTTTGTAGAAAAAAACAAATATGAGTTTAACATTACCAACGATTCCGCACGCCGTTCCTATTGTAACGGACAACTTGTTTCTGATATTGTTACCGGAACTAAGCGAACACGTAAATGGGTGCTGAACGAAGAAATACCAAGTTACCTGGCCAGCGTTTCGGTGGCCAATTACTCGAAGGTAAACTGGACCGTGAACACCATCAACGGTGTAAAACCTATCCACCTGGTGGCACATGCCAGTGATACCGCAGCCGTTAAAGCGGGTTTTACCAATCTTAAAAATTGCATTACCGGATTCGAAAATTATTTTGGACCTTACATGTGGAACCGCATTGGTTATTGCATTGTGCCTTTTAACAGTGGAGCGATGGAACACGCCACCAACATTACCTATCCGCGCCCGTTTATTGGCAATCTTGCTTACGAATCGGATTTAATGGCGCATGAATTGTCGCACCACTGGTGGGGTGATTTAATTACCTGCGAAACTCAGGAAGACATGTGGATAAACGAAGGAATGGCAACCTTTAGCAGTTATCTGTTTTTAGAATGGCAATACGGAAAAAACACTTATCTGAATAAAGTAAAAACCACTCACGACAATCTTTTGCATTTTCTCCACAAAAAAGAAGGCTTCAGAGCTGTTAGCGGTGTACCTCACAGTATAACTTATGGTGACCACGTGTATTTAAAAGGTGCCGACGTGGCACACACTTTAAGGGGATATATGGGTGATGTTGATTTTTTTAACGCATCCAAATATGCCATGCTACAAAAAGCTTACAAAAACATGAACAGTACCGAAATGAAAAATCTGTTTCAAACCAGCAGTTCGCAAAACCTGAACGACTTCTTTAATAATTGGGTGTTTGCAGGTGGGTGGCCTCATTTTTCGGTGGATTCAATTCGCTACACCACCATAAATTCCAACAGTGTGAATGCTGTTGTATCACTCGAACAAAAATTATACGGGGCACCAACACTATACAACAACGTACCGCTCGAAATCACTTTCTTTAAAAACGACTGGAGCACGGCAGTAAGAAAAGTGGTGTTATCAGGCGCTACCGGAATTTTTTCAATCAACCTTCCTTTTACACCGATTATGTATGCACTTAATTATGAAAGTAAAATAAGTGACGCCACTTCGCACGAAGCCAAAGTAATTAAAGCCACTGGTAATTTTAACTATGCATTGAGCAAGGCCTTACTCAAGGTTCAGAACAAAGGTGCTGATTCCTCATTAATTAGAATAACTCACAATTATGTGAAACCCGATCCGTTTAAAAACAATTCCGGAAATCACCGTTTGTCCAACCAACATTATTGGACCGTGGAAGGCATTATTTCTCCGGGATTTTTGGCCGGTTTGCGTTTTAATTACGATGGCACCAAAAGCACATCGGGTAACTTCGCTTATCTGGACACCTTGCTAACCATTGTAAACGGAGACAGCATTGCTTTGTTTCACCGTGCTAACGCCTCTGCCGACTGGGCCTGGGTGCACAATGCCGTAAAATTTCCGAGCAGTTCTAAAGCCGGTTTTATTGAAGTGGATACGCTTCGACTCGGCGAATACACATTTGGCAACATCCACGATACAACCTGGGCAGGCATTAAAGAGAAATCCCAGCATTCGCTCAAAGTAATTGTTTATCCCAATCCAGCTAAAACCGTTCTTACTGTAAACTGCGAAGCATCTACCAATGCGCCTTGTACTATGGAATTAATTGATATGAACGGCAGAGTGGTTTTGAAGAAAACGCTGCTATCGGCCATAACACGAATTGATTTGCCAAATTTAAGCAAGGGCAATTATGTTGTTAACGTACAGGATGAACTTGGGCGTTCGCACAGTAGTAGTGTTTTAATTGAGTAAGTGCTTATGATTTTTAAATTTGCTTTGGCAAACAATTACTTCACATCCAGTAACTCCACATCAAAAATTATAACAGAATTAGCAGGAATACCGTTCTGCGCTTGCGAACCATAGCCTAAGGCCGAAGGAATAAGCAGCATGCCTTTTCCACCTTTTTTAAAGAGCGGCATGCCTTCCTGCCAACCTTTTATCACATCGTTTAAAGAAAATGTGGAACCAACGTTGGTGGTTTGATCAAACACAGTGCCATTGGTTAAATAACCCTTGTACTTTACGGTGACGTTTGAGTTAATGGTGGGTTGGGCACCATTGCCCTGTGAGGTCATCACATAATAAAGCCCCGAACCCGTAGCAGTGGCAGTAAGGTTGTGATCGCTGATATACTGAGTTATTATTTTGGCGTCCTCGGCAGGTTGATCAACAGTGCTTTTCTTTTTACAGGAAAACAAAATTAAAAACGGAATCAGAAATGCAATTTTTTTCACGGAATAAATCTTAGCTTTTGTAAACATACAAAAATAATCTACTTTAGTTTAAAATTTGATATGGCACATACCGAATGGGCAAAAGCTTTTAAACCTCTGCTGGCTCAATACAAAGGAAAAAAACACCCACTTAATTACACCAACATTTATCAATTGCTTGTAATGGTTATTCTTTCGGCGCAGGACTCTGATAAAAACATCAATAATCTGGCTCCCGCATTGTTCAAAGCTTTTCCCACTATGAAAAAACTGGCAAAAGCAACTGAAGAAGATTTGTACCAGAAAATCAGCAAGGTTCGCAATTTTGGAAACAAAACAAAATGGTTAATGCAATTGGCACAAACCGTTAAGGACGATAAAAACATTCCACTCACCATGGAGGAACTTACACTTCTTTCGGGCATTGGCAGAAAATCGGCTAACGTGATTATGCGTGAAGCCTGTGTTAAAGCCGAAGGTATTATTGTGGATTTACACGTTGTGCGTGTTGCCCCGCGCATTGGCATTGCCAGTGGCACCGACCCTAAAAAAATAGAAAAACAACTGATGGAAGCCTTGCCCGAAAAAAACTGGGGTGAAGCCGGAATGGCCATTTCTTTTTTGGGTCGCGAAATATGCCGACCCAGTAAACCACAGTGTTTAAATTGCGTGATGAATTCCTGCTGCGCTTACTTTAAAAAAGGTAAATAATTTTACAACATACTTATTGGTTCCTTGTATTCGGTAGTTTTAAATTTGCCACTTGCTTTAAGTTTGGCAAAACCACCATCCACATTTATCAAATTTCTATAACCCAAAGTTCTGAGTATCGAAACAAAGGTCATGGAGCGGTAACCGCCTGCGCAATGCACATAGTATGTTAAGTTCTTATTAACCGAGGCCAGATTTTTAGAAACATAATCGAGCGGAATGCTTGTGGCTTCCATCAAATGTTCGCTGTTAAATTCGCTGGTCTTGCGCACATCCAGTATTTCCGGTTTTTCGGTTTCGTTAATTTGTGCAAGTTCTTCCGAACTAATGGTGATAATGCTATCGGTGGGTCTTCCGCTCTGTAGCCAGCTATCGAAGCCGCCTTCCAGATAACCGATGGCCTGGTCGTAGCCCACCCGCGAAAGGCGCATCAACACTTCTTTTTCAGAACCAATGTCGGCCACAATTAAAATCCGTTGTTTAACATCCGGCACCAGTGTTCCAACCCAAACCGCAAAATTTCCATTCAGGCCAATGTTTATTGAACCGGGTATAAAGCTATTGCCAAAATCAGGCGCCCTGCGACTATCGATTACAACCACCTTGTCTTCGCTCATAGCAGTTTCAAATTCCTCTGCACTTAAAGCTTTGTTGCCGCGCGCCATCACTTCATCAATGTTTTCGTAGCCTTTAATATTTAGCAACACATTTTGTGGGAAATAACCCGGAGGCGGGGTTAAGCCATTGAGCAAGTCCTTAATAAATTCTTCCTTATTGAGTAAGGGATTAAGTGCGTAATTTACTTTTTTCTGATGACCAAGTGTATCGGTGGTTTCTTTACTCATGTTTTTTCCACAAGCACTTCCGGCACCGTGATTAGGATACACAATTATGTCGTCGCTTAGTGGCATTATTTTGTTACGCAACGATTCATAAAGATGGCCCGCCAGTTTTTCCTGGGTTAAATCGGCAATCACGTGTTGCGCCAAATCGGGGCGACCCACATCGCCAATAAAGAGCGTATCTCCCGAAAACAATGCGGTGTCAAGGCCTGCCTCGTTCTGTAACAGAAAACAACAGCTTTCCATGGTATGCCCGGGCGTGTGTATCACTTTTATTTTTACTTTTCCCAGATTAAGAATTTCGCCATCGGTGGCTATGTGCGCTTTAAAACCTGTTTGCATGGCAGTAGGGCCATACACAATGGTGGCTCCGGTTTTTGCAGCCAAATCAACATGACCCGAAACAAAATCGGCATGAAAATGGGTTTCTAAAACGTATTTTATTTTAGCGTTTCGACTCTTCGCCAGATTGATGTATTGGTCCACTTCGCGCAGTGGATCTATAATGGCCACTTCACCATCGCTCTCAATATAATAAGCGGCTTCGGCCAGACATCCGGTATACAATTGTTCAATAATCATAACTGTGTTTCTATTGCCGTAAATTTCTGTTTATTTCGGCTCAGTTAAAATGAGTAAAATCATAAAATAGAAAAGGCAAAAATGCGAAAGGTCAGTTTTTCGAGGATTAATAATCAGTTGCAAGTGTTTTCCAGTACGCTCATCCATTCCTTTAAAAGTTGTTTCTCACTTTTATTTTTTAATTGCAATCTTTTCTTTTTCCAAATTTCTTTGAGCCCATCGTTACCATAAGCGTCTTTTATAAATTTTAAAATACTGGCTGCCTCCACATAGCGGTTCCAATTACCGCCAAATGAGTTAAAATGATTAAACAACTCATACGCATCAATAAAATCAGGAGTCCCGATAAGGGCCTTGCATTGCTGGTGAAAATTTTGTTTTTGCATGTCTTCATCGGTAAGGGTGGCAAAGCCTTCTTCGATCCAGATTTCGGAAGCTCCCCACAAATTTTTGGACAGGATGTGACTTATTTCGTGACGGGTTAAACTGCTGAACTGGCGTGAAAAAACAAAGGCAATTACTTTTTTGGAGGCAAAAGAAATGCCTTCAGCTTTAGTATCCAAAGCCTGATTCATTTGCTCTTTTGAAGAATAAAAAAAAGCCTCAATGCCGGGTGTAAAAGTTTTTTCGGCCATTATGGTCAAAATTTCCTGCTTGTATTTTATAAGTTGCTTTTTAATAAAAGGTCTTGCCGAATCGCCCAAACTGTTTTTCTGAAAATAAAATTTAAAGCCATCGCACTCATCGCTTAACATGGTGGTGCGTGCTTTGTTAATGCCTTTGTTTACAAGCATTGCATGTTGGCATGAGAAGAACAAAAACAAGGGTAACATTAGCAGGATTTTCATGCCTTAAATATTGCAAAAATATTCGGGCATTTACGGACATATTCGGGACAAACAAATTGTCCGAATCTAGTTTTGCAGAACCTCGGCCACTTCTTCTTTAAACGGATTTCTTGGCGTCCATTTGGAGGGTTGCAAAGCCGTAATAAAAGGTTTTTGAATTATTTTAGAAATGGTGTTTTGTGGTTTAATATAACAAATCAAATCTTCGGCCCTTGCCCCTACTGTAGTTTTAATTTCGGCAGCCGTGCGACCCAAATTTACTTTTTGGCATTTGCCGGCAATAGCCTCGCTAATCATCGCATACAAAATGTTTTGATACAAATTGTATTGGTTGTTTAATTCGTAATCAAAGCCAATGTAATGCGCCTCCAGACTGTTATCCGGCATTAAAAAACAGGAAGCAAACGCCACTAATTTCTTGCCAATAAAAAATCCTTTTACATTAAACTTTTCGGGAAAAATGGCTTTAACGCTGCTGAAATAATTAGGCGGTAACTTAATGAGTTTAAACTTAGCCTTGTCAAAAATATTTTCGTAAAGTGCGTAAATTTCATTTTCGTGCTTTACAATTTCCTGAAGATTCATGTTTTTTACTTCCACACCTTCAAAACTTTTAAAGATTGATTTAGCACGGTTGCGGTACTTTTTTGAAAACAAATTTGTGTACTCGCTCAAGCTGTTGATACTTTCAGGCAACTGCACTACCAGATTGGGTTCTACCTGAAACAGGGTGTACTTTTCTCTTTCTAAAAATTTTCGGGGTTCAATTGGTGCATGAAAATCCTTTATCAACACCGCCGAAATGGTTCCACGTAACTTTTCTTCCTTTGATACAACGTCAGTAATCTCGAGCAACAAAGCCAGTGCCTTTTCCGTGCTCACCGCTTCATCAAACAAATATCCGTACTCCCCACTCACCAGATTGTTGCCACAGGTAAAAAGCCGCATGAGCGTTTCGTCTTTGTTGGAATCGATGTATTTTTCAAAAATGTTTATGCGTTTCGATTTTTGCAAATCGTCCTGTTTGCTCAACACATCACCAAACACGCTGGCCTTAAAGTCAGACACCTGATAATAAATAATGCCGCAGGGCTTGGTGTTGCGACAAACAATAACATAGCGGCAAACCAGCTTTGTGTGCAAACAGCGTTCTACAATTTTTAAGTAGGATGGTTCAAGAAAAATGGTGTTTTTTTTTGTGATACTTTCCCACTCTTTTAATGGGAGCGAATCTGCCTTTTCGAATAAAGTAAAGGCAAACTCGTCGTTCAGTTGCCTGAAAGGAAGAAATCTTTTTTTGGAAGAAACCGGTTTGCAAAACCCAAACATAATCAGGTAAATTTAACCAATTATGGCAGGCAGCTTCACAGGCAATTACTAAAAAAACCTAAATGAAAGGGGAAATTTTGCCAGTTAGAGGCTGTTTAAAATTCTTATATTTATTCAATTAATATGAGTCCAAATTTCAGACATACGGTGCTGATTGACCAAACCGGCGTGGAAGAACGCGTGGCCCGGTTTAACACCCGCAGCATAAAAAAAGAAACCAAATTAAGCGGACTTAAGCTGGCGCTGAACATGATTGATCTTACCACACTGGAAGGAAAAGACACCGATGGCAAAGTGAAACAACTTTGTTACAAGGCCTTGCACCTCAGCGACGACATTCCCGGATTACCAACCGTGGCCGCTATTTGCGTGTATCCCAACCATGTTAAAACTGCACGAAAAGCCCTTGGCAACAGTGCCGTAAAAGTAGCCTCAGTGGCAACCGCCTTTCCCAGTGGCAACTCTACATTGCAGGTAAAACTCGACGACACGCGTTTTGCAGTGATGGAAGGTGCCGATGAAGTGGACATGGTAATTAGTCGCGGCGAGTTTTTAAAAGGTAACTACACATTTGTGTTCGATGAGATAGCTGCCATTAAAGATGCCTGTGGCAAGGCCCGATTAAAAGTTATTTTAGAAACCGGCGAGCTTTCCACTCTTGATAATGTGCGCCTTGCCAGCGATATTGCCATTGCCGCCGGTGCCGATTTTATAAAAACCTCAACCGGCAAAATTCAACCTGCCGCCACCATGCCGGTAACACTGGTAATGCTGGAAGCGATTAAAGACCATTATTTAAAAACAAACAACATGGTGGGTATGAAACCCGCGGGTGGTATATCTACTGCAAAAAGTGCCCTGCAATACCTGGTTATGCTTTACGAAACTCTTGGTCCTGATTGGATGAGTAACCAATGGTTCCGCTTTGGTGCCAGTAGTTTGGCCAACGACATTATCCTTCAGTTAGGCAAAGAGCAACGCGGTGTTTATTACAGCAAGGATTACATAAGCATTGATTAATGAAAAAATAAAGTTTAACCATCTGGTTTAACACACCGAACATACAACGATGAGCAAATTTGAATGGAAATACGCCGCCGCGCCCGAAGCCAGCAATCACGCAAAAATTGATGCCCGCTACGGTCTTTTTATTAATGGAAAATTTGTGAACCCACTTAGTAAAAAATATTATTCAACACACAACCCTGCCACCGGACAAAAACTTTCTGAAATTGCCGAAGCCGGTGAGAAAGACGTAAACAGCGCTGTGGCAGCGGCCAGGCAGGCTTATGAAAAAGTCTGGAAAAAAATGCCTGCCAAGGAACGGGCCAAATACATTTTTCGCATTGCACGTGTTATTCAGGAACGTTCACGCGAACTGGCGGTTATTGAAAGCATGAACGGTGGCAAACCCATTCGCGAAAGCCGTGATTTTGATGTACCAACAGCAGCCAATCACTTTTTTTATTATGCAGGCTGGGCTGATAAGCTCGACTACGCGTTCCCAAATAAAAAACCAAAATCGTTGGGTGTTGCGGCACAAATTATCCCTTGGAATTTTCCTTTGTTAATGGCTGCCTGGAAAATTGCACCGGCACTTGCAACCGGCAACACGGTGGTGTTAAAACCCGCCGAAACCACGCCACTCACGGCTTTAAAACTCGCCGAAATTATCCGCGATTGTGACTTACCGCCGGGCGTTGTAAACATTATTACCGGTTTTGGAAATACTGGCGCCGCCATGGTAAATCATCCTGATGTAAATAAAATTGCATTTACCGGCAGCACCGATGTTGGAAAAATTATACAAAAATCAATTGCCGGCACCGATAAAAAACTCACACTCGAATTGGGTGGAAAGGCAGCCAACATTATTTTTGATGATGCGCCAATTAATCAGGCAGTGGAAGGTGTGATAAACGGCATCTTTTTTAATCAGGGCCATGTGTGTTGCGCAGGCTCGCGTTTGTTTGTGCAGGAAAACATTGCCGAAGAAGTCATTCAAAAACTTAAGGCGCGCATGCAAACACTTATTGTGGGCGACCCATTGGACAAAAACACCGACATTGGTGCCATTAACAGCCGCGAACAGTTGGATAAAATAAATTATTACCTCAAAGTAGGGAAAGAAGAGGGTTTGGAAATTTATCAACCCAATTGCAAATTACCGGCTAATGGTTTTTACTGCAAACCTACCTTGTTTATTGGCGCTGCGCAAAGCAATCGTGTGGTGCAGGAAGAAATTTTTGGTCCGGTGCTCACCATTCAAACATTCAGAACCATTGAAGAGGTGATTGAAAAAGCCAACAACATTCCTTATGGTTTAAGCGCCGGTGTTTGGACTGACAAAGGTTCTAAAATATTTAATCTAACCACCAAACTGCGCGCCGGTGTTGTTTGGGCAAACACCTATAACAAGTTCGATCCTTCGTCGCCATTTGGCGGCTACAAAGAAAGTGGTTTTGGCCGCGAAGGTGGTTTACATGGCCTGATGCCTTATCTGAATCTTTGAAAACAATTAATGTAATAAGGCATTTCAACTTCCGTTGGCTGATTGCCATTTTGATTATTTCGGTAACATGGGTTAACCTTAATCACGAAAGGTGGTTAAGTAAAAATGTCATTCATCACGACATTATCAACTATTACGCTTATTTACCAGCCTTGTTCATTCACCACGACCTGTCGCTAAAGTTTATAGATGATTCCACCTTACAGAAACAGGAAGAACGTTTTTGGCCCAACCGCGCACCAAACGGCAACTACGTAATTAAAATGAGCATGGGCATGGCCGTAGGATATCTGCCTTTTTTTGGAATGGCGCATGTTTATGCGAAATTAAGTGGTTACTCAGATACCGGTTTTTCGGAACCTTATCATTTTGCCATTCTGTTTTCGTCGCTTTTTTATTTTGTAATTGGGTTGTTTTATCTGCGCAGGGTTTTAAAACTGTTCTTTCCCGAAAACATTGTTTTGCTCACACTTTTTTGTTTGTGTTTTGCCACCAATGTATTTTTTTACCTCACGCTTGGCGGTGGTTTGGCGCACACTTTTGGGTTTACACTGGTGGCCATGTTTATTTATTACACTCTTAAATGGAAAGAAACACCATTGCTGAAGTACTCGCTTTTTTTGGGACTGATTTTAGGTTTGCTGGTTTTGGTGCGTCCTGTTAATGTATTGGTAGCCACCCTATTTGCGGGATTGGTTCTGTTTCCTTACAATGAATTATCCATTTCTAAATTAAAATTGTTTTTTGTTCACGGTTGTTTTATTGCTTTAATAAGTGCTTTGGTTTTTTTACCACAATTACTTTATTGGAAATTTATTACTGGTGAGTACTTTTTTAATTCGTATGTAGGCGAAGGTTTCTTTTTTAAAAATCCGCATGTGTTTAAAGCCCTTTTTGGTTTCAGAAAGGGCTGGTTGATTTATACACCCGTGATGGCCTTTGCCATTATTGGAATTGCTTTTTTAAAAAATAAACTCCGGCAGTTTTTATTGCCTACCCTGGTTTTCTTTTTAATTTATGTTTATGTGTGCTTTTCGTGGTGGTGCTGGTGGTATGGCGGCACATTTGGCCAACGGGTGCTTATAGACATTTATCCGCTGATGGCGCTGCCTTTTGCCGCGTTTTTATTGCATGTGCAAAGTAAAGAGGTATTCTTAAAAAAGTCGGTTTATTATTTAATCGCCTTTTTTACTTTACTTAATTTGTTTCAAACCATGCAGTATAAATACAATATTTTACATTTTGACAGCATGACTGCAGCCAACTACCGCGAAATATTTTTTACCACCAGCAAAAAACCCGACAGGGAAAAATACCTGAAGCATCCTGATTACGATAAAGCCCTTCGTGGAGAAGATGAAGAATAATTTTAATTTTGAGTCATGAATCGCCTGTCCGCAATACTATTTTTTTGTTTCTGCTTTATATCTCTTTTGGCTCAAAAAAAAGCGCCATTAATCAACGATTTTTCGGTTTCGTTGCACGAAGAAACGGTAAACAAGGTGCTTGCTGCCATGGGCGACATAAGTGGTACCAACGATTTTGAAGTGCTGCGTGTTAAAGGAACCTATACCTGGACGGTTAAAAATCCGAAAATAAACATTCGGCCCGACAGCAGTTTTTTTTCCTGCGATGCCGTTGTAAAAACCGGTTTTTTTGAATACAGCTCTAAAGTTCCCGGTACGGTAAAAATAAATTACGACAGCGATAAAAATATTATTTACATCCGCATAACTCAGGCTATTTTTGAATTGTACACCGTTGTGTTTGGTAAAAAAATTCACATCAAAGACATTCATCTGGAAGACCGCTTTAAGGAACCTTTTGCTTTTGAAGGCCCAAGAACAATAAGCACCACCATGGAATTTCCGATGCCAGACAGCACCAAAAAAGTAATAAATATTAAACCCACCGATTGCCGCATGGAATTAAAATGGAAAGAAATTTGTACGGCTTGTGAAATAAAAGCTGCCGAGGTGCCGGTAAATCTAAGCAAAACAGCTAATGCCGAAAGTGGTAAGGCAGAGGATAAACCTCAGATAAAAAAATAAAATTTAAAGGTATTTTTTGTTGAGCGACAAACCTGTATTAAAAATCAACGAAAGCATGGTTTCTTCCAGGTCCTCTTCCTCTTCTTCGTCAAGGTAAAAGGTAACTTCTATTTTTCCTTTGTTATTATTAATTAGGGTTTTGAAAAATAAATTAAGATACTGAATGTTGGAGGTGCTGTAATATCCCATGGTAATTTCAACATGCAAGATGTGGCCTTCTTTAACCAAATAGGTTTTACCCCAATCGTTAACAGGCGCATAAAATTGGTGTGGATTGGTAATAAAAGAATTGCCTTTTAAAATGAAACTGTAATTTTCAGGATCAACTTTTACATAAGGCGTGCTTTCTCCCTGTTCAATTACAATCATCTATTTTTAATTTAAACGTCAAAAGAATTTTACTTGCCACTGTTTTACCAATTAATTCAATATTACCATTGCAACAACGGTAGGTTTTTAACATGCCCAACTGCACTGATTCTGCGTGGCCTGCCCTTTCAAGTTTACTGAAATAATGTTCTTTTAAATCTTTAACCGACTTTAGTTCGTTTAAAATTGAAGCGACAATTTCGTAATCTTTGGCACTTGCAAAACTGCTCACTTCCAAATAACAAACGCTGTGTTGCGGGTCTATTATTATCGAACCAAAATCGGTACTTGAATGGTGTGAAATGATATTGCTACACAATTCAATAACTGCATATTTAACATCGGCTTTGTTCTTAAAAAGTGATGAAGGCCATGCGTCGATTTTTTTCAAAAGGTCGTTTATTGTCCCTTCGGAAAACTCTCCTTCATAAGTTATTTTATCAGACAAAGTGGTGTTCATTTTTTTCTAAGTGGTTGCACAAGGCTTGGTATTAGTGGGTTTGAGCAAAAATACCAAGTGCTAAATTTAGTCAATTTCCATTATTTCTCATCTATAATTTTCAACGATTAGGGTATTCATTTCTTTAACCGCCTTTTTAAACGCATTTTGCACCTGCAACCAAATTTGTTTCAAGGGTTCTCCCTGAAACTCGTCGTGTTCCATGTCAGACAACATTTTGCCAAGTTGATCGAGACCAAAAACCATCACGCTTGATTTTAGTTTGTGGCAATGTTGTTTCATTTCTGACCAATTTTGTTCTGAAATAGCGGCATTAATGCTGTTAATATCTTTTGGTGCATTTTGTAAAAAAAGCTGAATTAACTCACTTTCAAATGCTGTATCGCCACCCGACAATTCTTGAATACGTTGCAGGTTGGGCGATTCTTCTTCATACGAAATAACTCTTTTTGCAATCAAAGCCTCATCAACAGCAAGGCCTTCAACGGAAGGCGTGAGTTGATTAATTTTGTACAATAAGTCGGGAGCTTTAAACGGTTTCGAAAGATACTCGTTCATGCCCATTTCCAAACATTTTTCTTTTTCGCCAATTAGCGAGTGCGCCGTCATGGCTATAATTGGTATGTTGGATTTTAGAACCTCTCTAATGTGTTTTGTTGCCTGGTAACCGTCCATTACCGGCATTTGAAGGTCCATCAAAATCACATCGTAGTTTCCATTTGCCAGCATTTCAACGCCTTTTTGTCCATTGCCTGCAATATCAATGCTAAAACCAAATCCAGTTACCACTTTTCTTGCAAGCTTCTGATTCAAATCATTGTCTTCCATCAGCAACACTTTCACCACGCGTAATGGTTGGTTTAGTCCGTTATCGGCTGTGTGTTTTGGTTCATTTACTGTTTGCTGCTTTTCGAAGAGCAATTCAAAGGTAAACTCCGAACCTGCACCCGGCTTGCTGCTTACTTTTAAAACTCCACCCTGCATTTGAATTAAGTTGCGCGAAATACTCAATCCCAAACCGGTGCCACCAAACCGGCGCGTGGTTTCGTTGGATGCCTGGGTAAAGCGTTCAAAAATACTTTCGAGGTGCTCGGCATCAATACCAATGCCGGTATCTTTTACCGAAAAATAAATCAAACAATCGTGCGTGTTGTTTTTAAGTACATTAATGCTCACGGTAACTTCGCCACGCTCAGTAAATTTAATGGCATTGCCAATGATGTTTAAGAGAATTTGATTTATCCTTAAACTATCGCCAATCAGCACATCGGGCAATTCCTTTTCTAAAACCAGATTCAGTTTTATGCCTTTTTCGTTGGCTTTTACTTTAAGTATGTTGGATGTATTAAGTGCCGTTTCTTTTATATTGAATGGTAATTTTTCGATGGAAAGTTTACCCGATTGAATTTTTGAGAAATCAAGTATGTCGTTTATAATGCCCAGTAAATTTTCACCCGCCGATTTTATGGCATCAATGCACTCGCGCTGATTGCCGTTAAGCTCGGTGTTTACCAAAATATCGGTAAAGCCAATAATGGCATTCATGGGTGTTCTAATTTCATGGCTCATGTTGGCCAAAAACTGATCTTTGGCAAGACTGGTGCGCTCGGCAAAAACCTTCACGCGTTTTAAATCGTTTTCAAGTTCAATTCGTGCCGAAACGTCGATGGCGTTGCCAATTACGTAGGCATTGTTTTGACTGCCAATGCGGTTGTTTTTGTAAAACAATACTCGCACAGAACCGTCGCGGTGAATGAGTTTTACCAGGCCGGTTGCAAATCCATTGGTGTTAATGGTTTCACGGTATTCGTTTATCCGTGTTTGCAAAACGGTTGGAATTAGGTGGCGGATATTTTTACCGATTAATTCGTTTGGTGTATAACCCAAAAGCGAAGCTCCGGCAGAATTAATGGATAATAAATTGCCATCCACATCGTGCGAGCACATTAAACCCTGTGAGTTTTCAAAAAACAGACGGTGCCTTTCTTCGCTGATTTGCAAGGCTTCCTGAATTTTTCTTCTTTCGGTAACATCTTCGGCAATGGCCAGATAACTGATAATTTCTTTTTGTTCGTTTTTTATGGCAGAAAGCGAAAGTTGAACGATGATTTTTTTACCATCTTTTTTGATAAACGTCCAGTCTTCAATTCCCGCCATTCCTAAACGGGGTTTTGAAACATAATCGTCAAAATTTATTTCGGTGCTTTTACCATCCACACTAATCTTTTTGTGCAACTCCTCAATGTTATGAAAAGAAAAAATGGTTTTTTTATCAATGGTTTCTGAGGAGCTATAACCCAGCATTTTTTCGGCGCCGGTGTTAAACACTTTAACCACCCCTTTCAGGTTTATTAAAATTACACCGTAATCCGTTCCATTTAAAAAAGCATTGTAATAGTAACTCAGGCTGGCAAATTTCTTTTCGAGTAATCGTTTGATGCCGGGCTTTGAGGATTTATTTTTTTCTTCAAGCACGGCAATTATTTGATCACTTAACAGTTCAATCGACTTTTTCTGATTATCATCGAGTTCGGATGGCATATTATTGCAGATGCAAAGTATGCCCGAAAATTTTTCGGAAGTGCTTATTAAAGGCCAGGAGGCAAAATATTCAATATTGTGTTGCTTAAAAAACGATTCGCCATTTTTAAATAAATCATTGGCAAGTTTGGTTCCCGATTCAACAATTTTTCTTTCGTCGCAAAGCGTGTTAAAAAAATCGACCGAGTTTTTATTTAAATTAATGGTGCAGTTTTTTTGGGCATTAAGGGCAATAACTTTTTCGTTTTGAGAATAGATAAACGCCGCCTGACATTTAGAAATCAACGTGGCCAGAGAAACAATCCGGTCAAGGTTTTTATCTACCACAATTTCTGAGTAACCTTCTGAAGTGATGTTATTTTGCTGCATTTTATCTGAATTTTCCTGTTTCCCTTTTCAAATCTAAATAATCTAAACTAATTGTTCCGAATTATCTA